>JANLQO010000423.1:0-31865 GCA_031367855.1 Planctomycetia bacterium | reverse complement strand
TATTATGCCGTTCAAGAGCAACTTAACTTGCTCGCCGAACCTTCGGAGTTTCAGAAAAGACTGGCAGAGGATGAGAGCGATTGTGCTCGGTTTGCGAATCTTTATGGACAAACTGTATTCAGGGATGACCGCGGTTCGAGGGCGGCCATGGAGTTGCTAACGCTCATTCACGATTCAGGAGTAGATATTCAAAACTCTAACGTTTTGAAGATCCTTTGCCATGAGCTCCCCCCGCGAGTTTTGCGTTCTAAGTACGAGGCCGAGTACTTTGAAAGTATCTTAAAACGAGCTCACGCGACGCGCAACCCCGATGAACTACTAGCCCAATGGCAAAGCGTCTATGGACTCATCCTAATACGAGCGAAAGAAAACAATATAGACTTTGCGACGTCCGTTCTCAAAGTACTTGAATATGCGGATGAGAAAAACTACGAAGCGCGTCAATTTCGCTCCAGGATTGTCGACGATCTTAAGCAACGTGGGCTGATGGAAAAGCCTCCTGCGTTAAGCGAGTCGACAGACCTGTGGGGTAAATTTCGAGCGAGGCGGATTAAGCTGACGAACCTTGGTCCCAGCGACTTCCAACCGATATGTGTAAATGTGATTGAAAGTGGCGATTCGAATTTTGCCCCAGAGGTTGTTTTCGCATGGAGTCGACCCCACCAATATGTGCTGCTGCAGCGACTCTACTTGCCTGACGGAACGCTCCATACAATTACACCAGCGTTTAAGTTTGCTTCTGATGGTTTTCAAGTAATCGACAGTCCCGATGCCTACTTTGTAAAATCTCGCGACAAAGGCTTCGCAGTTGTTTACAAGGGCTCGCAAGTTGTCGAGAGTTTTACCGAAGCTGAAGGGGCTCCATCCAACAACGTGCTGTGTATGGCATGGCTAAAAGACCGCATGTACATTGCTTACCGTGATGCATTTGCCAGCTTCGATCCGAAGGCAAAATCTTTCGAGTTGCTTGCTTCGTCGGTTTCCGTAGCGCCACGCAATCTGATCGATGGCCGTGGTAGTTTTTTCATTATGTCTATCGTCGCCGACAAGCCTAACGATTGTCTCTGGATGAACATCCAAGACAACTCTCTTCCATTTTCTCGCAATGGGCTCTGGCGATTCACACCGGTATCGAACGAGTACGTGAATCATAGCGAATTTCAGTCATCCTGGGCTCAATCCAAGGACGGACTGGTTCTAAAAGAACACCAGAGAGAACAAGCATATTGGGAGCAGACCAAGCAGATGGTTCAAGGTGTTCCAGCTGGCATCTGGATCGAACCCGTGCAAACTCCGTGGCTACTTTCAGGGAAAGATGGCAAGTTAAGTCGCTATGGGGAATACAACAAGAGCGACGCCTGGCAGTTCTTTTTTCTCGGGAATGATGTGATCTCACATACCATTCTTTATACGCCTGATGGCCAGATTCACCGTTCAAACGTTGATGCAGAACCATGGGATCTATTTCAGAAATGCGGAGAAGGATTCATAACGCACTTTGATCACTTTGAATTTGATCCTAACTCGAGATCAATTTGGTACGTTGAACGCAAGTGACTTACGAATCGGATGAACAAATCGTTGAACGATGGCGAGTTCGTGCGGATTCCTCGGCAATTGCGACTCTAGCGGATCGATATCTCGGACAGTTTTTCGGGACTGCAAGAGCAATGTTGCTGACGACCGATGACGCGGAAGATGTAGCGCAGGAAACGATGCTGAAGATTGTACGAGCAATCGATACGTTCGACACGAGTAGATGCTTTCGTACGTGGTCTTATACGATTTTGCTAAACACGATTCGCAGTGAACGCCGCCGCCAGAAAACACTCGCGCAACGGCTGAAAGAAATCGAGAATATTGAAAGCTATGCAGATGCAGACCCGTCTGGACAGGTTCACGCTAGCCGCGACGACGTGAGTCAATGCGTTGCCAATGCACTCCGAAAACTGACAGAAAAACAACGCACCGCATTAGTGATGATGGTGATGGAAGGACATTCTGCCGCCGAAGTTGCCGAAATGGAAGGCTGCTCCAGTGACGCCATCTATCAACGAATTGCCGAGGCTAAAAAGTCGCTACGCAAAGAATTGTCGCTGCAAAGGTTATGGATTGATACCTAGATTGAATTGACGAGAACTCACATGACATCTCCTAACGACGAGCGTATCGATCGGAAAATCGATCAACAATTGATGCGTTGGCACACTCAACTCGATTGCGACGCTGCCCAGCGCGAACGAATGCGCAATCGTTTTCTTGAACAGCTTGCAATCGAACAGGCCTCACAGAATTCAAGTGCATTGCCAAAGAGCGAATCGAGGTTGAGTCCAAGTTCCATAGCCAATCAACGACTTTGGCGAAATCGGACTTTGCTTTTATCCGTTGCTGCTTTGCTTTTGTTGGCAGTCGGCATTTGGCAATTTGCACCCCATCGTGAAACTCTGCAGATAGACTTAAGTACGAAACTGGGCCAAGCCATATCTTGTTCCTTTTCGGCCGAGGACATCCTTCGGAATGAGCAGTTGTATTGCGAGTTGGACCGCGTGTTCGAGCATAACGTCCCGGTGATTCGTCAATGCGGCGACCGAGTTGAATTTGATTTCGGAACGCGCGAGCTGGCTGTTCAGCAATCTTCACCAGTGATCCTACGCTTTGTGCTGCAAGAGCGCGCAAGCGACAACAGTTGGCAGACGCTCCACACTGAAGATGTAATCGGAGGTAATGACCAACATTTCACTTTGCCACAACACTCAGGCTTAGTCGTCAAGTATTGGTCCCATTTACTTCCAGATCAATCATTGTGGGCAGAAGTCGCCGTGTCGACAGCAGCCAGAGCCACTGAGCAAAGCGAGCACTGCCTATCCAACGACCCTAAAGTTGTTTGGTCCGAAATCCAAAACGGTAGGTCACTGCGGTTAGTCCTAGCCTTTGCGCGATTGAAGCCGTGCGAACCAGGAGTTTTCTGATGGATCTCCAAAGAATCTTAAACACTAGCAATTCAGCAAAAAGGCGAATAAACCTAGCGGCGATTGGCTTGCTATTACTACAGCGCAAGATCGTCGCCTTTTGCTCCGCAAAAGTAGCGTCGGGCCTGACATTGGCATCGAAAGCTCCTGTCTGCGCTGTAGTACTATTTGGTATGCACTGCCTGCTTCTTTGTGTTGCGAGTGATCGAGCGTTAGCACAAGTGAACGCTGGGCAGATCGATCAGTTTGGTGACGCGACATGTACCCTGTCGCTTGGCCCGCAATTGCAGCAAGATTCTCCCAACTCCAATAAGGTTGACTGGAGAATAGTATGTGCAAACAGGATTCTTGCCCAAGGTAAAAGCACACTGAGGTCGACTGAGCAATGTTGGTCGTTTGACTTCGCGACCCCAATGGTCAATCCCGGTGTCGTCCTCGAAGCAACGCTTATCTTTCGCCTTAAAGATTCCCAATCGGAATCCACATCACCGTTGCGGTTGCGATCAAAGGATTCGCTTACTCATGTTAGGCAGCAACTGACGAAGGCCGGAGTAGCGATCTATGATTCGGCTGGAGACACCATTGCCGCATTCAAGGAACTAGCGATGGAACCGAAAATTGTCACTTCGTTTAGTGGACTTCCAAACGACTCGATCGTGATCGTTGGTGAGGGCGTTGCATGGGATTATAACTTGGTGAAGGCTGTTGATGACTGGGAAAAGGGTGGGAAATTTGTAATTGTCCTTCGCCCAACAACTTCATCAACTTGGCCGTTACGACTGTCAGGAGATCGCTTTAAGAAGATCAACTTTTCGCAACTGGAACCATCCGATTGGTACCCCACGAACCTCGATTCGAATTTTTGGCCAAACCTTGATCGTTCAGCCGGGTGGGGCGCGCGCGTCGAGGAGAGCAAGCTTGTGCTTGTTCCCGAAAAAGGCTCTCATATTTGGCAACTTGTCGAGTATCAAATTAAAGAGAACACGGGTGGCAGCCTTTTCGTTGGAGTTCCTTTGATTGCTCGGTGGCGTGAATCGCCAGTTCCACGTGAGTTGCTAACCCACATTTTGGTTAATTCCCTACAGCGTAAATCGACTGTTCAAGCAGTTGGTCAAAAGTGAGAACCCGATGAAGTTAACATTCCATATACTGAATGCGTTGGCGACAATTTTTCTAATGACGCTTGGGAATTCTGCGGTGGCGGATGAGCCGAAGAAGCCGACTCCCACCGCTATCTTGCCATTTGAAAATCGAGGCGCTGCTCACAATGAAGCCTCGCAAGTCGCCGATTTACTGCTTGCCAAGTTGATCGCTTCGGAGCATATCGCCTTAGTCGAAAGGCAACTGCTCAACAGTGTCTTTGACGAATTGAAGCTGAGTAAATCTGGGGTCGTAAACGCCGATGAAGCCACTCGCGTTGGAAAGCTGACAGGGGCAAAGCTGCTGATTACCGGATCCGTCTTGCAAGTTAAGGGGGATTTGTATTTGATTGCTAAGATTATTGGGACTGAAACGAGCCGATTATCGGGAGCGTCTGTTAAGGGTTCAGTCAACTCTGATCTCGGTGAACTTGTTGGTCAACTCGCAGTTCAGATCGATCAAATTGTCGCGAACAAAGTGGATACGCTGCTACCCAAATCTGAATCCATCGAGGAATGGTTAACCAAGCAAAAGAAGCAACTTGACGGAAAAACTCTGCCCAGCATAACGGTGATGATTGTAGAGCGTCACTTGGGTCAACAGACCTTTGACACTGCGGGAGCTAGAACGCCTGGTTCGATGGTCCCAATTGCAGAGCGTCACTTGGGTCAAAAGACCTTTGACCCCGCAGCCCAAACAGAATGTGAACGTATTCTGGCAGAGCTCGGATTTAAGTTGATCGCAGCCGACAATGCAAATTCTTCGCGAGCGGACATTCGAATAAAAGGCGAGGCATTTTCGCAGTTCGCGTCCACTCATGCGAATTTGGTTTCGATTCAGTGTCGCGTTGAGTTGCAAGTGATCGCACAGGCAGATGGAAATGTGTTGACCTCTGACGCTGAGACGACCATTGCCGTTGATCTTGCCGAACAAATCGCCGCCAAGAGTGGATTGCAAGCTGCAGCGAGGAAGCTAATCGAGCGCATTTTGCCCAAGCTCGTGAGGTAGCTGAGTGGAAAAGGTGTCAGGTACCTTTTCGGCTAATGTATGTTCGAATCCCTCCCCACCCGCTTGTTTTTCTTCATGTTTCCCAGGCGAAACGTCATCTGAGCCTTGTTTTCCTTGACGCCAGTGTAGGCCGCCTGGCGGTACACTGGCTCGTCGGTGAACTTTCAATCTGCATCCTCGGCCAACTCTATTCAAGGCAGATGTTCTGTGGATGCTCTCATTCCTGGAGTGGCGAAAGAATCGCGTCTGTTTTCCAATGCACTAAGGAATGGCTGTTTCTTGGAGGGCTTCGCCCAGATCGATCTGACCAAGAAGCTGCTCGGCATAGGATTCGAACGTATCGAATTTTGGAGTTCGCTGTCCAAGCTCAGCGTACAAACGGTCGTTATCATAGGTCACGTCCATGTTTAGAAAAGGCAAGTAATAACGAAGCGCGTGAAAGACCATCCGCTGCTCACGAGTGCGCACATACTCTCGTTGCTCACGCATGGTCCAGTTTTCCGGCGAAATAAGTTGCGGGGCTGGCCGTTGGTAAACTTGGTTCATCGAGCCGAGGGCCTCGTGAATGGTGAAGCCATGGCGCTTGCCCGCTGACACGTGATAGCAATCGTGCCGCAAATCGGGAGACTTCAGTAACTCGATTGTCGATCTAGCCATAAACTCAATCGAAATGACATCCAATTCGGAGCAGGGATCGACTGGCAGGGCCTCGAATTGGTATAGCAGTGGAGCGAACCACATGATATTGCGAGCAAAAACGCGATCGCTCAATCCGGCACTAAGCACAATAGTCGGACGAATGACAAGAACTTCCAAGCCCGATTCGCGAAGCATGTTTTCAGCAATCGCTTTGGAGCGAGTATATGCATTGTGATGCATGTTATCCGCTTGGCAGCCATCGTCTTCTTTCAGACAGCAGTGCTGAACACAGCCGACATTGGTGGCGGTGCTGATATAGACGATACGCGGTGGGCGTTGCGCCCCACGCGCGAGTTCGATCAAATGCTTGGTGCCGCGAATGTTCGTTTCGGCAACGATCTCTTCGCGAATGAACGATGTATCTGCCGCGCAGTGGACAATCGTATCAATGTTATTTTGGCAGTCTCGTAGGTCATTCGCTTGCAACCCCCAGTTGGGAAGCACGATGTTTCCTTCCACGACGTTCGTTCTGTCGGCATAATCGCTTACATCCGCGCCGCTGCGTGCCATCCGACATTCGAAGCGTCCTAACGGCGACTGCATTTCGCTCCTACGAATCAAGGCAGTAATTCTTGTGAGATTGCACTTACACAACTCGCGTAGGAGCTCGCCACCAAGCAAGCCAGTAACGCCAGTAATCAAAACATTTTGCATCTTTCGAATCCTTTCAAAGAATATCGCAACTCCGTACTATTGGATTTGCTGAACTGTGATTTCGTATCCGCTCTCGCGAATCGTTTGCTTGACAAGTCGACGTTGATCATCGAACCAAATATCCGAACTCAATCCTCCGGCTACTTTGAAATGAGGACAAGAAACCGCTTTATTTGCGACATCTATCGTGTCAAATCCCTGGTATTTCCAAGTCGTCTCAAGTAATTCGCCTGAGTCGACATCCAATAAGTGCACCTTCGAGTTTGACTCGATGTCGGGCAGCATTACCACCGTCGTGGTCGCAGCGCAAGCCGTGGAATGCCAATTCGTCTTGTTCACTCGCAGTAGCTGTCCCGAGTTCTTTGTTCGTAGGGAGAGCTGCGTTCGGCTACCGTTGTCATCAACGATCGATTCAACTGCCGCCAGGCTCCGGTTAGTCCAGAATTCAACTGCGTGAATTTCGTAGGTGTACTTAACGAACAGCACCTTGCAAGTGATGCGCGAGCGTATCTCAATACGCGCCGACTCAGCGTTTTCTGGTGAATACTTGACGCTAAGTGAGCCGGAATCCTTGCCGTTGACCAGCACTTGATAATCTCGCAGTTCGGTTTGTGCATGCGATGTACCCAGGACTGCTAGCCATAGGAATAGGCTGATGATTTGTTGCTTACTGAATTTGCACATTTTTGAGGTACCCTGAATTCAAGTGGTCAATACGGTAATCGATCAAGTCATGGGTGCCACCACTTTGGTCAAACTGTTCAGCTAATTCCAACCGAGATTTCTGTAGATGTCCCAAGCCAAAGCCCGTTGCAAAACTGCTGCCCCAAATCAAAGGAGAACTATAAAACGGTAGGCCTGACAATCCTGGAACGACTATAGCCGCCTCAGTCACGGCACTCCCGAATATTTCTCCATAAGCATAGGGATAGAGTTCTAGTTCCAACTCGCGATCCCCTATTGCTCTCGCATAGGTTAGTGCATCGGTGCCGATGCGAACCTCCTGATAAATAGGGACGAAAGGAATATGCTGGGCGACCGCATAGGTGCCGGGAAAGCGAGCGCCGAGGAAGTCCTTGGCCCGCGCCGCTTCGGAGATGTTCCACTCTCGCCATACCGAGTTCATCGCGAGCGTGTTGGTATACGCGTTGTAATAGCTATAACGAAACAATCGCGGCGGCAGAATTGACTCGGCTGCCCAAGTTACTGAGCCTGCCGTGTATTTCCAGAAGGGGTGAACTTTATTGTTCTCGCGTAATCTCCGCCATTGAGCGCGAGGGTTGTAGCGTCTGATATCGACATAAACTTCATTCAAGTTGTTCTTGCCAAGGTAATCTAGTGTAGTGGTTAGAGATTCTTGCATCCGCTCTTCACGCAATCGATGATCTGCATGACCAGCTCCTAGCGCATTCACGATTCCATCGACCGGACGGAAGAGGGCTTTTTCTAGTAGGTCAAGCTTCGGATGTGGCGGATCGTACGTGAGGGGATTAGTCGCGGCACCCGTTGCCGGATACATCGAGTCCTTGTATCGGCCATAGCGATAAGCCGGCAAGACGCAACCGCAGCACAGAGCGACGAAAGCAAATGCCGCTATGACGATCATGCCTCGCTTCCGTTGGAATGGCATCCTTGCACTTTCAATAACATGGAGCTCGTCTATGGGATGTTTGGTTGAAACTAGGTGGCAAGTGTCGCTTTGGATAAGACGTTCAGAACAGCCACCCCGACTAGGATCAAAGTAATGCCTACGATTCCCCATGCATCGAGCGATTGGTGAAAGAGGACTGCACTAGATGCCGTCACAAGTACAATGCCAAGGCCGGCCCAAATGGCATAGGCGATACCCACGTTCATCTCTTTGAGGGCTTCAGAAAAAAGGAAGAGAGTGGCTGCGTAACCAACCAAAACGATCAAGGACGGAAGTGGTTTGCTAAAGGACTCACATGACTTGAGCGCCGTGGTGGCGACCACTTCGCAGCCAATCGCTGCGAAAAGACAGACCATAGAAACGGACATTAATATTACCTGAACTTCCTTGTTGGCAATGCTAGCACCGAATCTTTCGAAATTTCGGAGGTCAGAACGTGCTGACAACAATATCAACGTAAATGCAACGATGAAGCGCGCGCGATTCTTTAAATATATTCAGAATTTCCTGCTTCGTCGTGCAGCCGCGTAAAGGCTTAGCCGAAACCCGCAGACGATTGGTTACCCAACGGAAGGTTGGATTGCCGCTTACGAATAGCCACGGTCGTCGTTTAAAGTCGTGTTGGCGAGAGGCGATCCACGTTTCACTTGGCCGTTCTCTCCACAGCACAGCGACATCAGCAGTAGAAGCCGAGCGTGAGTCGGAAATTCATCGCTTCCTCAATTAGCATTAGCTACAGGGAATGAGAAACGCGTTCCACCTTGTTGTCGACTTCAACATTCTCGCCGACGATCTTGACGGGGTGCCCGAAGGGTATTTCGGAACGCCGAATCATCACCGACGGATGAGCGTCGAAGCCGATACGCACGCGACTCCCCTGCACATCGAGAACTGTAATCGTAATCTCCTCCGAAATGACAATGCGTTGACCTGCCTTGCGACTCAAGACCAGCATGATAGACTCACTTTGACTAGTTGGGGCTCCGTTCAAGCCTGTGTGGGCATCCAATTTCTTTGGCTCTATTAATATCAACGGAATTTGCTCGGCAAGGCGCGCGCCAGATCTTTTCGAATTTTGAGAAATGCCTGATTTGTCCATTAAATAGACCATGGCATTTACTGCGAAAGTGCTTCACTGAGCTTCCATGATGTGGTCTTCGGCTGCCGGAGCTGCTTCGTTCGCGCGAGAATCGGCTACGGCGCAGGAGTGGCGAGTCGCTTGGCTTGTGCGAAGTCTACTTCAGCCCTATCGGGCTGAAGATTCCCTACGTAGGCGAGGCCGCGATTGTTGAAGCTTTCAGCGCGGTTAGGCTGCAAAGCAATGCAGGCTCCAAATGCGGCGATCGAGTCCGGGAACTTGCGAAGTCGATAGGCGACGACGCCTGCATAGAACTGATACCAGTAATGATCGGGGGCCAATTTGATAGCCAGTTGAAACTCTCTCTCTGCTTCAGTGAATTGATCGGATTGCATGAGCGAACGGCCCAATTCGTAGTGTCCCCACGCGGATTGCGGAGGCGCGTCATGGCTCAATGCAGCAAATTTCTCAGCTTCAGTCGACAGGCCAGTATTTTGCAAGTGTCGAGCAATTTCCAGATACGCGACTGGGGTCGGTCCCACGAGCCGAACGACTTCCAACAAAGTTTCCTGGCTCAGCTTGCGCACATGATTCACCTCACTGTCTGACGCCAAACGAATTCTTAGGTCAGTCCACAGTATCGCCAAATCAAGTAGATCGATTCGCGGCTCTTCCCAATCGTTTGAAAGCGCGTCAATACCCATTGTTTCCGCCAACTTCTGTCTGCGGTTCCAAAGTTGTTCACAACGCGCCGAGATGCCACGAAGTTGAGAGTCGGGTAACGTACGCGGACCATCCAGGGAGCGAAGTTGATCAACCACGATATGCAAATGCAACGCCGCTTCAACTCGCGCGGTAGACTTTAATTGATCGTCAATTTGGGTTCTTAATTGCCCTGAACCGGGTAGCCAGGCAATGCGCTCGGATGCCGCGTGAAGCAGGCGAGTTGCTTCGAGCGTCTCATTGTCACGGGTAAGCCCAGTCGCTTGTGCAAGCAAGGCTTTAGCATTTTCGTTTCGAGTCAATATCGTCTGCAGCAAATACAAACTCGTGAACCAAGCTGCTGCCCAAAGCATCGGCAGCCAACGTCGCCAGAAACGCGTAGTCATGCGTTCACTCATGGAATTCGTGATGCGGCTCGGCTCAACCAGACATCGCCTTAGTTCTTTCGCGACGTCTTCCGCACTCTGGAAACGCCGATTTGGATCGACACGCAAACATTTTTCAATGACACCGCGTGTACCTCCATCGTTGTTAAGCATGGCTGAATGCTCAACATCTCCAATTGACATACTTCCAGTAATTAGCTCGTTTAGCAATACTCCCAATGCGTAAATGTCTGATCGTCGGTCCACCAGCAAATGACTGCTCTTACCGTCGCGCAACGAATTGAGCAGCTGTTGTTGCTCTGGAGCCATATAGCCCGTCGTTCCGCCAATCCAATCGACGCGTCGAGCCGCGAACTCGCACGATTCACGAGCTAAATGGAAATCAAGCAGCATCGGCTGTCCATCACTAGTCAAAAGCACGTTCGATGGCTTGACATCCAAGTGGAGCAATCCGCGCTCGTGCGCATAGTGTAACGCATCGGCTAAGCAAGCGCCGATCCAGCACACCGCTTGCGAGTAGGTCGCGCTCGACAAGAACTGCCGTGCGGGCCCACGGATACCGAAATGGCCCGGCTCAGCATCCAGGGCACTGTCAAGTAATCCGGAAATGTCCAGCCCCGAGCGCTTCTGCGGTGGAGTGTTCCGAAGGGTGTCGAGTATCTGCGACAGTGTCAGTCCGCCCAAATAGGGCATGCACAGTACACGAAGTCCCTTATCAGGAAATTCCTGCACTAAGTAAACAGGAACGATGCTCGAGTGTTGCAAACGTGCCAGTGACAGGTGCTCGTCGCCAATACACGGCGTCACTTTGAGAACTACAAAGCGGTCCGAAAGCGCTGTTTGCCGCGCAAGAAATACGCGACCGGCTGCGCCGCGTCCCAATTCAGCAATTAGTTCAAAGTCACCAAGTGTTTCGCCGATCTCTGGAAATCGTACGCTGCGACTAGGAAACGCTAATAGCTCGTAGCAGTCGAGCAGCATTTCCAATTGATGCTGCCAACGCGGAAAACGGAGCGTATATTCCTGTCGCTCGACAACTTCCCCGCGTTCCTCGCGTAGACAGAGCTCTTCGTAAATCAGCGGGATGATCACATCGGAATTATGATCGACTTCCGGGTGGCTCTTGAGAAGTTCCTCGATCGGAAAACGCTGACCGCTTCGCCACGCTTCCGCCAATAGATCGACGAGTCGCTGAGCTTGTGGCGTTAATTGTCGAGAAAGGCTGGTCATATCGAATAGCGGTGCATTCAACGAAACGCATTGCGACAAATAGTTAGGATCCGCCGCAGTCCGTAACGCGAACCGCACGCTAATACGTTCCAGCTGATTGAGTTAATTAAGCGAGCGTTTATTCGAACTATGGTTGGCGACGAACTGGCGGGCGAGGTCGTACAAAATGCGGCGAATACTACTCTCGTGATAACCGGTTTGCGCGGCGATCTCACCGAGCGATTTACCCTGACGCTTCAGTTCAAGTAAAACGCGGTGTGGCTCCGAACAAGTTTTTGTGATCTCGCTCCATAATTCTACAAGGCGTACTTCCTGACTTGCCCGAGGCGTGCGATCGTGAGCGATTTGGCTTTCGTCCGCGACCGTCAATGCCCGCTCATGTTGTAGCGGTGTGCGTTGTTGGCGTATTCGATCCAGAAATCGATTCTGCGTGACCTTTACCAGGAACGCTTGCAGATGCCCCACGTCGTCGAATTTCCATCGGCCTTTGCGGAAGCCTTGCAGCAAATCGACCCATACCGATTGCACAATATCGGACGAGTTAAATTTGGATTGCATCGCTCCGCTGATCTGCCTACGGACGATCATCCTCAAATAGGGTTCGAAGCGTTGGAATACAACTTCGGCTGCTGACCAGTCGCCGGAATTCAGACGCACCAACAGCGAATCAAACGCGGTTTCACTGTTCGTCATATTGTCGGCCCGCCCGAGAGACCTGAGCACTCTGGGTACATCCAGATTGCCAAGTGTTCTTCAATAGTGACGCGATTCAAACGCCCCTTTTCACGTGTTCGTCGCCGCGCGATCTCAATAGCAATTGCCCCCACAACTGCCGTGCCAGCCAACCCTCGCAAAATTGACTCATCAATATGAAAATTCGCATCTGCACGCACTGTGTCCAAGTCGCATAGCAATTGACTCATGGCTAGATCGATGGCTTCATAGTCCCCGGACAATCCAGCAGAAACAAGTACCCCCGTGGCTGGCGCCAATCTCGTCACCACATCAGTCAGAAATTTTGGCGCGCTGTCCAATGCAACAGGCGTTTCGATTGGCGGTATGCCTGTAAGCGGACGATTGCTGGATAAGGATTCGGCCACGGGATTTGTTTCCCCGCCCAGCGGAGCGTCAATGTCGGGAAAATATTCTGAAGCGACTGCCGAGGGATCAGACTCCGATGGAGATGGTCTAGTCGCTAGTTGGATCGGATTTACATTTTCGGCAACTAAAGTGCTCTTGGACAGACTTTCGCGATGCGGCTGGCTCATCAGGGATTGCTCAGGAGCCACGGCCACATCCATTTTTGCTAAACTCCTCACAAGGGGCATCGCAAAGTTCGCAGCATAAGTCGCCACTGTATGGCTAGTCACTGCATGACCAGGCACTATATGGTTAGGTTTTGCGACGACGATGTTGGCACTCGTGGATGTGCCTTCCACGGTCGCAGTTAGCTTGCGAAGTTCAAGTGCGATCTCAACGTTGTCGACTTCGATTTCATCAGTATCTTGAATGTGAACATTCACAACTTGTTGCGAAGATGCCGCCTTTAGTGCCGTCAGTTCGATAATTAGATTTGGAGCGATTGACGATTGGGAATTAATCAGACTTCTCTGAATGAACTGAATCGTCTCCAAGGAAACTACTTGAGTCTGCTCTCGGTTGGGACCCAAATCGTCCCGCCAAATATCGTTAGTTTCCAACTCATCCAACACAAATTCGCCAATTTGAGTCGTTAACAGCGGCGGGAGTTGGACAGAGTTGTCCGACGAGAATTCTGGGAGGTATTCGAAGCTATCGGCATAGCCAGCAGCATTCGAGGTCAAGGCAGGTATCATAATGGCAGATACAGGCGGCAGCTCCGGTAAACCAACATTTGATTTAGCTGCACCGAAATCGGCACTGAGCAATCTACGGTTTTCAAGACATTCAAAAGCCAAAAGTTGTTTGCCGCTTCTTGCCGCATGAAACATCGAACTACTCCTGGTCAGGTCTCTGCAGGAATTGCGGAGACAGAAGAACCCAGCGTGATTATGATAACCCGCGAATATGAGAGCAAGATGAGGAGTTAGGCGGAATTAGGATTGCAATCTATTTCCTCAACTTGATTCCCCATTGGGGCGGTCGAACGCCCGTATTGTCAAATTCTGCAAACGATGCTGGCATAGCGACACTTGACAACGGTAACGCAGGCAGCAGCGACCAATTCGGCACGAGTGTGAGAAAAAGAGGATAAGATAGAAGCCGCGGACCCTCCGGCAAAAATGCCTGAAGCCGTCAAGCTAGCAATTGCCGGTGACGATTCGATTTAGAAACACGACCGTCTAACGCTCTTCCGCTGCCAAGAGCCTCAGACAGTCCATTTTCCGCCGAATTTGCAGGTCTCAACGATAGCGATATCGTCGGATCGGATAAGAGCGAAATGGGGCAGAATAATACACCGGGGGCGCGTAGCTATAGCCGAAATTCGGATAGAGCCCCGTGTAGGGTAGTCCGTTGTTGTACCCTCCATAAAACGATTCGCCTCCATAGAATCGATTGCCATAGCCATTTCGATAACCATTTCCGTAGTTGTAGTATCCATTCCCATTGCCGTATCCGCCGATGCCAATTCCGTTACCGTACCCGCCAACTTGCATTTGCAAGCCACCGAACTGAGCGTGGGCAAGCGGGCTGGTACAAAAGCTAGCCAACGCAAATACTGCGATCGTTGATAGTCTTCGAAACATGACATATTCCCCTTCGTGAAATGGACTTGGACGAAACAAAATTGTCTTGATGCATTTTTTCAATGCAACTATTGCGCCAAGTTCCGTGCAATCATTTAATTCGTGGCCGAAAGTTAGGTATTTGTGTGGCAGGACGTTCCGCCGACGTGATTTCTACTTGCGAAGCATTGCGGAGCGATGGGTCAAACAACTTTCAAACGCGCGCCCTCGAAAACATCTGCAACAAATTAACCGAATCTCCGTTTTTTTCGATCGGTTAAGGCTCGACACATGTTATCCTTGGAGTTGTCGCGCACTGCTGGAGCAAATTCAGCGCCGCTTCGATGGAATCGGATGACTTCATGAATGGTTGCTCGGCGACGCTGAGAACTGGTAAATATGTAAGCCGACGAGGTGATGCCCTGTAACGGGCGCACATTTCGTCGGTTTTTTTATGTCAGTTCGGATTGGAAAAATTCAACCATCTTCTGGAATCTACGCGGACTAATCGTGGCTGTGATCTTGATTGTAGACTTACCGAACGATTCCAATGTCAGAACAACAGCCGCTGGTCGAAGACATTCAGACTTATGCGCAAAACATCGTCGATACGGTACGTGAGCCCCTGCTCATCCTCGATGCGACTCTGCGCGTGAGATCGGCGAACCGCGCCTTCTATCAGACGTTTCAAGTCTCAGCGGCTGAAACTGAGGGGCGTCTCATATACGAACTGGGGAACGGCCAATGGGACATTCCAGATCTCCGAACGCTGCTGGAAGACATCGTGCCCAAGAGCTCCGTTTTCGATGACTTTGAACTCGAACATACATTTCCAGTCATTGGTCGACGGTTCATGCTGCTCAACGCCCGCAAACTTCAAGCGGGTGAACACGGTGAGTTGCTGGTCCTAGCCATGGAAGATGTGACGGCCAGGAAGAAGGCTGAAGAGAATCTAGTCGAGGCTGGCGCACTGCAGAACGCAATCTTCAATTGCGCAAATTTTTCCAGTATCGCCACCGACGAGAAGGGAGTCATTCAGATCTTTAATGTCGGAGCGGAACGCATGCTCGGCTACGAAGCGGCCGAGGTCGTAAACAAGATTACTCCCGCCGATATATCGGATCCGCAGGAAGTCATCGCGCGTGCCAAAGCCCTGAGCGCTGAACTTCAAACGGCCATTACACCCGGTTTCGAAGCGCTTGTCTTCAAAGCCTCGCGCGGAATCGAAGACATCTACGAATTGACCTATATTCGAAAGGATAGTACTCGTTTCCCAGCGATTGTATCGGTGACCGCACTTCGCGACCCTCAAGAAAATATTATCGGCTTCCTACTTATCGGCACGGACAATACAGCTCGTAAACAAGTCGAAGCCGAACGCATGCTGCTCGATCAGCGTGTTCGAGATCAACAGTTTTACACGCGTTCGCTCATTGAATCCAACATTGATGCTTTGATTACTACCGACCCAAGAGGCATCATTACCGACATCAATCGACAAATGGAGATACTGACCGGTTCCACTCGCGACGAACTCATCGGAGCGCCCTTCAAAGACTACTTCACTAACCCAGATCGAGCCGAGGCGGGAATCAAGTTGGTCCTCACAGAAGGAAAAGTCACTGACTACGAACTAACCGCCCGAACAAAAAGCGGCATAGAAACGGTTGTCTCGTACAACGCAAGCACGTTCTACGATCGTGATCGCAAACTTCAGGGAGTCTTTGCTGCGGCCCGCGATGTTACTGCTCGTAAGCAAGTGGAAGCCGAACGAATGCTCCTCGACCAACGAGTTCGAGACCTTCAGTTTTACACGCGTTCACTCATCGAATCGAACATCGACGCGCTTATCACAACCGACCCACGCGGAATCATCAGTGATGTGAATAAGCAGATGGAAGAGCTCACAGGCTGCACTCGCGACGAATTGATTGGGGCTCCGTTCAAGGACTATTTTACAAACCCCGACTTAGCAGAGGCCGGCATCAAGCTGGTGCTGGCTGAAGGCAAAGTGACCAACTACGAACTGACCGCCCGAGCGAGGGACGGCCAGCAAACGATCGTATCCTACAACGCAACGACTATCTATGATCGCGACAGGAAGCTACAAGGGGTCTTCGCCGCCGCACGGGACGTTACGGAACGCAGTCGACTTGAGAAGCAAATGCAACTCCAAGCGGCCGAATTATCGGATTTGCACCGGCGAAAAGACGAGTTTCTCGCCATGCTTTCGCACGAACTTCGTAGCCCTTTGGCACCGATTGCCAATGCCGTGCAGATGCTCGGAATGCAGCATGGCAACGAAAACGAATTTCAAAAGCAAGCGCGAGGTATTATCGAACGTCAAACCAGTCAATTGCAGCATCTTGTCGACGATCTTCTCGAGGTTTCTCGAATTACGACGGGCATGGTGCAGCTTCGAAGGGTGACAGTATCAGTCAGTGAAATCATTGCGGCCGCCGTTGAGACAGTTAAACCGTTGATGCTGCAGCGAAAGCATGACCTCAACGTGATGATCCCAACCGAACCGATGTGGCTCCACGCAGATGCTGCCAGGCTTGAGCAGGTTCTAGTCAATCTGCTTACGAACGCCGCGAAGTACACCGACGAACAAGGAAAGATCTGGCTTAGTGCAGAGCAGGTTGCAGGCGAGTGCATTCTCCGAGTTAAGGATACTGGCGTCGGGATTACACCCGAGCTATTGCCGTGCATCTTCGACTTATTTACGCAGGCAGAACGCTCTCTTGATCGTTCACAAGGTGGCTTAGGCATTGGGCTTGCTTTAGTAAAACGACTCACCGAGTTACATGGGGGGACGGTTGAGGTACTCAGTACTTTGAAGCGGGGTAGCGAGTTCGTCGTACGGTTCCCAATTGAACCATCAAGAATCGTTGAGCCAGTTCAGGCACTTGTCGATACTCCCGCCGTCGTCCAAATCCCACTGCGCATACTTATCGTCGATGATAACGTCGATACGGTACTCAGCTTTTCTATGTTGCTAAGCAGATTTGGACATGAGGTGCGAACAGCGCACGACGGGCTGACTGCCATTCAAGTCGCTGCGGACTATATACCTGACGTCATCTTGCTCGATATCGGACTTCCCGGATTGAATGGATACGAAGTTGCAAAAAAGATTCGAATGCAACCGAGGCTCAGACATGTTGTCTTGGTTGCATTGACGGGCTATGGACAAGAATCGGATCGGCAAGCGTCGATGGAAGCAGGCTTTGACCATCATTTGATTAAACCAGCTCGAATGGACCAAGTTCGGAAAATACTCGCGACCGTCGTGGAACACCGTAGTCATGGCTGGCAAGATCTACGAGTTCAATTATGACCGCCAAGAGTTAATGGGGTGGTTGTAGGGCGAGCGCTTGAAGCTCTTCAGCGGAAAGCGCTCTCCCATAAATTCGCACGTCGCTAAGTTGGCCCCCTAACGTGCCATGGATGCCCGATCCTATTCGCAATTCGCTTGGATTCGTCAAATTGTATCGCACGTCCCTATTTGTCGCTGATTTTGGATTTATCTTGGATCTCGCAATTTGCCTACCATCGAGGGCGAGTATCAAGGTCCCTTGCGATCGCATGGCGGCGACATGATGCCAACCGTTTGGGAAGGAATATCCCCAAGCAACTTGCGTACCCTGTGAATAGGCATACACGTGACCGGAGGGCAGTGTGCTGCAGAACAACTCGCCGTCATGTTCGGCCATTGTCCATGCACGGCGATATTTGACATCCGGAGTAGAGTCTAACTGAGCTATTTCTTTCCAGGAGTCGGCAGTACGCGCATAGACTTTGGCAAGCGGCAATGTGCCTGCGAACAGCTGCCCGTTGTGGACAAGCATTCCCATGACTTCCAACTCTTCACCCAGTCTGCCGACATCGATCCATTGATCGATATCCTTGAGCCGATACACGCGGCCGCTTGGCCAAGTCCCTACGTACAGTGCGTTGTTGTAATTTGCAAACGAATAAGTCTGTGTATTGCCTGCCAACAATCCAAAGTCCTGCCACTTCGAACCATCGAAACGATACACATGACCGCCATCGTAGCTGCCCGCGAAGATGTGATCGTCAAATACATGGAGCGAAACGGCGCGTTGGTCTTGGGCCTGTTGCGTCGCCGCGTCAAACACCTGCGGTACCGATAGCCTTGTCCAGGCGGATTCGTCAGGCTCAAAACGAAAGAATCCGGCTGGTTTATAGAGCGAAGTGGCATACAAGCGGTCGCGAAAGACCAGCATCCCGCCGACCGCTTCCGTGTTGGGTAGCTTGCCAACCGAGATCCATTTCTCGTCCCCTGCGTAGCGAAAGACCTCGCCACCTAAATTGACGTTCTCGGATTCGGCCAAGCTTGAGCCTGCGAGCCGGTACTTGCCTGTTCCCGCAAAGAGCTGTCCACGGTAGACGGCGAGGCTCGTCACGCTGTTGGTGCTATCCGGGGCTCCACAATTGACCCAGCTGCGATCGCCAGCATAGCGGTAGACTCGTCCCGAATCCTCTTTGCCTGGTTCACAAGTGCCCGCATACAGCGCACCATTGTGGACTGCCAACGCAAAAGCCAGGATCGATTGTCCAGGGCGACCGCAATCGCGCCAAGTTCCTTCGCAGTTATCATCGATTCCAAATTGCAGGTGTCGGTAATTGGGTTGATTGCTGGTAACCCCTGTCGACGTCTTGAGAGTAAGGTGAAAGCCGCGTTGGGTAAGAGGGTCGTAGTGGCTGATAAGATCACCGGTTGATGAAATGGCTGGTTCGTCGCAACGGACCCACATGGCTAGGGTGAAATCGTCTGTTCCGAGTTGAGGTGCCCGCTCGCCGGACACTCGCATCTCCGAACCTGTTTTTAAGAACGCTGCGGCGTGCGGAGCTTGATCGATTTCGGTCGCCAGGTTTGAAGACGCTTGCGAGCCGCTGACTAGCTCCCGTGTATCACCTTGGAAAGGAAAGTGGAGGAGCAGTCGGCGTTGCAGATCAAGCTGCGTTCGAGGTGCCACGGGTTCTTCGGGAGCGGCGATCGCGGGGGCTAGAATCACACTCAGCGCACCGATTGCCAACGCTGTCAATGTGTTGTAATGAAGTAAATGCATGGGAGTGGTTTTCGAATGATCCGCAGTGTAATATTTTCGAGTCGCTCATCGTGTAGCGGGACAAGCGGAGGACCATCACGCTGCAATCAGTGCAACAGGATGAGTACGGCTTCCTCGCATTCAGGGAATCGATCATCGGCAGGTGACAGCTGAGTTCGCACGACCTTGAACCCGCATTTTTGGAGAACTCGCAATGATGGACCATTCGTGGTTGCAACACGAGCATGTAAAGGGCGTGTGTCAACTTCCTGCAAAAGCAATTGCAATGCACGAGTGGCGATTCCTTTTCCCCAAAACTCTTTATCGACCCCATAACCCACCGAGTCGAGACCTTCCATCTTGAAGCAGGCGATGTATCCGGCCACAGAATTGTCAACAAGAATGACTCTTGAAATGATACTTGCATCGTTTAACACTTTTGTCCAATGTGCCTCGAACGCATCCGCCTTCCGAGGAATCGCCACGGCGAGTTCATTAAACTCCTGGTTGAGTTGTATCTCGTAAATTCGTGGAAGGTCCTCGCGTGCAACGGCACGCAGTCGAACATGCTCGTAAGTTATTGGCCCCATTTTCATTTTTACTCTTAAAGAGTTCTCACTGGCTCAAACCTCCTCGTGGAGGTGATTGCCAAATGCTAGGCGATTCGCGGCTAGCAAACAAGCATTTGGACTGACCACAAACAGCCAACGACCACAACTTCGAGACCCGGTGGCTAACGCCGGCTAGCGCCAGCGGCTCACAAAGCCGCAGTACAAAAGGGCGTAGACAGATTGACGGGGACCGAAGCAGTGGCCCACGAAAACCGCGCGGCGGCCTGTTGGGAGCGAATTATAATGAAAAGAATCCCTCTTTGCTCAGGTGGCATTCGTCGGTAAGTTCATAGACACGCTTTGGGAGAATCTCGATTTCACGAAATCACTTTTCGCTATTTGTATTCGTATTCCTCGGGGTGGCTGGGGGCGTGTCCGTTTTGACGCGGATTTACCACGATCGGGAGAACGTAAAACTGCATGGTGAAGGGCTGTGGCGTTTGGCTTATCGAGCAAATTTCACAACTCGTCGAGCGGATGAAAAGGTACAGCTCGCAATTCCGAAGGACAGTCGGTACCTGCGGATTTTCAAGCAAAACCTCAATTACTCGGACCTTACTCCAGAAGACACCGGACCGACCTTGCCCCAATCAAGGATTGATCTGGTGGCTTCAGAGCCTGGAGAACATTCGCTGACGGCGTCGTTCGATTTTGAACTGAGCCGAGCGCCTCGATTCAGTACGACGTCCCTCGAGCAAACATCGGCTGCTGAGAACGAAGTCTCGCGTTGGCTTCGCTCGACTCGCAGCATCCAAGCGAATAGCACCGTCACCCAAAACACGCTTGCAGAACTAAGATTAGCCGTAACTCCCACCCAAAGCTTGGAGCAGCAAATCTATCAATTCTGCCGCAATGAGATCGAGGACGATGGCGAAGCGTGGCAGAATGATGCCGAGTCAACTCTGGAAGATCGTATGGGAACCGAGCTGGGACGCGGCAAAGCTATGGTCGCACTGTGCCGTGCAGGCAAGATCGCTGCGCGATTGGTTACAGGCTTTGAAATCAAGGAGACGGATGCGCTAGCACCAGTACACTGGGTCGAGGTACTGCAGGACAAGACGTGGGTACCCTACGATCCTGTCCGCGAGTTTCATGGAGATCTTCCCTGGAACTGGTTGCCAGTGCGCATCGACGGCGAACGCATCGTCAGCCGCCTCGCTGGTGAAGAAATCGAAGTCGAGTATGAACTAACGCACCTGGCCAGTAGTGGTTTCTCGTCGCCCAAAGAACGGCGATTATCCAGTATCTTCGACCTAAAGCGCTTGCCGCCAGCGGTACATGACGTCATTTCCATCATCCTGCTCCTGCCTCTGGGAGCATTGCTAGCCGCTTTTGTGCAAACCGTAATTGGAATAAGAACCATCGGCACCTTTAGTCCAACTCTTATCGCACTCAGCTTTATTTTGGCGGATTGGAAAACGGGGATTGTAGTCTTCACTTTGGTGATCCTCATCGGCCTGCTGGCGCGGTCCCTGGTCGATCCGCTGAGGCTGTTGATGGTGCCCAGGCTGGGATTCATGTTAACACTGGTCGTCGTGTTTCTCGTGTTTACGATTTCAGTGCTCGACTACCTCCGTCTCACGCCCAGTCCGCAAGCGGTGCTGCTGCCGATGGTCATTTTGACGATGACTATCGAGCGATTGTATTTGTCGAACGTGGAAGAGGGTAGCTTCACGGCATTTCAGCTCATGTTAGGAACCGTATTCGTTTCTTTTTGCTGCTACCTTACCCTTAGTTGGAAAACCGTCGGCACCATTATTTTGCATTATCCAGAGTCTCATTTCTTTACCTTGGCCCTGCTGGTCATGCTTGGGCGCTACACCGGGTATCGCCTAACAGAGTTGTATCGGTTCCGAGACTTGGCGATCAACGACCAAGAAGTGGCTCAGCCATGAAGCCGCTGTTCCGTAGATTTTGGGCGTGGCCAAGTGAACTGAAGCGACTGGGAGTACTCGGTATGAATCGTCGCAACGCTGACTTCGTCCTCCCACTTAATCCGAGAGAGCATTATCCCAACGTCGACAATAAACTGCGCACCAAGTCATTGTGCGCAGCGCACGGAATTCCGGCACCGATAACTTATGGCGTTTTGCGCGGTCTGCGAGATCTATCAAACCTTCCTGAATTATTAAACCAGCACTCCGATTTGGTGCTCAAGCCCGCTAGAGGCAGCGGTGGTCGAGGGATCATTGTGATCGCTGGTCGCCAAGAGAACGTATTCGTGACTCCTGGTGGAAAGGCTTACACATTTGCCGACCTTCGTTACCACTGCGCGGAAATACTCTCCGGATTGTATTCGTTGGGCGGCTTACCTGATTGTGTAATCCTGGAACAACGCATCGCTTGTCATCCCGTGTTCGACGGATTCTCTGTGGGCGGAACACCCGACATTCGAGTGATCGTCTATCGTTCGCAGCCCGCCATGGCCATGGCTCGCTTACCAACTCGGGCATCACAGGGTAAAGCCAATCTACATCAAGGGGCGGTAGCTGCGGCCATTGATCTTAAGTCTGGTAGGGCTCACGGTGGTGTACAAAAAAATCGAGCGGTAACGCGACACCCAGACACTCAGGCTCTCTTATGCGAGTTGACAGTCCCTAACTGGATCGAGGTACTTAACTTCTCGTGCGGGCTGGTAAAGCGAATTGGGCTTGAATTTGTGGGTGTTGATTTGGTGATCGATCGAGCGCTTGGACCACTTGTTCTTGAAGCCAACGCGCGCCCTGGGCTGGCAATTCAACTGGCGAATCGCTCGGGATTGTTATTGGCTACAAGTCGCATTGATGCGGCTATGTAAGCGTAAATCGGCTGCCTGGCTTGCAAGAGTCTATCGCTTCTTTGGTGTCGTTTGGTGCGAGCCGACGGAGCGGCTTGCCTACTTGGGCCGACGCCGCTTTGGGCTGCTTGACTTGCGCAGTGTTTCGCTTGGAAGCATGAACCACATCAACAGTCCCACTCCCGCTGCAACGATGAGCGGCCACACGATGGGCACAGACGTGAACTGACTTACCTTCGTTTGTGGCTGCGCGAGCCTAGCTACAAGTCCCTGTTCGTTTGGCGGAGGAAAAACGGTAGACTCACCGGCCAGGGGTGGGCGAGTCACGTTAGCTGTGCTGGGTAACTGAACTCGTAGTTGAGTGGTCTTTGTAATTGCTGCCGCCAAAGCGAGAAAGATGGCCGTAATGAAGAGGGCCAGACCAATCAACCTGAATAACCGCATCGCGATTCCACCCACAAGAAACCGCCGACAAAAAACCGCCGAATTTTCTCCGGCGGTTTCATTATCAGATTCAGTTGAAAAACGAATCTACAGACCTGGTGGTATTTGAATCAATTGGCCCTTCTTTTCTTCGCCAATCACCGTGACGTAGAGAGCGCCGTCCGCATCGAAGACCATGGCTGTCGGTTTGTCCAGCGCGGTAATTTTCTTTGTGCGCATTCCCGATTCAGCGGTCTTGTCTTCCAAAATCTGGAACAAGCCGCCCTGAGTGGTGTCAGCCCAAGCAAAGTCGAGAACATATAATTGCCCCCGAGGACTGTAGGCAACCGCAGTGATATCGTGCAGATTGGTTTTTAGGTTGAGCAGCATTTCTTTGCTGGTAACATCGTAAAAGGTCAATAGTCCATCGTTCGGAACTGTGATTTCGCCCATTTGACCGACTACCAAGTAATTGCCTTTTGGACTCATAGTAATTCCGACAGGCGCGTCGACTTGAGTGGCGTCCTTGGTTGCCAAGTAGCGTTCGAACGGTCCGACTTCGGTCCCCTTCAAGGTCGCCCGCGAGATCCAACCTTTAGTGTCATCACCATTACAGGTTACAAAAATGGCGTCAGGCGTCGCAGCCAGCGCGTAGAAATTTCCTTCGCCCTTCATCTCACCCGATTCGACCAAGGGAAAACTCGCTTTCATGGCGTCTGCCTTGATCGGCTTGCCGTCTTCCGGAAGTTCGTAGACTCGCAGGAGGTCCTGCCCATCCGGCAATCCACCGCCACCCACTACCAGCGTCTTCTTATCCAGAAACAACAATCCCAACGGTCCGATGTTGTACTTGGGACCCTTGCCGTACACATCAACTGGGAAATCAGTGATGACCGGTTCAGCCTTCCCATTGACAACTTTGATGACTTGTGAGGCGCCGGAATTGGATATGAACACGATACCTGTTTCAGGCTGGATCGCGATTCCCGTCGGGTTGTCAAGATCACTTAAAACGGTACGACCCTTGGATTCGCCAGCCTTAACTTCGGGCTTTGCCTCAGGCTTTACTTCGGCGGCGGGCGCTGCGGGTTTTGGTTCATCTTGAGCGACTACAAAGTGCGGTAGGACAAACCCGCCAAGTCCAAGCGAACTTAGCAGGATGAGACTTTTCAAATTCTTCACGATTTTATGCTCCAGGGATGGAAAGGACTCATGTGATGGAAATTGTTTTTCAATTGTCACCTTTCGTTCCACAAAAGTACACCAGCCTTTCGTAGAACACTTCCCGTCGCCCTCTACTCAGGCAACTTTGGCGGCTCGACATCCGGATAGCTCTTGCTAGCCAAACCTTCCTTTAGAAAGGCAACGATCGCGGCCTTTTGATCCGCATCCAGCTTCAATGGAAACAACTCCTCATCCAAGTACGCGTTGGGAGTACCGCCTTTGTCATAGTATTCAACCACTTCTTCCAGCGTTGCCAAGCTACCATCGTGCATGTAAGGACCTGTTCTGCCGATGTCTCGCAACGTTGGCGTTTTGAAGGCACCTTTATCTCCCTCGATCTTGCTGATTTCAAAACGTCCCAGGTCAGGATTCTCTTTAGTGAAACCGACACCGATGTTATGAAAACCGTTGTCAGAGAAGCTCGAACCGCTGTGACAACTCGAACAATTGGCTTTACCGAAAAACAACTGCATGCCTGCCCAACCTTGAATCGACATCGCCGATTCGTCACCGGCGCGCAGACGATCGTAGGGCGCGTCGCCTGAAAGAATCGTACGTTCGAATGCGGCAATGGCCTTACCGATATTGTCAGCACTCACGGGCTGTCCGAACACTTTTTGAAACTGCTCTTGGTAGCCCTTGATAGCTCCTATTTTTTCAACCGCTTTCTCCAGTGGCAGGTTCATTTCAATCGGATTAGCAATAGGGCCGACCGCCTGTTGTTCAAGTGTCTTTGCGCGACCGTCCCAAAACTGGAAGACTTGATAAGCAGTATTGAGGACCGTTGGCGCGCCGCGACCACCGCGCTGACCTCCAACTCCGACAGCAGTTTTGTCGTCGTTGGACCAACCCTTCTTCGGATCGTGGCAGCTCGAACAAGCCACCGTGTCGTCCGCCGATAAACGTTTGTCGAAATACAACTGTTTACCGAGCTCGATTTTTTCAGCCGTGCTCGGATTGTCCTTTGGCACCGGAACCGCAGTCAGCCCTCGTGGCGGTTTAATTTCGTCGGCTGACGCCAGACCAGGGGAGAGTATCGCAAACGCCAGAATAAAAGAACGGATCAATGATGGCATATTCAGTTTTTACTCCTTCGAAAAAGACGCCGAGAGGTACGCGTTGAAGCGAATACCAGACGTGCCTGCGCATTGTCTCTTACATCCGAACATGGAACAAGTAGCAATCAGAGGGCAATTTTTCGACTCGCCTACAACGAAACTCAGTCCGCCAACCAGCGGAGGTTCTGTTGCAACCATCGATAGCCTAGCGAGGCAATCGTTTGTGATGGAGCGACGAAGACTCCGTCAACTCGCGCGCCGATAGAGCCGACCATTGCCTCCGGCAACCGCACCTGTGCGGCATAAACCGCCGCTCCTTTTTTCCTATTTGTTGCCAGGCTTGAAGAATTGGCAGCCGTTTCAGTCAAATCACCATTCATTAAACGCCAAGTCGCACGGACATCTTCCAGCGGGACTACTTTATCTACTTTACATGTGTACACCTTGGCGGCGTGCTCCGCGCATCGCAAACGGACCTCAACGCCGGAGGCAATCCACTCCAGTTGCGAATCATTCAGCGGAATGATAGCCACCAATTCCGATCCACAAATGGTCGCCAACATGGTGCCCGTCGAAATCAGCCTGCCGGTCTGCGTTGCACTGTCCCAGTTGTTTGTTTGCGAAACCGACTCCAGACTCCATGGTCCCGTTGGTGGCGTGGCGGGCATGATTAATAGCTTTCCATCGCAGGGCGCCTTCAGCTTGCGCATCGCTAGTTCGGCCTGTGCAGCCCGCAAGCGTTTTTCGGCGTTCTCAAGCACCTTTTGGCTGGTATCTGACTCTTTGGATTGGGCCTGTTGATGCCCGTCTAACTCTGCCTTTGCTCGTTCTCGCATTCCTTCGGCGCGCATGACAGCCTGAAGCGCATCGATATCGTGAATCGAAAACAACTCGGTACCTTCAGTAACCCAAGTGCCCGAAGATGGCGGGCCTTGGCTGCATTCCAAGATTCCACTCGCGGGAGAATAAACACCGCGCATGCTATTGGGCTGTACCCAACCACCCGCGAACTGACGATACGGCACCGGCAACAAACACAGGCATCCGAAGAACGCCGCCGTTAACAGGGTCAATCGCCAACGGGTCTTTGATTTCCCGGCGATTTGAACCAAGTTCTTTACTAGTTTCACGCTTGGCACTCCCCACCACGAAATGAGAATCAACACTGCAATCAATCGACCCATCCAAGCAATACTCCAGGCATCGTAGATCGCGACCAACAAACCGGCTATCGCCAACGACAATCCAGCTCGATAGAGCCAACCCATCCAACTGAATAGGCACAACAAGTGCCCATAAGCGTTGTTCGCGACTTTGGCCTGCAGCACAGCTCCCGGGCCGAGTATCCAGCGATACAACCGAGCTTCGGCAATTCCGTCCGCGCGACCTCGCAGATTCGATTCATCCAAGATGTCGCTCAGTAGGTAGTAGCCATCAAAGCGCATTAACGGATTCGCATTGATCAAAACAGTACTGACTGAACACACGAACATCGTTTGCAGGGCCACCGTGTTGGTCGGCCCATCTATGGTGAGCATCCAAACCCACGCTGCTAATGTCGCGACGATCAATTCGACATACATGCCCGCTGCCGCAACCGTCGCTCGTTGCCAACGGCTAGGCAATTGCCAGCTTTCCGATACATCGCAGTACACACAGGGTGCTCCGAGAACAATGAACAATCCAATGTCAGGACATCGCACTCCATGGCGTTTGCACACCACTGCATGCCCCAATTCATGCAAGCCGCGAGTGAACAAAAAAACCGCGAACAGCGCGCTCCCCTGAACCGGATGTACGATCCACTGCCAAGCTGCCGACTGACTCATTAGTCTCGGAAACTCCAGCAGCACACCGCCACACGTCAGCAGCGCGAGGAGCATCCAAAAACGCACCGCTGCACCAGCGAAAATTGCGTTCGTATGGGGCGCTAGCCTGGCCAGCCACGCGTCCGGTCGCAAGCCTCGCACTTGCCATGCGACAAAGCCCGACAGCATCGCTTGGGCACGCGGCGTATTTTGGGCGCGGGTTATACCTACCCCCAATCCCGATTTGGACGCGACTCGCGCCGATCGCACCAGGCCGTATTGCTGAAGTTGCTCAACGGTCGCCAGCAGGTGCTGCTCCCCGAGCGATTCATACTGCCGATCTCGGCGAAGCCGTTTTAGTACCTGCGTTAGCGTGCGGTCACCATTGAGACACGCCAGTAGCACGTACTCGAGTTCACCCAAACGATAACTCTGCCGAGTGATCGGGTCGAGCACATTGAAATATACAGCCGGTTTGCGATCGGTATTTGCTTGGATGCGAAGATCTCGCCGCGCCAGAAAACGCATCGACCAGGTTGTTGCTGTCGTGCTTTGCATCGACCCAGCCTCTTTGATAGCCGCAGGCATTAGGCAAATGGCACTCACTTGGCGTTATGTCAGTAGGCGTGTCTCTCCGAGACTCGCATTAACCGCGATAAAACGCGGTGTCCGTCTCGGAGAGGACGGACCTACGTGTCCCAAAGTGCGCCGAAAACGAGTCGTCCGATACGAAGTTATCGCATCGTTTGCGGTGCAGCGTGCGGCGGATATTGCAAATTCGCTTGACCTGCAGTGGGTTGTGCTGGCGCATAGGCACCTTGTTGTACACCAGCAGACGCAGAGGCTCCAGCTCCATTGGCGCCCGTGATCCCTTGCACAGACTGCATTACGTTGCCAGCAACGTTGTAAGCATTCGATGCGGCTTGAACCGCACCCGAACCGCCCAATCGATTCATGAGATCGCGGGCTTCCTTCAAGTTCGGATCGATTTGCAGAGCCAACTGCAAATGTTGTTGAGCGGCTGCAATGTTCTGCTTTGATGCATGCAGGTAGGCTACGTTGTAGTTGGCTACCGCTGGTGCAAACACTTGTTCTAGCTGCTTGACTGCTTCATCGCTGCGTCCGCCTTCGACCAGAATCCCCGCCAAGTTGTTGCGATAACGTGAGTTGGTTGGTTCGAGCGCGATGGCTTTTTGGATGTTGCTTTCAGCCTCGGCCGCACTGCCACCCTTGGCTTTCACTAAACCCAATTCGTTATACAAGGCTGCGTCATCAGGCTTGTTCTTAATCGCCTTTTGGAAAAACTCGGCCGCTTGAGGAGCTTGACCTTGGCGATCGTACAACCTCGCAGTGCTCAGCAACGCTGAATGGTTGGTTGGTTCGATCTCAAGTGCTTTGGTATAGTTATCGAACGCCTTGGTGTAGTTGCCTTGAGTCTCTGCCAACTGACCGTTGGCCACCCAAACTTCGGGACCAAGCGACGTTGGCATATTCGCCAAGCTAGTCGGGTCATCTGATTTTGCCGTTGTCGAAAACGGAGCGATGACCGCTGTCTTGGCTTTGCCAGCCGCACTTTTCACCGCAGTTCCCATCGATTGGAACTGCCCCGCGACGCTCTTGCCTGCTCCAGTAATCGTCGAAGCAAATCCACCCGGTTGCGATGGCGCGGATGCATTCGCCGTACCCTTGGGAAACGGCCACATGCTCTTCTGGCTGAATCCTGCACAACCGGGCGCGGTTAGACTCGCACATGCCAAAAGCAGTGCCCAGTGTTTACGCTGCTTCCCAGCTTGCGGCTGCGATGGATAAATTGAGTTGTACTGCGTGTGCGAAGTGGGTTGCGTCACGTGACTGCTTCCTTTGAAATTGACCTCATGCAAATTCGCATGTCCCTTGCCTATTCAATTCCTGGCTGGATCGACAGGCATGTGCCATTCATAGAATTCGGCTATTAGCCTGGAAGACTTTAGCGGTTCTGGCGATTATGCGAACAGACGACTTTTCATTTCTCGCAACAAAAGATCCCAAGCGAATTGATTCGCTTGGGATTTTCTATTTTGATAGCAATAAGTGGGATATGCATCCTGCTTGCCACCATCGGGGTGGGTCGAGCGTCAGCGAGTGGAGAGCAAGCACTTGGCGCAATCGCAAGCTGGAAGCTTACGCCACCGATCTAGCGTTGCACGCGCGCCGTTCCGCCAGCTGCCAGGGCTTCTACTTCCGGCAATTTGGCCATAGACACATCGCCAACAAAAGTCGTCAGCAACGCGCCGTGCGCCCAGCCGAGCCGCAATGCCTCTTCAGGCTTCTTGCCAGCCAGCAGTCCATAAATCAGTCCTGCCGCAAACCCGTCGCCACCGCCGATACGACAGACCACATCCAGCTTCATTGTAGGGCTGACAAAACGTTGTCCGTCATACCAAACCACGGCCGCCCAATCGTGTCGATTCGTCGAATGCACTTCGCGCAGGGTTGTCGCGACCAGTTTGACGTTCGGGAACTTCTTCACCACTTGTTCGATCATTCCAAAGAACTGTTCCGGATCGAGCTTCGAAGACGACTCGACGTCTTGCCCTTTGATGCCTAGCCCCTTTTGAAGATCTTCTTCATTGCCGATCAGAACATCGCAATGCGAGGCGATTTCGCGGCACATTTCCTGCCCCTTTTCTTCGCTGCCAATCGTCTTCCACAGCTTCGCGCGATAATTCAAATCAAACGAAGTCACCGCACCCGCAGCGCGGGCGGCCTTCATGCCTTCAACGATCAACTGCGAAGTTGTCGGCGATAGAGCTGCAAAAATACCGCCGGAATGGAACCAACGTACACCCGCTTCAAAAATCCCTTTCCAATCAAAATCGCCCGGCTTCAACATCGCGCCAGCTTCATTCGCGCGATTGTAAAAGACCACGGGAGCGCGAACGCCAAGCCCTCGGTCACTATACACGGTAGCGATATTTGGCCCCCGCACGCCGTCATGCTCAAACCACTTGTAAAACGGCTTAACGCCCGTTTCACGCACGGCCCGCTGCACAATTTCACCAACGCCATAATTGACCATCGCTGTCGCCACGCCCGTCTTCAATCCAAAGCAATCGGACAAGTTGGCCGCAACGTTATATTCACCACCCGACACATGGATATCAAATGAACGCGCCTTGCGAAACGGTGTCGTGCCCGGATCAAGTCGATGTACCAGAGCACCAAGCGACAAGAAATCCAGTTCGCTGGCTTCCGACCGAATCTTTAATTGTGCCATTACTCTTTTCTCTTTCAGTTGAACTAAGGCTTTTTGAAGTTGCGCATTTTCTGTTCTTCCGGGCCAAAGGCCCACCAATTTACCTAGCCCAACGGGTCACTTGATTCCCACATGGCAGTCTTCAAAACTTACGCTTCGGGTTACGATAAAACGCCAAAGTGGCGTTGTCCAACTAGTTTAACAAGTTGTGTTTCAAATGTTACTTAACAATTTGGTTAAATCGTTACCGCTGAGAATCCACCGTCGACGACAATATTCTGCCCCGTTACAAAGGAGGAGGCGGCGTGCGAAGCTAACCAGACCGTTGCTCCCCCTAATTCCGAGGCCTCTCCAAAACGAGCCATCGGAGTATGACCGATTATCTGTGATCCGCGGGCCGAAAGGCTTCCGTCGCTGTTGTATAACAAGCCGCGATTCTGTTCAGCCGGAAAGAACCCCGGACTGAGCGCGTTGACGCGCACGCCCGTCGTTGCCCACTCACGAGCCAGAAACTGCGTCAAGTTAATCACGGCCGCCTTGGCAGCCGAGTAGGCGACGACTCGCGATAATGGGATCATGCCCGACATCGACGCGATATTAATGATGCTTCCCTTGCGATTGGCCACCATCGCTTGACCAAAAATTTGGCACGGCAAGAGGACACCGCCGACAAGATTCAAATCGAATACTTCACGCCATGCATTGAGTGACAACTTGCAAAAGTCGCTTCCCGGGGGCAACGTCGCGTCGGGTCGATTTCCACCCGCCGCGTTGACCAGGATGCTGATGTTCCCCAGTTGCGATTGAATGCTATCGCAGGCGGTCGCCAGCGAACTCGGATCGAGCGCATCAGCCGCTTGAAAAATGGCTGCACCACCGGCTGCTTTGATCGCATCGACACGCTGGCCGCCGCGTTCGGCGCTGCGGCCCACGACAGCCACTTTCGCCCCTTGAGCCGCCAGAGCATCCGCCATCGCGCCCCCCAAACCGCCCGTCCCGCCAATCACGACCGCCACATCCGTCGAAAGATCAAAAAGTCCCGCCACCTGTTCGCCTCCACACTGCCTCCAAAACCTGATTTATTGCCGCAAAAGCATGGGCTGAACTATCAATTTGTTCAAGGGGCAGCAACACTTCCGAATCGCAGATTCGGCCGTCGATCATGCCAAATAGCGGCTAAAATCACCTCCGAATTGCCCTTTCGGCCACGATATCTCGCTCAGGAGACTCGGAGGGATTGGTGGCCGCAAAAGCAACGACCCGGTACGCTGTGTTTTTGACTCAAAGTGTTAATCGAAAACCCGGTAAGCCCATTTATGAAAAGCATGGCGAAGATCGCCTCCCCCTGAATACCAGCAGTTTCCTAGCACAAAATACTTCACAGCGTTGCCCTACAGCCCACAGCCTAACCC
>JANLQO010000400.1:0-2263 GCA_031367855.1 Planctomycetia bacterium | reverse complement strand
CCAGCGGCAAGGGACAATTGTAGTTGCGGTCTTCAGGAATGCGAGTGTTACGGCCAGTGGAGTAACGCTAAGCTGAGATGCCGAAACGGCGCAGCCTCGCCGAACGAGGTTTTCCAGTTGTGGATTAACCTGTCACTCGCGAGACGAGCTCGCGTGGATCCGAAATCAATTCACTTCAACGGTAGAAAGAGGAATTCGATCACAGCGCAATTCGGCAACCACTCATTCCGGTTTAGCTTGACACCCCAGACCGCTGCCGAGCGTCAGGGTGGTGGCCCTTTCGCGACGGAGCACGCTAATATGGCAATTTTCGCTAAGATCAATTGATTGATCTTAACTTGCGTCCACACCTTAAGTCAATGGCTGCAAGGGACTTGCGTCGACAAAGTAGTGCACATCAATCGATTTCTAGCTTTGCAAGGTTGTTGACGATCTTCATCGTTTCTAGGCTGACAGTGATCACGCGGAGGAGGAGTTAGTGCTTGGCTCCTCGCTTGTCAACGACTCCGCTGCTTCCATCAGCAAGTTGAGCCGTTGCCGGATGGCTAGCAAAACGTTTTGACTAGTTGCAAGACCCTCCGCTTAGCGGTCATGAAGATTCTCGAAATCGAATGCGGGAAAGAGATGGCCGCCGAAGGAAGGCAGCGGGCGGACGGCTCTCTCGGTTAGGCTGCCCACTCAGACATTCGCAACAAGTCGTGGAGGAACAGCATAATAAGACTGCAGTAATCAGACTGCACTAATTAGTGCACACAGAGCTATCTGCGTACATCTGCGCAATCTGCGGTTTAGTAATCTGCGATTAACTAGTGTCCTAGGTTATTGGCTGTTCATTGGGAACAAGTTCGATGGCTGCCGCCAGTTCAATTACGTGCGGCATTTGGACCATGCTGTGATGATGTCCGCCGACGTAACGGACCTTGACACATTGCGCTACAAAGCGCCAGCCGCGGTCGGGAGATAGGGGTTGTTCGAAGGGAACCTCACGGGGACGAATCAATGTAATTTCGCCTGCATACGGTTGAACTTGGTAACGAGTGGCCAGTTCCATGTGATGATGGAAGAGCGACTTGAGGTCCTGCAGCACTTGCATGACAACCTCCGGTGGCGTCTCTTCGCGCAGCACTCCGAGACTTTTGGCATGCTGCCATAACAACGGTAGCTGTTCGTCGGGATGCAAATCATTGAGTTCGCGGAGCGACAGGTTCACACCGTATTCGCGTCCCGCGCTGACCAACTCTTCGCTCGGTACTAACTGTGCTGCTCCGTCGGGGATGGCGGTGTCGAGCAATAACAACTGCTCCACGGCCACGCCGCTGGCTAACAGCTGCGTCGCCATTTCGAGCGCAAACAATCCACCCAGCGACCAACCGCCTAATCGGTAGGGCCCAGTTGGTTGAAACGATCGTATGGCACCAATGTAATCGCGAGCTGCCTCTTCGATACTATTCGGCAATGGCTCGTGGCTATGCAATCCACGTGAACGAATCGCGATCAGCGGCTGACGCGGATCAACGTGTGCGGCCAATTCGCGATAGCACATCACGATTCCACCTGGCGGATGCACCATGAAAATCGGTCGCTGGTCACCCGTCCACTTCAAAGGCGCCAACAAAGGATGCATCGCATCGGGCTGTTCCGACTCTTTGTCGGACAATTTCGATTCGCGGCGAGCCACGTAGGCAGTCACCGAGCTCATGCCAAAGCGTTCTGCTATCTGCACCTCATACAACTGTGCCAGGCGCTGAGCGACCTGCGAGATATCGGCAAGATCAAAGAGCAGCGAAGTCGGTACATGTACCCCCAGTTCCCCAGTCATTTTCGCCGTCAACATCGCTGCTTGGAGTGAACTACCGCCGAGTTCAAAGAAATTCTGATCGACGCTCACCTGCTCCACCTTCAGCGACTCGCACCAGGCGGCCGCCAAATAGTGTTCGAGCGGGGTTGAGGCGGTGACCATTGTTCGTTGTGTTGCCTCGAACACAACTCGCGGCAGTCGCTTGCGATCTACCTTGCCACTTGACGTCATTGGCAAGTCGTCTAGAACAACTAATTGCACCGGCATTTTGTAAGCCGGCAGCCGTGTCGATATATCGCTGCGGATTTGCGTTGCTACCAGCGCGCGATCCGAGACCGCCTGTCGCAGACAAATATAACCTACCAGTTGCGCTGAGGGCGTATCGGCATCGACCACAGTCACGACCGCTTGCGCGACCAGCGGATGCGTTAGCAATTGTTGCTCAATCTCTTGCAGCTCAATGCG
>JANLQO010000363.1:0-5109 GCA_031367855.1 Planctomycetia bacterium | reverse complement strand
GCCGTAGTCCGCGAAAAAGCCTGCACTCGCGCCCGAGCGATGATCCGCGTCGCCAACATGAAACGCTAAGCCGCGCTTGCCGAAGTTTATCTGTGTCATTGGGTGAGAACATCGTTACCCGACGTGTGAGTTTTGATGTTGTGCACTTTGTGTCTTTTCGGGCCTAAAGTTGGCCCTACGATTCGTTTAGCTTTTTTGTTCCCAGCCCGATGGGCAACGCTGTGAAGCATTTTGAATAAAGAAATTGCTTGTATGCATGCGTCATGCGCGCATCGATTTCGGAGAAATCGATCTACTGTAGGCCGATTTCTCCGAAATCGGCACTTCGAAATGCTTCACAGCGTTGCCCGATGGGCTGGGCGTAGGTAAACGAACGGGGCTTTTCCCCTAAGTCAAATAGCGCAACATCAAAACGCGTGAGCGATGATGACTTTGTGTGTGCCGACCCATTGCCGAGAAAAGTGATCTCAACGATGGATGCGCAAGCGATTTAGCGGAAGGTAGGTGTGAGTAACAACGCCGCGAATGTGTGACTTGGGTACTGCAAACGGATGATGTTGTTGGTCACCCAGCTCCCACAGGCGAGAATCACTTGATTGCGTAGTGAAATCGCCCAATACAAAATACTCGTCTTTATCAAGTTGCGCGGGGCGTTCACGGGATCCCCACAGTGTTCGATCCAATTCGGGGAGTTTATCTGAGTACTTGATTTCGCGCATTGAATCGGGCAATGCGAGTGGCTTACCATCTGCCCAAACCGCTCCGTCTTTGATCTCGATGACTTCACCTGGAAAACCAACCAGACGGCTAACGTAAATCATGGTTGGTTGCTCTGGGTACCGGAAGACAATCATGTCCCATCTGCGTGGGGGCAAGAATTTGGCGACCAGGAAATGGTCTCTCTCAAAGGGCTTCTGTTCGATGTTGGACGCATCAGAAATGTGGAAATTGTCACAGATCATTCTGGGTAATTGGGGCTTCGAATAGCGGTCAGCGGGGTGTGCGGGCGGCTTAACTGTACAGTAACTTGTCAGGCCACATTGCGGACATACACCTTTCCAGTGCTCACCCACCAAGGTCGGAGCCATCGCGTTCGTGGGCACGAAATACGACTCGTAAACCCATGAGCGCAATACCAGAATTGAAAAGGCGACAGTTAAGATCGGCGCAGCGATTGTCGGTAGCCAGGCTTGCAGCGCGCGGAGTGCCCGAACTTTGAATACGAACATAATCAACAGACAGGGTACGACGATCGAGACAGCAAGCTGTGCAACTGTCAGGATGAAGTTTTGCTTTTCGAAAGCTTTGGAAACGATGAAATCGAAGAAACTTAGCGCGAGATTCAGGCCGATGATTATCGACGTTACCAACGCGATCCGACGTCCTGTGATGTTTTGCGCTTTAGCCCACAGCAGCCCTATTCGCAGAAACAAACCCCACAATACAGCCGAGATGAGCAGCAAGCCCAGAAAAATTGCCGAGAAAATGATCGTGGAGAACATTTGCTACTAACGAATTGCAAACGGATCTTCAGGAAATGTAAGCGTTGCCTGTCACACTTGCGATTTAATTCAGCCGTTGCGCGAGATCTTTCAACGCTTGCAGGAGGAAAACCGTGCAAAAGAAAAAAACGGAGAGGACAGGATTTGAACCTGCGGACCGGTTTGACCCGGTCGCTTCATTAGCAATGAAGTGCTTTCGACCACTCAGCCACCTCTCCTGGTCGATTGAGCGCCTGACGCGTCGCCGCATCAGTGCCAATTCTGTCACCTTTATAACCAAGTCGCTATGGATTCTGCAACACGTCCGACCAACTTTTTGTGGAACTGATTGCCAAACTCTTTTGTAGCCGACTATAACCGTTAAAAATGGCCTATGATAGGGACTTGTTGCTGGCACAATAGGTTCACTCCTGGCAGGCCACGCCTCGGCAAGAGTGACCCACAGTGGGTTGCATCTGCCGAATGCGACCTTCCAGAGCTACCCAGTGGGTCGCATTTGCCGAATGCGACCGGCACGTATTGCCGCACCAGGGCACACCGCCGCAGCAATCAGACTTTCAAAAATCCGTGAGCGAAAAGTATGAACAAAGCCCTCTGGTTTACCGGATTATCTCTCCTAGCTCTGCAAGCCGCGCCGCGAAGCACTGTCGAAGTTACCGAGACTAATCAAGCCATTTTTCGGGCCGATTTCGTTGGTTTTAATGGCGATTCGCTCGATGTGCTCAATGTGCTGTCGGGTGTAAGTCGCAAGATCCCTTTCGAGAGCATTTTGCGACTACGATTCACCGCTACAAAGCCGGCTCCGCCGAAAACGGAAGCAGCGATGGTGGTCGAATTGCGAGGCGGAAGCCGAATTTTCGCAAGCGATTTTACGAGCGACGGAAAGAACGTAACGATTGCTAGCGGTATCGGTACCATAGTATTCGCGTCCAAGACAGTTAGCACTTGTTTGTTTGGTAAGCTCAATGCGGAATTATTACCTCAATGGACCTCATTTGTCGAATCGCAGGTCTCGTCCGACATGCTGGTGTTAGCCCGATCCGACGATTCGCTCGACAAGATCGAAGGGCTGATCGGCAAAGTAACATCCGAGTTCGTGGCCTTTGATGTCGATGGCCAAAGCGTAGAAGCGCCTCGGGAAAAACTGGCTGGAATCAAGTATTTTTCCAGTGACGTGGCGCTCTTGCCGCTAGCGGGCGTCGTGCGTGACGTGCATCGCAACGAATGGATCATCTCATCGATCACCTCCGAGGGCGGGGCATGCACATTAAAGTTGAATTGCAGTGAGTCGGTGACGTTACGCTTGTCGGACATTACCGAAATCGACCTTTCCTATGGCAATTCGCGATACATAGCTGATATGGAACCTATCGAGCGAACCAGTCTGCCGCGATTTGAGTTAGCCATCGAGTTAGCAGACGCGGCCAAGTTATTTGGAGCTCGTAAAACCGAACCGACTTCAGGTCCGGGTTTGAAAGGACCAAGCGTAGAGTTCATCGGTGCAGGCTCGGCCACTTATCGTGTTCCGGCCGGATTTACGAAGCTCGTTGGCTCAGTTGAACTGAAACCCGGTGGCCAAGCGTTCATGGCTTGCCGCGCTGCAGTGATGCTTGAGAACAAAGTTCTTTGGGAACACAACTTCGAAGCAACTCGACAACCACAAGAAATCTCGTTGGCGGTTGAAAGCGATAAACGTCTGCGTCTAGTGGTCGAAAGCAAAGCCGATCATCCGCTCGGCGACGTTATCCTCTGGAACCAACTGCGTCTGCTGAAGTAGAACTGCAAAGTCGGTTGAGGCACGAAAACCACCCCGATCGCTGAATGCATTTCGCGTCAACGTCGGGGCAGTTCTTGGGTTAATCGATTTTGGGTTGTTAGGTGGCGTGTCTCGTAGCTCGATCCTCCCTACATGCGCGTGCGCTTCCACCCACGTCCGGACTGGGCGAAGACATGTTCCGTGGCTAAAATCTTCGATTCGCTTTGAAACAAGTGAATCAACTTACCAGTCAACACAGAAACGGTTCGGCGAATGACGGATATCCAAAGCCCAGGTGTGGGTGAAGAGAGCGGCGAAGCTGAAATCAAGCTCGGGCAACATCAGGCTGCGAGATTGGCGAAGCTGCACAAATTGGAGTCATTGGGCGTCGATCCATGGGGACACTACTTCCCAGAAAGGACGCTATCCAAGGCGGTTCGCGACCGGGCCGGCGAAGTGAAATTCCGGCTCGAATCCGGAACCGAGCTGGCGCTTCCGAATTTGGATGGCGAGCCAAAAGTTGACTATCGCCAGTGGAAATCGGATCAGGGAAAAGGCGAGGAGATCGGACCAAAAGTTCGAGTCGCGGGTCGTATTGTACTGATGCGGCCCACTGGGAAGCTAATCTTCATCAACCTCCGCGACTGGACTGGCGATATCCAGATCTTCATTGGCAAGAACCAAGTAGGCGATCAGGATTTCGAAGTCGCACAATATTATGACTTGGGCGACTGGATCGGCGTCGATGGGCGACTGGGTCGGACGAACACGGGCGAACTGACAGTGTTCGCGGAAAAACTGCATTTCATGTGCAAGACCATGGAGCCGCCACCCGAGAAACACGCGGGTTTGACCGATCCGGAAATGAAGCAACGGCAGCGCTATCTCGACCTGACCTACAATGAAGGCTCGATGCAGACGTTTCTCAATCGCACCAAGATCATCACGTCGATCCGCGAAACCCTGCGTCTGCGAGGATACATCGAAGTCGAAGGCCCGACGTTGCATACGATCGCTGGTGGCGCGGCGGCTCGACCGTTCCTCACGCACCATAATACTCTGAACATGCCGCTCGTATTGCGTATCGCGCTCGAACTGCATCTCAAGCGGCTGCTGGTTGGCGGCATCGAACGCGTTTACGAAATGGGGCGAGTGTATCGCAATGAAGGCATCAGCCCCAAGCACAATCCCGAGTTCACGATGATTGAACTGTACGAAGCGTTTGCGAATTACGAAGTCATGATGGATGTGACCGAACAGATAATTCTGAACGCGCTCACCGCGACCGGTCAAGGCTACAAGGTCATGTGGGGCGACAAACCGATCGACTTCACGCCACCTTTCGCGCGTCGCACTTACGACGACTTGTTCCGCGAACATGCTGGGGTCGACCCGACGGATCACTCTGCCATTGCTGCTCTCGCGAACAAGCTAGGCATTACAACCACTGGAAAGCACCAGGATGTGATCAAGAGCGAAGTGTTTGAGGAGACAGTTGAGGACTCGCTGATCGGACCAATTTTCGTAACCGATTATCCTGCCAGCATCTGTCCGTTGACTAAACGCAAGGCATCGAACCCCGAAGTTGCCGAGCGATTTGAGATGTTCATTCACGGTATGGAACTTGCGAATGCTTACACGGAGCTAAACGATCCGCTGCTGCAAGAAAAGTTGTTCAGCAGTCAGCTCGAAGGCCAGAACGAAGAGGATTCGATGGCCAAGATGGATCACGATTTCGTTTTGGCCCTCCGCAACGGCATGCCCCCAGCCGGGGGGCTCGGCATCGGCATCGACCGCCTCGTAATGTTGCTGACCAATTCGAAGAGCATCCGCGACGTGATTCTGTTTCCG
>JANLQO010000337.1:0-2157 GCA_031367855.1 Planctomycetia bacterium | reverse complement strand
GCGTTAAACCTCCGTTCAGAGGCCTCAACACCGCGCGAACCTATAGTTTTTCACCCACAAATTCTGCTGACGAGCCAAATTTGTAGCGATTAATAAAACTCGGCATGACAATTAGATGGGGATCTCTTGCGACATGCCGTCTTTTTTCGGCTACGTCGGCTTCGTTATGTTTGTCACCGTCTGCCTCGCGCTTGTTGTGACCCTTCCGGCGAAGTAAGCGGCTCAATCGACGAACCATTCGCGGATATGGACCGGAGCCACAAAAGCCGAATAACTCCTGTGAGAATCAAGAGATTTTGGGTAAATTTGTCGTCGTTTCCGACCAAGGATTGATACGTTTTCGACGCTCCGGTCACCCCAACCGGTGCAATTCAATGTCTTTCGCAACGTCGCTAGCGATAATAGGTGCTCACTTTCCAGTACTTAGGAAGTCTGCCCGACCCAATAGACATTGAATGATGTACGAGTTTCCGGCACGCCGCATTGATGCGAACGGACTTGCACCCTCAGATTGCAAATTGTTTGGTTCCTCTTAGCGTGATATAATTGGGAGAGTCACGCGTTTAATGAAGGACCAGGAACATGAACCTAGTTGTCAATCTACCTGCAGATCTTGAAGCGATCATCAAGAAGCGAGCCGAGCAGTCTGGTGTTGATCTACCCACCTATGTATTGCAGACACTTCGTGGAAGCAGCGAAGAAGCCAACTTACCAAATACGGTTTCCGATGAGCAGTTTGCAGCCAGCATCGAGCGACTGCGTGCAATTCACGCTAATGCCAATCCCAATTTCGACGATAGTCGCGATTCCATTTACGCCGGTCGCGGTGAATGAGAGTCCTTCTCGACACCAATGTTCTTCTGAGGATGGCATCTCCCAGCCATCCCATGCATGTTGAAGCCGTCTCGGCTGTTCAACGCATTCGCGCAGCTGGCAATCAACCCGTCATTGTTCCGCAAGTCCTGTACGAATACTGGGTGGTTGCGACCCGTGGGTTGCCGTTGAACGGACTCGGATTGACTCCCTCACAGGCTCGATTGGCCGTTGACGAGTTCACAACAAATCTAACTTTACTTCTTGATGAACGTGGTATTTTTGCGAACTGGATTGCCGTGGTAACGGATAATTCCGTAGCTGGGAAACTTGCGCACGATGCCAGGCTGGTCGCCGCCATGGCTAGGCCCGGCATAACAACGATTGTCACCTTTAACCCGGCGATTTTGCACGATTTTCCGGCATCTCGGTTCTGGAACCGAAACAAGTGCTTTGAGCGGAAGCGTACCGAGTCATGACTCTGTAATGTCAAGATTGCCACCACATTTTCGCTGAGCTCCTATGGAGCGCACGGAGTTCTGAAATGCACGATACATGCTATCGTATTATATCGCAGGAGTGAAACAGCGTGCGCATTGGCCTCTTGACTGACATCCATGAAGCGGTTGAGCATGCCGCCGCAGCGATCCGCGAACTTCGACGTCGCAAGGTCGATGAAATCATTTGCCTTGGCGACTTTTGTGCGCTGGAGACTAGACTGACTGAAATGTGCAACTTACTCTTCCGCGAGAAAGTACGTAGCGTGTGGGGGAACCATGATTTTGGATTGTGCGAGGACGTGATCGCTGGCAACGCTACCGGCTATCCACGCGTGGTTCAGGATTTTGCACGTACGGTAAAGCCGAAAATTCAAGTCGATTCATGCTTGTTCTGTCATGTTGAACCCTGGTTGGACACGAGCAAGTTAGCGGACCTATGGTATTACGAGGGCAAGCCAGATACCAACGAGCAACGTGCCCGGATCTTTGCCAACACCGGCTGGGATGTAGCCTTCGCGGGCCATTATCACGACTGGTTAGCTTATTCCGCCACGGGATCATTGGAGTGGAACGGGCAATCGGAATTAGATCTTTCTCGCGAACGCCATTTCGTGGTCATCGACGCGTGTATGAACGGGCAGTTTGCTATGTTCGATACCCAGTCACGTGTGTTGACGCCATTGCACTGTACTTAGTCGCACTGTACTTAGTCGTGGTCAAGTTGATTTTCAGGCACCGCAGGCGCACGCACAGTTTCGCAAAAACCCAAGGGAAACAAGGGTCAGATGACGTTTCGCCTGGGAAACGTGAAGAGAAACAAGCGGATGGGGAGGGATTTGAACCC
>JANLQO010000307.1:0-3791 GCA_031367855.1 Planctomycetia bacterium | reverse complement strand
TAGCTGATGAAGGTCTAGCAAAAATCGCCGATCCCGCGTTGCAGTACCGCACGATGGTCGACCGAGCCGTTGAATACTTGAAGGTTCGCGGGCAAGCGAGCGATGGATCGTTTTCTGGGGCTGTCGGAGTTGGGCCGACCGGCTTGGTGGTCAGTTCGCTCGCCTCAGTCGGTGCGACTGCGGATGACCCAACAGTTGCGAAAGCTATTAAGTATTTGCTAGCCAACGTGCAGCCCGATGGCGGCATCTATAAACCGGATTCAAAACATCGCAATTACGACACCTGTTTGGCGATGGTGGCCTTGGCAAGCGTCAACAAAAATGGCAAGTTCGATAAAGCGGTAAAAAAAGCCGAAGCTTTTGTCAGAGACATCCAATGGGATGAGAGCGAAGGGAAAGAGAAGAGTGATTCATTTTATGGCGGAGCAGGTTACGGTTCGTCAGAGAGACCCGATCTTTCGAATACCAGCTTTATGATCGACGCGCTCAAGTCGCTCGGAAATGGTCCCGACGACGAAGCGATCCAAAAGGCGTTGCAGTTCGTGTCGCGTTGCCAAAATCTTGAAACGCCCGCCAACAATTCGCCTCACGCCGCCAAGATCAACGACGGTGGCTTCTACTATACCGTGGCAGGTGGCGGTGAAAGCAAAGCGGGCAATGAACCCAACGGTGGCTTGCGCAGCTACGGCTCGATGACCTACGCGGGTTTAAAGAGCATGATCTATGCAGGCGTTAGTAAAGATGACCCACGCGTGAAAGCCGCAATAGAGTTTCTTCGCAAAAACTATGATCTCGAATCGAATCCCGGCATGGGTTTGCAAGGTTTGTTTTATTACTACCACACCATGGCCAAAGCACTCGACGCCTTCGGTGACGCTACTTTCGCTGATGCTAAAGGCAAAGAGCACCTGTGGAAGGACGAACTGCGTGTGAAGCTTGCCAGATTGCAACTCGCCGATGGCAGTTGGGTCAACGAAAACACTCGCTGGATGGAAGGCGATCCCAATCTCGTTAGCGGTTACGCACTGTTGGCGCTGAGCTATTGCAAACCGAAGTAGAGCCGTTTTTTTGTGGCCGAGTTGCTCCGCAACTCGGTGCCCTTACAACGGGTCGCGGAGCGACTCGTCCACGCAAACTAGAGCTTTGCGAGGCAGATGCGCAAGTCGCATACGTTGGTATTCGTTGGTCCGGTTTCAATTAATCCGCCAAATCGTTTGAAAAACGAATACGCGTCTGTGCGCCGCAAGTAGTCTTCGATAGAAACGTTGGCAGCTAATGCTTTTTCGAGTGTTTCCGTGTCAAACATCGCACCGGCAGCGGTGGTTGGGCCGTCTTCACCGTCGGTCCCGCCGCTGAGGAAAACGAAGGGCCGCGCAAAACGCCTCTGGTCCTGGGGCCAGCCTTCTTTGCGTAAAGACTCCATAATCGCCAGCGCAAGTTGCTGGTTGCGACCACCAACACCACGCAGCGATGGTTCAGGGAGCAGCACCGTGGGTTCGCCGCCACTGATCAAACAATCCACCTGCCGTTGGCTCAGCAGTTGTTCGATGGCACCCGATAGATGTCTCGCTAAAGCACCCACATCGCCTTCTGATGATCGAGCGCTTTGCATCAAGTATCGATAGCCCAGCTCAACCGCTCGCGTTCCTGCGGCGTCGACCGCGGTGGCGTTGTTCGCAAGAATCACATGCTCGACATTGGGAGGCGAGCTCTGAGGAACGCTTGCAGCGATGTCGGCTGATGCCCGACGAAGGTAGTTGCAGATGTTTTGCAACCGCGGCTCGTGCGACAATTTCAATTGCTCAAGTGCTAGCAACGCGCCGCTGACATTGCGATTGGCAGTGAGCAATGTGGGCCCGGATGCAATGGTTTGTAATGAGTCGTCGAGCACATCCGAGATGATCAGCGATACCATTCGACCAGCGCGGCAAGCTCGAGCAAGTCCACCACCTTTCACTTGGCTAAGCGCACGGCGCACACAGTTCAGTTGCTCGATGTCCCCGCCGGCACCTGCGATCAATTGAGCAACCGCCTGTTTATCCCCAAGAGTGACGCCAGCGGGCGGAGCAACCAGTAAGGCTGAGCCTCCTCCGGACAACAGCACGATCACGAGATCGCGGGCGGAACATTCTTCTACGAGTTTTAGAATTTGCCGAGTACCAAAAATCGCAGCCTCGGTCGGCTCGTTCAAACCTGCGGGACGTGCGGCATGGAGGTGAATGGACGGACCCGCGTCACCCGGCTGAAACGAACCTGCGGGAGCATTGATCCAACCAGAAATCGGATGCGGCACGCGGCTGAGTTGTTGACGATACAACTCTGTAGCCATTCCTGCAGCGGCTTTCCCAGCACCGACAACCACGATGCGTGAGTATTTACCCAGATCGATGATAACTTGATCATCGACGGCCAACAAATTCGCTTCGATCTTCAGTTTATCTGCGAACAAACGCTGTGGAGTGACTGCGGTAACGCCGGCTGCAAAAATCGAAAGTGCGTGCTCTCGCAACTGGCTATTCATCGTCCGGTTTGCTCGACGCACTCGGCTGCCAAGTTGGATTTTTTTCAAAGAACATCAGATGTTGCCAAGGCAGACCATCATACTGCTTGGCAAGCCGAAATCCGTTGGCTGTATATTCCTTGAGGATCTGTTTTTTCGTCATTTTATGCTCGGGCTTAATCGGCACTGTCCGGTCCTCTTCGCGATACTCCAGCAGAGCAATTACCCCGTTAGGCTTCAGACCCTTGCGAATACCGGCGAGCATCTGCTGGGGGTGCGAGAACTCGTGATAGACATCAACTAGCAGCAGCATGTCGACAGAACCTTCAGGAACTTTGGGATCCGCCACCGTGCTCAAGATGGGCTCGATGTTTTCAACGCCCCCCTCTTTCGAACGCAACTCGAGCAGATGTAGCATCTCGGGCTGGATATCGACGGCCAGTACTTTGCCAGTAGGCGCTACCAGCTTGGCCATCTCCAACGAGTAGAAACCGTTGCCGCAGCCCAAATCGCAAACAACCATACCGGGTTTAAGATTCAATTGAGCGATCGCATCACTGGGTCGCTCTTCTGCTTCTCTTTCAGTTCGAATCAGCCAAGGCGCACCGTGAAAGCTCATCGTTTGCGCAATTCTCCGGCCCATGTATTTCGTTCGAGCTGGCGGAATTTTCTCTTCTGCCAATTCCGTTTTTTGAGCAAAAACGTCAGCGACGAACGCCATGTGAGCGAAGAAGCCAATCAGGCAACACATCAACATGCGTGCCCAAGCGGATCGTTGCGAATATCGAGGCTTCATCTTATTTCCCAGCGTAAGAGGTGTGCAACGTTGCTACTGAGTATCCGCGCTGCGTTCGAGTCGGCTAAACAATTCGGCAACATCAACTTGCCAACCCGGCAAGACTTTTCCGCCATCAAGCGTTTGCCCCTCGGCGACGACTAACGCCTCTTGAGGAGAACGAAACACCGTTATTGTGCGCGAACGATGATCAACCATCCACAATAGTTCGACGCCAGCATGAAAGTACTCGCGACGTTTGCGAGACATCTCTGAATAGGTATTACTGACACTTAAGACTTCGATCACAAAATTGGGAACAAGATCAGGTATTGGAGCGGTCGGAATTCGACCATCGGGCAAGCGTGTCCATGCGACAAAAGCCACGTCCGGGCCACGCACCGTATCACTAAACAATCGAGTCATTCCATCGGGGCCTGTTGCTACGCCAATTCGATGCTGATCCAAGTAGTTATTTAGCCATTGCATGATGACGCCGGCCAATAGGGACTCTTG
>JANLQO010000272.1:0-40386 GCA_031367855.1 Planctomycetia bacterium | reverse complement strand
TAAACGTTTAAGTTCATGGCTTTGATTGCTGGATCAAGAGCAGAATTTGAAGTAAGAAAGACATCCACACTCTGATTGGCCGTGTTCGCCAATAAAGGCACATTCGAGCCGATGCTAATGATAAAACCGGCAAAGGAATTACTACAACATCCTAAGACCGAGACTATGGCTAGAAGCACTTTTCCCACAACTTCCTCCTAACAAGCGAGGCCTACTAATGACCGCCTAGACTGCCTAGGAGGCTCTAATTTATCACTCCCGCTCGGTGGGGTCAATCGAGTCGCGCCCGGCGTTTGATTGTCGAAAATTCTAAGTGGGAGTAATCAGCGGAAGTACCGTCAAAAAATTCGTGAAGTTGGATTGTACAATTGCGATGTCGGTTGCGTTAACTCGTTTATCGCGATTGATATCGTAGTAATTGGCGATCGTTGCAGGGTTGAGGAAGTTCGTAAAATTTGACTGAATTCGGGCGATATCGGTCGCGTTAACGTTTGCGTTCGCTGTGCTATCGCCTGTCTCACCGATTGCGCTTCCGAAATAGAATCGATCTCGTGCGGCAAGGCCAGTGATAGCATTTGCAAGTGTACTGACTTCAAGCCAGGTATTCTTGATGACACCGTTCGCCCAACCAAATAGCACCCGATCTGCACCCCCAGTGCCGCTTCCATACAAGACGGTTAGCGTAGTCGGAACGGGTGCGGCCGCCCACGTTGAAGTGGTGTTTGTTCTTCCGACCTTAAATGCAAAGAAGCTGCTCAAATTACTGAGTGAAGGTTGAACCTGTAATGAAGCTAGGCCCGAGATGTCAACTGCGATCCCCGTAATCCCGTTAACAAAGCTCGAATAGTTGGAAAAACCTGCCTTCTCATTGGGCGACAGCGCGCGCTTGTCTGTGGCGATGGCTGCGGAATCGGACGCGCTAAGTACCTCACCGTTATTGTCCCAGGAAGAATTGTTGTAGAAGATTCGTCGGCCAATTACCGCGATCTGGACACTCGCACGAATTTCAAATGATACCGTCGTGGTATTGAGGTTGTCGTTCGCGGTAATAGTGACAATTTGATTTTCAATCGCACTGTTCGGTGTGTAGGTCCAATTCCAAGTACCGCCAGCAGTCATAGTAATTGTCCCGACCGATGCGGCTAGAGTTACGCTGCCACCCTCCGGGTCGAACCAGGTGCCGCTGTTTGTCAAAGCACTTCCGACGTAGCTGGTAACCAATGCATTCGTCACGGTAAGGACTACCGGTTCGTTAACGTCCGTAACATTGAGGAAGTAAGAAGCAATAGCGTCAGGTGACAAGCCAATAGTGACGTCGTCAACCTCGAGATTGATGCTGTAACTGGTTTTAGTTTCGTAGTCGATGATGGCGGCGGCTTCTAGATAAAGGGCGCCGGAATCGATTTCGAAATTGGCAGCGTCAGGCCCGCTTACAGTTAGGGTGTTAACTCCGTTGCCGTCGTCGATAATGGTGAGGTCGGCGACTTTGATGCGAGTGGTGGTGTCGGTGTTTTCGGCGATCGACGAAATAACGTTGGACAGCACGATGGCTGTGGGGGCTTGGTTGGTCAACTGCAACTTTAAAGTCGCCGAGCCCAGAGTATAGACTTGGTACAGTACGCCGCTAATTCTCTCAGTGCCGCCAATGATCCAGCCGCTTCCAAAATTGACTGTGTCGCCAGCGTTGCGGCGGACGAGCAGCGTGTTGCTTTCATCCGACAAGTTAAGCAACTCCAGTGGGTTGAGTATGAGGGTATTGTTCCCCGAGCCGGTAATGTCGATCTGCTCGATGCCGCGCAGCCGATTGTTTTTGATCGCTGTGAGGTCAAGCGTCATCCCGGAGCCGTCGAGCCGCAGCGTGTCGCTGCCGTTACCGCCAGTAATGCGGCCGAAATTGAGATCGCTGAGCGCAAAGACATCGTTGCCTTCGCCGCCGAAGAGTACGTCTGCGCCTCCAGCACTAATGAGAGTGTCGTCGCCTCGAGCTCCGTTGATTTTGTCAGCCGCAGAAGTGCCGGTCAGCGTCTCAGGGGCGATGGTGCCAGGGTGAGTGACTGCTGAGGATGGACGGCCGCCGTACAGCAAGTAGCTCTCGCCTGCGTCCGGTTTCAAATTGCTGGCAGCGTCAGCATTGGGGGCTCCGATCAAAAAGTCGCTGAATCCATCACCGTTCACGTCACCTGCGCCGCTGACCGACCAGCCACTGATGTCGCCAGGATCTGCGCCGTAAATTGGAAAGCCTGAGGTGCCAAGCGAAGCCAGGTCGATCGTGCTGGAAAGTGTCGTGCGACCGTAGACGACGTAGGTTTTGCCTGCATAGGTGTAAAGTGCGTCACCAAGGGCTCGGGCGTAAGTTGCACCGATGAGTAGATCATCGAGTCCATCGTCGTTGAGATCACCTGCGGAGCTGACCGCCCAGCCTGCGAGGTCATAGTATTCTTCGCCGTAAAAAATGACGCCGCTCGTACCCAGTGTGGCTAAGTTTATCGTGCTCGCCAGGGACGCACCGCCAAAAATCAAGTTAGCTGCACCGACTGCGAACGTATTGTTGTCTGGCCCGTCCGAGAGATACGTTCCTACAAGAAAGTCATCAAAACCATCGCCATTGACATCGCCTGCACCGCTGAGCCCAATGCCAGTTAGCGTGTTTGGTACAGCGCCGTAGATGGTAACTCCGATCGATGCGAGACTACCGAGCGCGATCATACTGGGTAACGAAGTGCCGCCGTAAATCAAATACGCTTCGCCGGTGTCGTCGGTCTGAGCAGTGTTAATGATGCCGTCGGCTTTCACCGCGCCAATCAATACATCGTTGTATCCATCGGCATTAATATCGCCCGCACCGCTGACTGACACGCCGCTGCCGTCTCCAGCATCGACTCCCAAGAACACGGTACCCTGCGAAGCCTGCATTGCCGCAAGATCGATCGTGGTCGGAAGCGTTGCTCCGCCATAGATCAAATAGCTTTCTCCGGACTCCGTTTTCGAATTGTTCAAGCCATCCGCTTGGCTTGCACCGATGATGAAGTCGTCGTAGCCGTCACCGTTGACATCGCCTAGGCCCGCCACGGCTGAACCGCTTTGATCGTCGACTTCTGCACCGTAGACAGTCAAACCGGCCGAGCCTAGGGCGCTCAAGTCGATGATATTTGGTAACGACGCGCTGCCATAAATGATATACGTCTCGCCAGAGTTCGAGCGATTGTTCGCCAGCCCATCGGCGGTTGGTGAGCCGATGATGAGATCATCGTAACCGTCGGCATTGAGGTCCGCAGCAGCGATCCAAGCACCGCTCGCATCGCCCGCTTCGGCGCCAAAAATCTTTACGCCAGCCGATGCGAGATTCGCAAGATCAAGCGTCGCTGGCAACGCTGGTCCACCGAAAAGCAAGTAGCTTGCACCTGCATCGGCTTTAAAACCGCTATCGCCGTAAACGGCACCGATGAACATGTCATCGTAGCCGTCCCCGTTGATATCGCCTGTCTTACTAACCGTCGTGCCACTCCAATCGCCAGTCTTGGCACCGTAAAAGGCGCTACCTTCGAAGGCTGTCAAGCCTTGCAAGTCGATCGCCAACAATCGCCGCTCTTCCATGTTCTCGACCAGCAGTCGGCGACGAATGCGCTGCGAGCGTTGGGGTGGCGTTTTCAAACGTGCGTTAAGTCGACGAAATGTCTTTGCAATTGCGTCCCGCATCCTCATTGGATTCACCCATACCATTCGGCGCACGCAGCAACTTGTTTTGATCCACGCCGGGGCTCGAGCGTGAGGGCAAATCAATCCAAGCAGGTCAACCGGTGCAGCTATAAAAACGTAGACGATGGGAAGCGTTGTGAGTTGAATTTTTTGGTTCGAGAAGTTGATTTTATGTCCCGACGGTGTACGCCGTGCCGGCTAGGTAATCGTTGACGGTTCGCGTGGAGTGAGGTAAGCATCCTGCTTGCCTTAAAAAATCACGCTTTCGACAAAATCAAACTGACGGAAATATCCCCTTTGCCGCGAAGACACTGCGGTAATCGCAAGCTGGAAGCTTACGCCACGTTAGAATATGGTAGTCGCAAGCTGGAAGCTTGCGCCACGGTAGAATGCAGTAATCGCAAGCTGGAAGCTTAGGCCACGGTAGCATGTTGACTTGCTCGTGAAATCGTTCCTAGTTGAAGGGTAGAACCATGATTCGCTATTTATTGGTACTCTTGTTACTGGGTTCGGTGTTGCCAGCGACGGTGGTAGCTGAAGATACGGGCTTGCGACTGGCTACTTTTTCTGCCGATATCACGATTCCCCTTGGGCACCGTTGTATGGGTATACTTGACACGAAGGCCCAACGAATCGACGACCCGCTGGAGGCTCGGGGGTTTGTTCTTCTCGGTCGCGAAGCTCCTGTGGTCTTTGTTGCGCTAGATTGGTGTGAAGTTCGCAATGGGGCTTATGACCTTTGGCGAGATACGCTAGCAGAGGCCGCGAAGACGTCGCGCGAACGTGTATTGGTCTGTTCACTGCATCAACATGATGCGCCGGTGATCGATACCGAAGCACAATTGCTACTTGATTCCGTCGGATTGGTTGGCGAGCTGTTTGACGTGTCATTTCATCAAGCGTGCCTCAATGACGTCGCATCTGCAGTAACTCGAGCGATTGGCTTGGCCAAGCCGGTTACACATGTCGCTATCGGGCAAGCGGCAGTTGAAAAAATTGCTTCGAATCGTCGTGTGATACTCGCCAATGGCGTGGTTAGTTACGACCGCTATAGCCGTTCGGCACCCGATTCGCCGGAAGCTCTGGCTGACCCGGGAGAGATTGATCCGAATCTAAAATCAATGAGTTTTCTCTCCGCCGATCAGACGCTTGCCGTACTCAATTCCTATGCGACCCATCCGATGAGCTACTATGGGCAAGGGGGCGTATCGGCAGACTTCGTTGGCTTGGCACGTCGTCGTCGACAGCTCGAAACTCCTCATGCAATGCAGCTCTACGCTTCCGGATGCAGCGGGGATGTTACCGCAGGCAAGTACAATAATGGCTCGCCGCAATCACGTGGCGAACTGACCGACCGCTTGTATCAAGCAATGGTTCGGGCTGCGGAGGCTTCAAAACTTCACAAGATCGATCGCTTTGATTTCCGTTGCGAAAGTTATCAATTGCCATTCCACGAAGGGGCTCAATTCAAACGTGAGCCAATGACTGCGGTCTTGCACGACGACCTTGCGAGTACGCGCGACCGTATACTCGCAGCCATGGGGCTCGCCTCATTGAATCGGATCGAACGGGGCCAGCCAATCGACTTGCCCTGTCTGGATTTGGGCGCGGCTCAAATTGTAGTCTTGCCGGGTGAATCGTTTGTCGGATACCAGCTTATGGCACAGCGTATTCGGCCTGATTCGTTCGTTATGGCAATCGGCTATGGCGAATGCTGGACCGGCTATGTTCCCACTCAGCAGGCTTTCGAAGAACGGTTCAATCATGATTGGCGGTGGGTCGGGCCGGGCTGTGAAGCGATTCTTCGTGAAAAGCTCACTTCAGTTCTTAAGAGGCGTTAGCTAAGCCACATCGCTATTGACGATACTGTGACGCAACAAGTCTGAACATTTGGGACAAATTGAGTGGCGAAGCTGCGGAGCTTTACTTAATTCAAGAAGTCCCACCGAAAATGATACTTTCTCGATTTCAAGCCAGCTGTCTGGCTCGAGGAGCGCTTTCTTGCAGCAACTGCAAACTGTGAGAAAAGCCTTTGGCCGCTGCAGATCCGTATCAAGCAGTGCATGCATACGTTGCGGTTCAGTCCAAACGATATGACTTGCATATTGCAATTGGCCGTCTTCACCGGGAGTTATCGTCATTCGCATATGCCGTTTCAATCGCGGAGAGTCGCAACGAAAAGTAAAGGCTGCTGATTTGCCTTCCGAACGCAATCGTACGTGGATATCCTTGTAAACCTCCCTAATTGCTTCACCTTCTACAAAGTTCCAAAGGGAACGTCCAAGCACTGCGGCTTCCGTGAGTTGAGAGGCGCCATTCTCTTGCGCAAAGGCGAGCCAAAGCGCATCTACTTCGATCAGCAGATCATCTGCATCGATGCAGTACCGGTAGTTTTGAGTTTCGTGGTCCATATGACTTTGACAGTATTCGAAAAGTCGATCTGCAACTTGATACCCACACGAACCTGAAATTTGTTTTTACTTAGTCCTAGCTTCCTGTCAGTAGCAAACACTCACTTCAATTATACCCAATCTCGCCCAGTAGTCCGGTAAATACTGAAATGCTATGTTGTGGCACACCAGAAAATTATCCGTTCAAAGAAAATGCGACGCGCGCGAGCGTGATGGGTGAGCTGTGAAAGACACTGTGACTATTGCTTCCTCTTGTCCCAATGTAGTGGTTATTGGGGCTGGCTTTGCTGGACTTCGCGTCGTTCAAGGGCTCGCGCATGTGCCAGTCAATGTCGTTCTGCTCGATCGCCATAACTATCACCTGTTCCAGCCGTTGCTGTATCAGGTCGCCACAGCAGCTCTGTCGCCAGCAGATATCGCCTTTCCCATCCGCCGAATTTTCCGATCGCAGAAAAACGTTAGCTGCGTGCTTGGAAATGTGACTCAAATCGAGTTGAGCCGAAAATGCCTGACCATCGACAACTCCCAAGAAATCGACTTCGACTATCTCGTCATCGCTACGGGCGCTACGCACTCTTATTTTGGCAAGGAAGATTGGCTCAGCAATGCGCCAGGCTTGAAGACCATTGACGACGCACTTTACATTCGCAAACGCATTTTGCTTGCATTCGAGGAAGCCGAGAACGAGTTGGATGAAAGTGCGCAGCGAGCTAAATTGACTTTCGTCATCGTGGGTGGTGGACCAACCGGTGTTGAACTCGCAGGCGCGCTCCGACAGATTGCGGTCAAGGAAATTCAAAAGGATTACCATCACGTCGACACTTCGACCGCGCGGGTCATGTTGGTGGAAGCCAATGAACGCGTCCTCAAATCATTCCATCCAGACCTTAGCGCGCGGGCTTTGCGCGACTTAGAAAAATTGGGTGTTGAAATCCGTCTCAATGCCCGAGTGACTGCGGTCAGCGATGAGGGGATCATGATCGGCGAGGAGCGCATTGATGCCAACAATGTCTTTTGGGCCGCTGGTGTACTCGCGTCGCCTCTAGGGAAATCACTGGGCGTAGAATTGGATCGGGCAGGGAGGGTTATCGTCAAGCCCGACCTTTCTATACCGGGCTATACGAATGTCTTCATCGCGGGCGATCTTGCCAGTGCAACGAATTCAGAAAATAACAAACCCGTTCCGGGTGTCGCGCCGGCCGCGATGCAGATGGGTACCTATATCGCGAAGATAATAGCTCAGGAGATCTTGGCTAAACGACCCGTTGAAAACCGACCTCCATTTGTATATCGAGACAAGGGCTCGATGGCCACCATCGGCAAAGCCAAAGCGATCGCCGAAATCCAGGGATGGAAATTTACTGGTTTCGTAGCTTGGCTATTGTGGTCGCTGATTCACCTGATGTTTCTTATTACTTTCCGCGCAAAGGTGTTTGTCATGTTGAACTGGGGCTACACTTACATCTTTCAATCGAGTGGTGCGCGGCTGATTACGGGTGAATTCAAGCCTCGAATTCGCAAATTTCGTGACGTGACCCCGAACTAATTTTATTGATTTGCGGGTTTGATATTGGCATTCAGGGCTGGCACGTTACTATGCTGGTCTGATGCCATTTGCACGAACGATTGATCGAGTTGACTCTGTAAATGCAAAGCACTTGGATTGTTAGGCTCATGTCGCAAGACTCGCCCCAGACATAGCCTAGCTTCGGCCAGGTCGCCACAGCCGTATTGTGCTGATGCGAGTTCCAGCAACAGGCCGCTTTGCGTTTCTCCGGCGTATTGAGTTGCTAGCCGCAGACATCGCAGGGCTTCCGCATCTTCGCCCAAGTCGGCGAGCGCTTGTCCCTTTAACAACCAAGCTCGCGGTGGAATCAGCTCAGGCGAGTGATGGTCTGCAAGGTGATCGAGTGTTGCCAACGCGCGCTGCGGTCTGCCCAGTTGACGGTAGATTTCCGCGAGCGCTATTTGAACCTGTGGTGCATCAGAATGATAAATCAGAGAACGATGGTAGCAATCCAGCGCTGCCTGCAAATGCCGCTGTTGACGTAGCACATCGCCGCGTAGAGCCCAGGCACCCGCATGTGTTCGTTGATATTGCAGTGCTAAATCAGCCTGTTCGATCGCGCGCGGCAGTTCACCCTGTTCAAGGTAAATCTGTCCTAGTCGCACAACGAGGTCGGGGTTTCCTTCGCTGGTTTCGACGGCCTTGGTCATGTGCTCGGTTGCAGCCTGAACCTGCCCCCGCTCCAAAAGTACTTCGGCGTAGCCTGATTGAGCGCGTTCGTCAGCAGGGTTCTGACGTATGGCTTCGCTAAATAGCGACTCAGCGTCACCGTATTTCTTTTGCTGTAGCGCCTCGGCACCGCGCAATGACAATTGACGGGCCGCAGTTAACTCGCGAGTTTGACGATTCGCCCGCAAAGCTCGACAGCCCATCAAACAATAGGCGCATAGCGCGATCCCCACCAGCCGACGACAGCAACTTGACAAGTTACTTAGGCGGTTTTGTCGCATCGAATTTAGAGTGTCTGCACCGTTCAAATGCTCACCAGTTCGCGAAAATCCGCTAAAATAGGCGTCTTTGAAAGTAGCAAATAGGGTGCGTTGGCAGGAAGGCCAATTGCACGCCGGTGTGCTAGCAATTGTTCCTGATTTCGAGTTTAGTTATGCCACTACAATACCATGGTCTCGGCGTTTCGGTCATGTATCCCGACGGCTGGAAGATTGAAGAAGATGGAACCGAAGAAAACAGCGTGAGTTTCGAAAGTCCACTCGGCGCTTTCCTGACAATCACGCGTTACCCCGAGCTGAATTTTTCCGATGCCGTTGAGAAGGCACACCAAGTCATGCTGGCCGAGTATGACGAAGTCGAAGCGGAGGAGTTAGCGAGGACGATCGCCGATCGCGAGTTCAAAGTGACCGCTCTTAGATTTGTATATCTCGATTTTCTTATTGTCGCCGAGCTGTTCAGTTTTCTGCTGGGCGGAAGCACTTATTTGGTTCAGATCCAAGGCGAAGATCGCGATGTCGAAAAACTCCAGCCCGTTTTCCAAGCCATGCTGACCTCGTTGTTTCAGAAAGCGGAGAGCCTAACCAGTTAGCAAGGATCAAGTTAGGTTTTAGAGTAGAACAATTGAGCCTAGCATTTGCCGGAGCAATTGAGGCAATGGCTCTACTCTATATATGCTAAAAGCGGATCATCCGTGAGAAGCGTGCGACACATCGAGGTTCAAGCTTTATTGGGTAGTACTATGTAGAATGGTTAAGTCCCTCGTTTTTGCGTTGGTCGCTCTTGCCGAGTGCGACCATTCGCTACCAAAGTTAAAATGGTCGCACCCGGCAGGAGCGACCCACCAAATACAAGCAATTTGCTTTTGCGCACGCTATTCCCGGATGATCCCTAAAGACTCAAGTTGGATGGAGTATTAATTCACTCTGCTGCAGCTGGTTGAAAGCTTGGCGGGCTGTGCCAGCGTCTGCAGCACCACACAATAACGCTCGGTGAGTTCGACGAGTTTCTTTAACTGAACATCTTCTGCCGGCGAATCAAATTCAAAATCCAAACGCAGCGCAGTAATTCCAACAGGCACACTCTTATCGATTCCCAGCGTCCCACGAAAATCCATTTCGGCTTGCGCAGTGATATTGGCTGAATGGATTTCGATACCCATGGCAGTTGCGACAGCTGATAGCGTCACTCCGCTGCATGCCACAAGTGCTTGAAGAAGCATGTCGCCAGAACACGCGAGCTCGCCAGAGCCGCCTGCGGCGGGGTGCAAGCCCGCGGTTACTTGCCCAATCGATGTATCGACGAGACAAGTTAATTGCGAGGGTTGCACGGCGCCGCTGGCGCGCATGACGATACGAGCCGTACTGGGGTCGTCGCGGTAGCCCTGTTTAATCGGCGCTTGAAGCGCCCGAAGCTGATCGGCATTCATGGGAGTATTCAAGAGCCTAACGCTTGTTGGCGGGCACAGGTCGGGCTGCAGCGGCATTCGGTGCAGCCGCTGCTGGGAGAGGGGCCGAGGTTGAGACGCCTGATTGAATAGTCTGTTCAAGCAAGTTGTCAATCTGCGCCGTTTTAAGCATCGAATCGAGTTGATTCTGCATCGCGATGCGCAACTTTTTCTCGAGCAACTCTTTTTCTAACTCAGGACGCACCGCTTCGAAGTCTTTTACAAGTGGAGTGGTCTCGCCTTGTTTATAGAGCACCACATACTGCGCGTTGAGTGCGACGACACCGGAAATTTCACCAGGTTGCAGGTCGAATGCAGCTTTCTCAAGCGTAGGTTGACCGCTGTGACGGCGAATGGCTGGGACTTTGCCAAAGTTGGTACGAGAAACGGTCTCAACGGAGTATTTGCCCGCCAATTGCCCGAACGATTGCTCACTGAGATCCTTTCGCGCTTGTTGCCAAACGTCTTCCGCAGTGCGTTGGTTACTCAAAACGATTGCCAGCACCTCTGCACGCGGTCCAAAGTTCGACTCGAATCCCTTTTGCAGATCTTCTGCGGTCACTTGAACTGAGTCCTGGACCAATTTCTTTAAGGCTACGCTCGGCCAAACGGCATCTTGTATATAGAGATCGATCGAGGCGCCTTCTTCTTCGAGAATGCTTTTCAGCCACGCGTCGGTGTCAGGTGTTCCGTCTGGGCGGAGGAACCCCATGGAGTCTGCGGCGCGGGCCACTTCGGCATCAATGTCAGCTTGGGTAATTTGCTTGTTAGCACTCGTCAAGGCTGATGCAAGCAAAACACGATTGATCTCTCCCTTCAGAATCGGTCGACCATGTCGCGAAATGCACTCGGCGGCGAGTAGTTCCATCGGAATTGGTTCACGATTCAAGTAGCCAGCGACACCGGGGTACTTCGCTTCGAGTTCACGATTGCCCAGGACAGTTATCAGTTCACTCTTCTTTTGCAGTGCATCGAAGATCTGATTCGCTGATTCCCCAACGCGTTGATCGCGCAGCTGATCTTCAATGCGTTGCTGAATTGTGGGTAACATTTGTGGATTGGGGGGCGTCGCAGCCAGCTGACGAACGCATTGCAGTATTACATGCATTTCGCCGACCTGAAAGACTTGCGAAATCTGATTGGGTTGCAATTGAAAAGCGATCTTCTCCAATTGGTCATCGCCGCTGTTGCGGCGAATAGGAGGCAAGAGCCCTTCAACGCTCGCGCTAGCGGCATCCTCGCTTTGCTCCTTGGCAATGCGACGAAACGTATCCGGTGCCGCTGTCGCAGCAGTGTGCAGTTGCTGTGCTTTTTCTGCTTGACTGACGGCGATCATTCGAACCTGTACCTTGGGCCCAAATTCGGCTTGCATCACCGAGTCGATCTCTTGCGGAGTGACCTTGATTTTGTCGGCGGCGAGTGCTCGCAGAGCCAACATTGGCCAAACAATTTCACTGGAGTATTGCTCCGGTGTTATGTTGCGTTCTTTCTCCATGGCCTCAAGAAACAGTTTTGTTTCCAAGCCGAACTTGTTCGACGTGCGGGCGATTTCATTGTTGACGTCAGCTTGGGTAATGTTGATGCCTTGAGCCTTGCAAGCTTGCAGGATCAGATATTTATTCAACAGATTGTCAAGCACTACCGGACCAAAGCGGCGCATGCTCTCCTGTGCGAGCTTTTCCCGGGTGATTGTCTGACCATTTACCAATGCGACCACTTTAGGGAACTTTTCCATCGGTGACACAGGTGGCGTCACGGCGGTTTTTTGCGGAGCCGCCGCGGCTGGCTTGGTTGGCTTGGCTGGCTTAGTTTGAGCATCGGCGAATTGCTGTGCGGCGAGCAAGCCGACTGCGAACGCAACGCAAAGAGTTCGGGTGTCCATACCAATGCGGGAAAGGTGAAATGCCATTTATAAGGTTCTCCATAACCAGTTTTAAATCGTTCTCAGTCGCCCTGGGTGACGAATGATCGTGCAACGCGTGCCAAAGGGCAATCTTATGCCATTTCGAGGTGCCGTTACAAGACGAATCGCTTTCGCACGGAAAGCTAAAGCCTGCAATGCAACCAAATGCGCTCAGCCGTTGAAGGAACATTGCGGATTTTTGAGGCTATGTCGCGTGGAAGTAGCTGCTTGTCGGGCTGCTTACGACTAATTCGAGCGGCGCCGCATCCTGAGCTTCATCGAGCGCGCTTTCGAGCCGCTGCAGGAAAATACCAGCTTCTTCATTGTATTGAGCGCAGCCTGCAGCGATCGCAAAGCGTTCAGGATAGTGCTTGGGGGCGCTGACGGCTTGGCGTTCTTCCAACAAATGTTGCATTCTGCCGGCCCGTTCCAATGCAGCGTCAAGCGAACAACCGGGCATGAATACGCATAGCGTGTTCTGGCGAAGGCGACAAATCACATCGATGCCGCGCAAGTTGGTTTGCACGATTTCGATTACCTCTGCCCACGATCGCTCAAAGTCCCGCACCGCATCAGGCGTTAATCCAATCGCTTCGATCATGAGAGCTGAAGCCGGCATTTCGGCCCGGCAAAGTTGTTTGAGTTGTGTTTCAAGTCGATCGACAAATACGTTTAGATCGAGAATGTCGGAATCGTCAACCTTAATAGGGGTGGTGTCGATGGCTTGCTCCTTTGTGATATTGATAGCGGGGGTTGCAATGTTCACTTTAATCTCATCAACATGCTTGCGGACAATGATTTTCGCGGCCTCGATGGAGGCGGTTTCCCTGGGCGCCGCTTTCAATCCATGCGCATGGGGGAACGGTTTCCATTCGCCCGAATCGAGCCAGTGGCCGCGATTGCGCCCTGTTTTCTTAGAGCGATAGAGGCCTTCGTCAGCGCGTTCATAGACCCGTTTGAGCATGTCGCCTTGCTCAATTGTCGTTAATCCGGCACTCGCAGTAATCGATAAACGCAAGTCCTCGTGATTAATCACCTGTTCGCTAATAAAAGCGCGAACGTCTGCGGCAAGTTGAGCCAACTCGCTTTTGGAATCGCCGGTCAGAATGACTGCAAACTCTTCACCGCCATATCGCGCTGAGTAATATTTGCCATTGCACCACTTAGAAATACTGCGTGCAAAACTGGCTAAAACTGCGTCTCCGGTGGTGTGACCATAAGTGTCGTTGAAACTCTTGAAATGATCGATATCTATGAGCATCAGTCCTGTGATGTTTTTTTGATCGATTGTATCGATGCAGTTTTTAAGCGACTCTTCCAAAGCGCGGCGGTTGGCCAAGCCGGTGAGAGCATCCGTGCGCGCCTGCCGGGCCGTTGCTTCGATCTGCTCAGATTGTTTGCTGAGGCGGTGTTGTGCAGCCGCCAGTTGCCCTTGCATCGACTCGTTGGCCTGAATTAAATCGGTAATCGCCGTCAGAATTTGCTCAGGCTCATTGGGAGATGGCGACAAGCGTTCATTAATATGCACAACCTTTTGAGTGTGCGCAGATACGTCCGCCGCTACACGATGGGTTAACATCTGCAGTTGAGACGTTAGCCCTTTGAGGCTCTCCGTTTCGTCCGGCGACTGCGGCTGTTCATCGGATGCAAAGCGGTTCCTGATACCTTGCTGCTGCAGCAAGGCAGCGACGAGCGCAATGCCTGAAATAACACCCGTTAGGGTGCAGAGGATCTCTACCATCTTTTTTTTTTCAAGTTGTGGGGCAAATCGTCCACAGACGTTATGAGAAATTACTTCAGCATTTGTGCCTGGAAGTCCCGTTGGATTTGAATTCGCTCCGGCAAAAGACCTTTGGCTGCATATTTTAGCGATAATGCGGATCGTGCTTGACTTGACGCGCGTAATGTCGATACTTGACGTTATTGCTTCTTAATTGATCAGTGAGCAAACCGAGACGCGACTTCATGATGAAATTGGCTCACTCCGAGTGTGCGTGTTCAGGAGGGGACAAAATGATCGATTCCGGATTTCGAGACGTGACTGGCCGGGTAAAGCATCTCCTCGCCGCCAGCCCCATCGCCGACCTGCGACATCTCAAGGTTGTCCAGCAGGGTGACCAAGTGCTGCTACAAGGCCGCGTCCGAAGTTTCTATGCTAAGCAAATGGCCCAAGAAACAGTGCGGCGAGCCATCAATGGTATGCATTTAGTTAACTCAGTTTCTGTAGATTAGCTAATTACCCTAATTTAATCATTGGGTTGCAGAAACTCTGTCGAATCTTTATTGCAATGCTAGCATTACTACTGCATTCGCCTCGTCTTCCACTCCGAATGCTTAGGGTATTTAGGCAAGAACTACCGATTGCGTAGACCTATATCGATTGGAGTGATGGGCAGACGACTTGTTTGCTTTTCTGTCGCGGTTCACCTATCCGCAAAAATCGACGTTCAGTACACTTCCACCAGCGCTTGCAGAGTTCGAAAACAGAACTTAGTTTAAGCGTGCAACAAGGAGGTTGCTTGTGCTGTCGCGTATGCCGATTCGCAAAAAATTTCTATGTGTGACCGTCTTGCTGGCTGGCACTCTGCTCATTCTGCTCTTGAGCAGCCTACGCGGCGTTTATGCATATCGAGACCTGGCACGACTTCTTAGCCAGCGCGCCAGCGAGCTACAAGCAATTTCGATGCTCCAAGAAGAGGTTGACAACTTTCGATTCAGCTTTCGGATCAGTGACCCCATTAGCCCCAAGTTCTCGTTTGACCAGCAATTGGGCACCCTGCGAAGCAACGGTCTCCATGACTTTCAGTTAGGTGTGATCATGGTGCGCTTGGCAACCTATGAAAAACATCTCAAGAGTCACATCGACAATGATTCACTGCTCTCCGACCGCAGCAAAGAATCTGCTTTGGTAAAGGAGATCAGAGCAAAAGTTAGTCAGCTTCTCGACAAGGTCAATCTGAAACGTGGGACCGAACCGGTGGTCGAAGCCGACCTGGTGGAATTAGGGCAAATGACCCACAAGATGCCAACATACTTGCACGAAAGCATGCTCAGTTTTCGAGATAAAGAACGCGATCGCTATCGCAGCTGGATCGGCTTTATCGCCTTCTCGGCATGCTTTGCCTTCGCCATTCTCGGTGTAGCTTTTTGGTACTTCCGAAGTTCGGTCGTGCAACCTTTCAAAGTGCTGCTTGCCGGTAGTCGTCGCATTGCCAACGGCGAATTCGAACATCATATCGTTCTTCAATCGCACGACGAGTTGGCCGAGCTAGCGAACGCGCTGAACAGCATGACGCGTCGCTTTATCGAGATTCGAGACAATTTGCATGAAAAAGTGCAACAGCGCACGCGCGAAGTCGTTCGTAGCGAGCAATTGGCCAGCGTTGGATTCTTGGCCGCGGGTGTGGCGCATGAGATTAATAACCCGCTGGCTTCGATCGCCTGGAGCGCAGAAGCACTCGAAGGACGATTGCACGAAATCCTGCATGTTCAAGGTCCCGATCTTCAGGATACTAGTGTTCAGGATTCTGATGTTCAGGATATCCGTGTTCAAGGTAATGGCACCGGCGGAAAAGTCGCTCAAGCGAGCTACGATGAAGAGCAGCTGCAGGTGTTGCGCAAATACCTCAAACGCATCCAAGACGAGGCCTTTCGCTGCAAAGGAATCACCGAGCGACTTCTTGATTTCTCGCGACTTGGCGAATCGCAGCGCAAGCACGAGACGGATGTGAACGAATCCGTTTCTGACATGATCGCGCTCGTGCAGCACCTCGGACAATATCGGAATAAGCATGTTGAATACATCGGCGAAGAAGGGCTCTCCGCTTGGGTCAGTCCACCCGAATTCAAGCAGGTCGTACTCAACTTGCTCACCAACGCGCTCGACTCAGTCGACGACGGCGGGCTCGTAATGGTCAACCTTGAGCATGACGCCAGCAGGTTTACGCTAACCGTTCGCGACAACGGTTGCGGCATGACGCCAGAAGTACTCAATCATCTCTTTGAACCGTTTTTTACTCGCCGTCGAGATGGCCGCGGAACGGGCTTGGGCCTTTCAATCACTTATCGTATCGTACAAGACCATGCCGGCGAGTTGGTCGCCTCCAGTGATGGACCGGGCATGGGTTCAAAATTCATTTTGTCCATACCACTCGAAAAAACGAACTCGCAATCGAATGAAATCATCAAAGCAGCCGCTTAATGGACTAAGCATCCTGTTCGCGGACGATGAAGAATCGCTACAAGAACTGATGAGCATGGAATTGCCCCGCATGGGGCATCGTGTCACGGTTTGCCCTGACGGCACTACCGCCATCAATGCTCTCGGACGCGACACGTTCGATTGCCTGCTGGTCGACTTGGATATGCCTGGCATGAATGGTACGGAGGTGATCCGCAGAGTCAAAGAAGTCTCGCCCGAGACTGAGGCGATCGTTTTGACGGGTAAAGAGTCATTGGAGACGGCTGTCTTAGCCCTGCGTTATGGAGCCTGCGACTATTTGACGAAACCTTGTCGATTGGTTGAATTGCAAGCGCTGCTCGAGCGCATTTTGCAGCGTCGTGATCGCGTTAGAAAGTATCACGCCAACAAGAAACAACTGGAGAAGCATAGCACCAGCGTGCGGTTAGTGGGCGATCATCCGCTGATGTTGGCAGTTGCAAAACTGGTTGCCAAAGTTGCCCCAACTAATTCAACGGTGCTTATTCGTGGCGAAACGGGCTGCGGAAAAGAGTTGGTTGCGCGTGCAGTGCACGATCAAAGCCATCGCAAAGACGAACCCTTTGTAGCGATCAATTGCGGCGCTCTTCCGGAAAACTTGATCGAGAGCGAATTGTTCGGTCACCGCAAAGGCGCCTTTACGGGTGCGGACTCACATCGTGAAGGACTATTCGAGGTTGCTAACCGTGGCACGATCTTTCTTGACGAAATCGGTGAGTTGCCTATGGGTATGCAAGCCAAGCTGCTGCGGATTCTTGAGAGTGGTGAAATGCGACGTGTGGGCGACAACGACTCGCTCAAGGTCGATGTGCGCGTCGTCTGCGCGACTCACCGCAATCTCGAACAGATGGTCGAGGATGGTGCGTTTCGTGAAGACTTGATGTTCCGCATCAATACGTTCGAGATTCACTTGCCAGCCCTCCGCGAACATGCTGCCGATATACCGCAGCTGGCGGTACATCTGTTCCGTCGCTTTCGCCAGGATTCAATCTCCGACCAAGAACTGTTCAGCGCGGAAGCGATGACGGAATTGCTGAACCACGTTTGGCCAGGCAATGTTCGCGAGCTCGCAAACGTCATCGAACATGCCACGATCCTTTGCGAACATCCACCGATACTCCCCGAACATTTGCCGCGCCATTTCACCGACCGTCGCCTTCGCAAGGACCTACGCACGCTCGGGCCAGTTTCGCTCAAAGAACTGGAAGAAGCCGCAATTCATGAAGCGGTCAGCCGCCATGGCAATAATAAACAAGCCGCTGCTGACGAATTAGGAATCAGCCTCAAGACGCTTTACAACAAGCTAAGCCAATCCGCTGCGGTATCGCAGGTTGCCAAATCAGCTTGATGCAACAGCTTGCTGACAATCAAAATTCCCTAAACAGGCCAATCACCACTCCCACCACCTCAGCGCTCTCCACCAACCGAGCAGCGGCTTTTCGATCGAGCGCTTGCAGCCGCACTCGATTGCCTTCTGGCATCCAAAATACGAGCTGCGTTCCCTCGTTAGGCATTTTTGCTAGTACCATTTGCCCTGCCGATGCGGTCGACTGCCGTTGAATGACCAGCGAATCGCCCGCCGCAATGTGCGCTTCCTTCAGCGAATCGCCCACCACTTTCACCGCAAAGCGATCCTCACCCACAAATCGCAAAAGCTCGACCTTACTCCCTGGATCGACTCCGAACGAACAAATGTCGCCCAGGATTCGTCCACCAAGAGGCAGTGAATACTGTTTGTCGCGCGAAATGATTTCCGTCAACTCAATGGCTCTGCTTTTGTTTGCCAATCGGTTGATCATTCCCTTGCGTTCAAGCGCTTTGAGATGGCAAACGACGCCGTTGGGTGAGCTGATCTTCAGGAAGTCGCCAATCTCGCGAACGGTCGGCCCAAAACCGCGAGCGACAATTTTCTCGCGAATAAAGTCATAGACCTGCTGTTGACGAGGAGTAAGCGACCGATTCATCAGTGAAGCCCGCGCAGTATCATGGTGTAGCATCTCCGAGACAGTGTCCACCAGTATACCTATGGCTATCTGTTCAGTGTAGAACGACCGTCCACCCAACACACCCTAAAATCAAAATTGGCCATTCATCGGGGCTCTATCACCACCCACTGTTCTTCCGACCATTTCCAACTCGATAGTAACCCATCCTCACGGATGCGAACCTGAACTGCTCCATCACGGTGAGTGATTGCCAACAGCGCTGGAATCTGCGAGTAAAGCTCGATGACTTCTGGGCGTACTGCACGCGGCCCACCGCTAATGACCACCACTTCCGGTCGGCACCATTGCAACAAATTCGTTGGATCATGACTGGTACTTCCATGATGCGGCGCCATGACGACATGGCAGGGCCGCGCAGGCAGAGTTACCAACTGCACCAAACCCGCTCCTTCGAGGTCTCCAGGCAACAGCACGCGTTTGCCTCCGTATTCGATCTCCAAGCACAAACTGTCTGCGTTATCGGTCGCGCCACGCCAAAGAACATTCGGATGTAAGGCCCGAAAGTGCACATTACCCTGCTGGATTTCGTGTGGGTAAGCCCAGGCTTCGGTCATACAGGCAAGTTGTTGAATACTGGCAGTGAGTTCTTGTATTTCTGGTTCCTCTTTTGTCCAAAACTGCGGCGTACTTACAATTTTTCCAATCGCAAATCTCTCGACCAATCCGAGCGTCGCGTTGTAATGATCGGCATCTGCATGGGAAATGATCAGACGATGGATTCTGGCCGTCTTCAGACTCCACAAGCTCGCGGCAATTTCTTGATGGCTGCGTTCGGCCGCGCCCAAGTGTCCCGCGTCGTATAGCCATACTTCTCCGGTTGGATGCTCGATCATGACACACGTGCCATGTCCAACACTTAGAAACGTGCAACGCAGTTCATTCGTTTGCAAGCCGGCTAGTGGCACGGCCGGTAGGTCGTCAAATTTACCGCGCGGCCCGCTCATCCAAGGTGCTGCCCCCAATACAATCCAGCCGACCAGCAATACGGCGAGCCCCTTCAAATGCTGATTTCCAAACAGAGTCAGCCATAACAAAGTCATGCCATAGAAAGAGACTGTCCACCACGTCGGCGGCGCAGGCAGCCAGACATGCCCGGCCGGGATTTGGTTACTCAACGAGACCGCTGCGGTGATAAAGCTCAGTGAAGCTCCGCACAGCCAACCGCAGAACCAACCGATGGGCGGTATCCAGCCCAATAATCCCGCGCATAGGCCGCTGAGTAAACTAATTGTCAGCGGAATGGAAATGACTACGTTCAGTGGGATTGCGATCGGCGACAACACATGAAAGTTCGCCCAGATCAGCGGGCATGTAAACAGGGTAATCCATGCGCTCAAGCATATCAGCTCGAATAACTTGCGGGCCAGCCAACGAACCCAGAGCTTCCATGCGGGCAGCGATTCATCGATTACTTTTTGCATTCGGTCGAGCTGGGCTCGCCGTCGGCTGGTGGAAAAGAAGAACCCAATCGTTGCCACTGCCAGAAAAGAAAGCTGTACGCCAACATTTTCGAGATTCGATGCCCGCAGTAACACGACTACGATGGCTGCTGCTCCCAGCAAATTGCCGATTCGCGTACGACCACCGCTCCATCGCGCAAAGGCAAAAATCGTTACCTGCACCGCCGCCCGAACAACCGGCGGATCTGCTCCCGCCAATCCTGCGTAGCCCCAAGTAGCAATTACCAACCCCAAGAACGTGGTTTTGTGACCTGCACCAAAATAGACGCAGAGGCCCAGAAGTACCGCTGCCACAATCTCAACATGCAAACCGCTGATTGACAACATGTGTAACGTACCGGTTGCCATCAACTCCTGTTGATCCTGCCAATCGACCTGCTGCCTTTGTCCAAACACAAGAGCCGCTGCCAAAGGGGCTTGATCATGGCTAACCCAACGCGCAAGTGACTTATCGATCGAACGAATTGCCAAACCTCGCAATCGCGCAAGACTATGTCGTCCCCAGTTGCTGCCGACCAGCCTCAGTTGCTTTGCCGACTCAACTCGCAAGGCGATAAATCTATGCTCGAGCCTCGCCTGCTCCGCAAAATTGAAACCGCCGGGATTGGATGAAGGCCCGATCTTGCGGTAGTGGCCAAACATCTCAAGCGTATCACCTGGCAAATACCTTTCGACGCGACCATCGGTCGTAAGGCTACTGAACGCAATTACAGGTTGCCATTGCTCTTGATGACGAATTGCGACGCACTTTATAGACCACTGTGTTTTCCAGGGCTGGCTGTTGGGGGCGAGCGGTCGATGATTCGGATTGGGTTGCCAAACTGCTGCGGACTGAATCACAACGCGCATCGCGCAAGGTTGCCAATCCGTTGTGGCAATGCTTGACAACGAATCTTCTGCAGGCGGATCACTCTTAAAGCCGAAGTACACACCTAGCAGCAACACTGCCGGCAGCGCGCACGCAATAGTCCAACCACGCTGACTTCGAACATGCATGACGACGGCGGAGATGCCCAATAGTACTGCCAAGGTGATCAGGCCTAGGGGACGATTCAATTCTACGCGACCACCCAACCACACTCCGCTCGCGAATAGGATTGCAATAAACAACATCGGCAAACGATGGACGTGATAGTACCAGGGATTGGCCATTAACCAGTGTTGAGCGACGTATTGTTTATATAACTCACGCACGCAGGGCCTCAGCAAAGTTTGCGCCGCACACGCTGATTTCGAGTTGCCTGCGACCTCACGCCTTGGCTCGATTTCTCAGTCCCACGACTCCCCAGAGTATAAGAAATGCGACGACAGAAAATAGCGTATCACCCAGCTCGTGTGGAATTACTGCCAGTATTTGTAAAATCTCAATTGGCGAATTGCGATCGACAATCGGCTGCAGAAAGTATTCCCATCCCTGAATTACATGCAGCAACCACAGTCCGACACCGACCACCATCGATGCCAGCGCTGCGACGCGAGGGGCCGTCTGCTGATATAGCCCAAATGCAAAACCTGCAAACGTGCCAACTAACGACAATGAATAAGACGATTCAACCAACGTGTAGGCGTCGCTGCCGCTAAGTGCCAGAACCACAGACGCAGTCGCGATCGCAATCGCACAGACTCGCTGCATTCCCAAGCGAGCGGGTTCCGATTGCAGCAAACCGAATCGTAGCGCTAGCGGCTGTAGTAAATTCTGTGACAGCACGGCAGCCGGCGCCAACACGGCTGAGACGACTGTGGACAACACAGTAGAAACAACCGCCAACACAAAAACGAGCAACAACGCAGGGCTCAGCAAGCGCTGTGCGAGCGCCGTCAGTACTCCGTTGGCTGGTACTATGCCAAGTAGCTGATTGGCCGACAAACCTGCTAAAATCGGCAGCATGCCCATACACAAGTATCCGATCGCCGCCAGCAAGCAAGCTCGCCGGGCAACGCGATCCGAAGTAGCCGAACAAATCCGCTGCATCAAATCCTGCACTGGTAAATTTCCAAGCGAGCCGATAGCCAGCGCCGTAACTGCCCCCATTATCTCTGCTTTGACGTCTGGTCCTGGCGCCAACATCCACATCGCTGGATCCGACTCGAATCTCAACCGCAACCAACCCAACGGCAAGCTTCCATCCCCCAACTGCCAGAGAATTTCAAATCCGAGAATCACTAGCCCGATGACGATCAACACCATCTGTAACACATCGGTCCATGTGACTGACCACATGCCGCCCATCAACGAGTAGCTCAATGCTATCAAGGCCACGCCAAGGATCCCCGCCGAGACCGGCAGGCCGAAAAAATGCTGCAGCAAGGTCGCCAGCGCTAGATACTGAGCAGCGATCCAACCAAAGTAACTCGGCACGAGGATGCAAGCGCTCAATGTCTCCGCCAGTTCTCCGTAGCGACTCCGAAAGAAGTCCGGAATGGTCATCAAGCCCATGCGCCACAGCGGACCAGCCACAAACAAGCCCGCAATCAGCAAGCACAGTGAGATACCGATGGGGTCCAACATCGCTTTCCGCAGACCGTGCTGAGCCACTTCATCGGTGGTAGTCATTAACGACTCGGCCCCGAACCAGGTAACGATCATGGTGATCGTAGCCAAGCCGGTTCCAAGTTTCCGCCCGGCAAGAACGTAGTCCTCTACGTTCTTGATTCTCTTTTGTGCAACAAAACCGATCAGCCACAAAAGGGCTGCATAGCAAACCAAGACGCTAGCGAAAATCCAGTATATTTTGCCAGTCAGCAGAGTGCCCAGCGGCATCAACGACAATACAGTTTCGGTGCCCATCTAGATTCCCAGCTATTTCCTGGCCCGACTAGTTCGCAAAAAAAAGGGGCGAAGCTTTCGCTTCGCCCAAGAGTTGAACGTTGTTCGACGATCGCAACTTAACCAGCGCGAGCTAGTTCAAGTCCAGCAACCGCTTCAATATAATCACGTGAAATGTTCAACACTTCTTCATGATAGTAATCTTTGTGGAAGACTTCCTTTTTCGGCAGTTGTTGATCGAGGATCTTGTCCTCTTGCTCCTGTTCAGCATCAATTTCTTCGCGACGCTTGAGAAACTTTTCAAGACTGAGCGAAACAAAATGCTCGTCCTTCTGCTGACGGAACAGGTCGATTCGGCGCAAGAGCCTATCGAAGCTCGCAGACGACTTAACTCGCTCTGCCGATTTGGTCCGCAGCTGAGCCAGAATATTGCTGTCGACCAGCTTGTAATCATTGTGTTTCGCACGCTGAACTTGATCGTTAGGCAAGGCGTAATCAAGATCCGCTTCGCTATTGTCAAAGCTGGCTGTAAGAGCTGGTAGAACGACATCTGACAATACACCTTGGCGCTGCGTACTCTTGCCATCGGGCAGATAGAATTGCTGAATGGTCAGCTTCAAGGCACCCATTTTGCCTTCAAGACCAACCAAGTACTGACCCAGGTCCAGCAGACTTTGAACGGTTCCCTTGCCGTGAGTAGTAGGATCGCCGACGATGATACCGCGTTTGTAATCCTGGATCGCACCAGCGAAAATCTCACTGGCGCTGGCACTTTCCTTGCTTGTCAGTACTACAAGCGGTCCAGCCCAAGCGACGCCGCCTTCCTGGTCGTCATAGACCTGCACTTGACCGCTTGGATCTTTCACTTGAACGACGGGTCCACGATCAATGAACAAACCCGTTGCACTGATTGCCTCGGTCAAACTACCGCCACCATTTCTGGATAGATCGATGACAACGGCATCGACTTTAGCAACTTTGAAGCTGGTTAGAATGTTTCGCAAGTCACGAGTCGTGCTTCGGAAGCTGTCAGAGTTTTCGCGAGCGGCTTCCATATCGAGATAAAAGCTTGGCAAGTCGATGTAGCCGAATTTTAGCGGCGTGCCGTCGGCTTTTACGCCTTGAGTGACAACTTCGCTGCGGGCGGCACTATCTTCGAGATTGATCTTTGCTCGGGTAATGTTGACGATTTGCAATTCACCACCTGATGCGGGCATGATACCCAAACGTACTACGGTGCCCGCATTTCCGCGAATCTGCGCTACCACATCGTCTAACTTCATGTCGATCACGTCGGCCAGTGTTCCGTCTTCACCTTGCCCGACCGAGATAATTCGATCGCCGGTCTTCAAGCGTCCATCTTTATCCGCAGCACCTCCCGGCACGATACTCGTCAGCTTCGTATACCCGTCTTCACTCATCAACTGTGCGCCGATGCCTTCCAGGTGCAGACCCATGAGAATTCGGAAATTATCGAGCGTCTTGGCGGACATAAAGGTCGTGTGCGGATCAAAACTCGTGGTCAGTGCTGTGACATAAGTTTCCAGCAATTCGTCAGCGTCCAGTTGATGCCAGCGCTTGGCCAGCGTGCGATAACGACGATGGAGTCGTTCACGGGGGTCTTCGTTTGGATCGCCGTCGCGTGCAATTTGTTCTTGGCGGGTTTTCTCGTCCGCGGGTTTTTCCTTGGTGGCGCGCATTTTTTCGCGTTCGACGAGCAAGCTATACTTAATTTGTCGCCGCATGCGGTCGCGCGCTTCGGCGTCGTCTTTCGGATACTGGACAACGTCTCGGTCGATCGGCAACTGTTCGTCTATGGTGAAATCATGATCGCGATCGATCTCTTCATGCGCCATCGCAACGCGTTCGTCCATGCGTTTCACGAAGGTCTTGAAGACTTGGATCGCGAAAGTCATGTCACCTTTACTCGCAAAGTCGTCGATCTTTTCGCGGCTGCCGGCAAAACCATCGATGTCACTTTGCAAAAAGTACAATTTCAATGGATCGAACGACTTCAAAAAAGTATCGAAAGCACGAGTCGAGATCTCGTCGTCGAGTTTGTGCTTCGACAGATGTTGATCGCGCATGATCTTGGCGACGCCCATGATTATCTGGCGATCGGCTGACCTGGCTGCGGTCATCTCTTCAACGCGGGGTATAGGTACAACTTGCGAGATGCCAATAGAGCCCAGACTGGCCACAAGCAACCCCAACGTGGTCGCCACGAACATGTTCTTGGAAAATGTACTTCTCATGAGCTAACTTTCGCATTCGTCATGGATTCAATCGACAGACGATCCCGATGCAACGTCACGGTAGTTGCAATCTGCTGTCGCTGGAAGACTTGCCAACGTGTTGCCGACCGGTTCTCCGGCGCAAGCTAATCAATGAATGTTAGGGAATAGGCAAACCGGCGGCAACATGAAAGCCGACCTAACTTCTCCAAAATGATAGCCTGAATTGCAACCCATGCCCGCAAATTCGATCGCTTTGGCGCGTTGGAACGCAACTTTTTGCAAAAATAATTCGCACGGAAATAGATTTCAGCCTGGTCCACTTTGGCCAAAAGTGCCTATTCGCTGCAAGTGTCCCGACCAAAGAGTGCCTGAATTTAGCCTTTGAATGCGCCGACAGCCAGGGTCACATTCTGCCCACCGAAACCAAACGAATTGTTGAGCGCAACTTCCAGGCGAGCCTCACGGGCTTCGTTTGGGATGTAATCCAAATCACATTCCGGATCGGGGTTTTCCAAATTGATCGTGGGCGGCAAAACGCCATCGCGAATCGCTAGCAGGCAGACGATCATCTCAGTCACGCCGGCCGCAGCAATCAAATGGCCCATCATGCTCTTGGTGCTTGAGACCGGGACAAGTTTCGCACGATCCCCAAAGACCGCTTTACAGGCCACCGTTTCCACACGGTCATTGACCGAAGTGCTGGTACCGTGCGCGTTCACATACCCCACTGCATCGGCTGACAAGCCAGCATCCTTGAGAGCCGCATTCATGCAACCGATTGCGCCCCGGCCCTCGGGGTGGATGTCCGTGATGCGATAAGCATCCGCAGTGCAACCATAACCCAGAACTTCGCCGTAGATTTTTGCGCCGCGTTTCTTCGCGTGTGCCAATTCCTCAAGGATGACCACCGAAGAGCCCTCGCCGAGCACAAAACCGTCCCGCAATCGGTCAAACGGTCGCGAAGCTTTGGTCGGATCCGCATTGTTAGTGGACAGTGCCGTCAGTAGATTGAATCCGGTCAATCCAAAGGGGTGAATCATGCTATGAGCGCCGCCAGCGATCATCGCATCAACCTCGCCGCGACGTATTAGCTCAGTTGCTTCCCCAACCGCTTGGCTACTCGCCGCACATGCCGTCAAACAGTTGATGTTCGGCCCTTGTACGTCGAACATTCCTCCCAAATGGGCCGCGGGCATGCTCGGTTCTTGTTCTAACTCAAGTTCCGGATCAAGGATGGTGAGTCCCTTCCGCATGAAAGCATCGAGATCGAATTCGCCACCGCCTGCGGTTGCGGTAGCGACCATCTGAGTAAAGTTAACAAAGTCCTGATTGCCTTCGCCTGCGCCAAAGTAAACTCCGATTCGCGAACGATCGGTAATCGCGTCCAGCACTCCGGAATCGAAGATCGCTTGCTTGGCCGCGCCGGCGGCGAATTTGGCATGTCGCCCGCGTTTCTTCCAGAGGACACCATCTTCGCCGCAATCGGTAATGTCCCAGTTGCGTATCTCTGCGGCAATCTTGGTTGGATAGTTTGACGCGTCAAAGATCGAAATGAAGTCAACGCCGCTTTGGCCGTTCTTGAGCGCATTCCAAACCGTATCTACATCATTACCCAACGGGTTGATCATTCCGATACCAGTCACGACAACTCGGCGCCGCATTCGTTCAGCCTTCAGAGAAATTCCCAAAACACAGTAGCCATACCCGACTTACGTTGAGACTCAGAATATAACCTAATGACTGATATTCTGACGATAGGCTACGGTGGCTTGGCAAATTTGCCTAAATCGCGTTAGCAGCCAAATAAGAATTCTCGTCATCAAGCATATGTTGCGGCACCGTAATCCGCTCACCTCCCTCAGTCCTAGCGACTTCGAACAAACGCATCGCTCGCAGAACTCGCAACAAATCTCGCGGAATAAAGAACGGCTGTTTGCCAAACGACTCATCCAGAATAGCAAACGTCAGCTCCATTTCGGCTTGCCGCTTGCCGTCAACTTCCACAATTCCCTCGATGAGGGCGCCTTCGGCCTGCAGCCCAACCAATTTTGCGGTCAAACGAAGCTGATCACCGGGCTTAGCAACGAAGAAAAAATCTGCTTTAGCTACCTTTGCTAGTACGACGCGCTGCAAAAACTGCTCCATTTGACTGAGCAGTAATCCACCCGTTTGCGCCATGCCTTCGACGATCAAGCTGTGCGGATAATGGGGATGGCCCGGCAAGTAATCGTCTAATGGCTCTTCAGCCAAAGTGATGTTCTTGATGCTCACCGCTTCCTTGCCTACTGTGAACTTCTCAAATCGATCGATCCAAAACCAGCGCATGGAAATGCCTTCAGGTTACGCTAAATGTCCTTCGATTCTTGCTAAAATCCATGCCGCTTTTTGACACTTCTCGGCCAACGCCACCCATGGATGGTGGCGTTTTGTGCGAAGTATCCTTGTTTTTCGCTACTTCAATTTGGTGGCGACGTAACGGCACAAGTCGTTGACCGTTAATAGGTTACCAAAATCTTGGACGCGTGGATTTTGTTCAAAGTTTGTCAAGTTGGCCCATGGCAATCGGGTCTTGAGTTCGCTGATGCCCTGCGCGGTGACTTTTCCATCCTTGACGTAGCTGGCGTTGGTGAGAATGTCGTCTGGGAACAACTCTTCGCGCGGAATGTTGATTCCAAAGGCTTTCTCAAGCTTGAAAACAATATCCAGAAAATCGATCGATTCGGCCCCAAGATCACCCACCATTGTGGCCTCAGGAGTCACTTCGTCGTCTTCAACACCCAGAGCATCAACGAGGGCAGCTTGAACTTTTTGGAAAATCTCTTCGGAACTCGGCATCTTTGTAATGTCCTTTGGGTTGTGCGGCCAATAATGGTAACTGTTATCAGGGCTCGGTTATCAGGGCTCGGTCTGCAAAGCCTTCGCAGACTTTTTCCCCCAGCCCTACGAATCCTTCCGCAATCGGTCGGTAAGTTGTTTCATAAAGACGTTCGCGTGTGTGTCTGTGGTCGACGGCTCCGTCGTACCGCTGAGCATTTCGTGCTTTAGCAAAAGTCTACCAGTCACCGCAACAGAATCTTCCTTTGATCCGGTCGCTTTTACAAGTGTAGTACTCTCAGTCCGCTTAATGATTTCCACAGAAATTAACAGCGTTTGCCCCGGTTGCACAAAGTCCGCAAACTTAACGTTTTTCGCCGATTGCAAATAGACCAAGCCCGATTTGTAGCCTTCGGTCGCGCGCGCCAAAAAAATCGCCGCCTGGGTCAAAGCCTCCAGCATCAACACGCCAGGCATGACTTCAAAGCGTGGAAAATGGTCGCGAAGGTAATCCTCATCACCACGCAGTTTTCTGGTTGCTTCAATTCGAACCCCCGGTTCAAGCCGGGTAATTCGGTCAATCTGACAAAACCGCATCTTCTCGTTAGTTGAAACACAAATTTCCACTGTGTTCATTACTTTCCCTGCCCGTGCTGGGCGTTCGCGATACCGATCGGTGAAGAAATTCTAGGTGTCCCGCTCAACGCCCTAACCTTTTGACAGCTGTAGAATACCCAGTCAACCCCCGTTTACTCAACAAGCGTTTGGCTGAATTTCAGGTGTATTTCGCGCAGACTTCCAAACTGTTGTCATTTCTACCGCAGATTGCCTTTGTGGGTTGGATTGCTCACGTTCGGCCTTAATTAACTGGATTTCCGCACTGCCGACGGCGTAGATTTCCGGTTAAAAAGCGATTCTTCGACGACCCGCGAAGAAAATTGTGACTGAAGTGCGCACATTATGTTGGCTTGGTCTCGCATGATTGAGTAGAATTCTTCATCATAACAGCGACCTTCTGCTCGTATAAAATGAGTTCAAAGGATTCCAGCATGCAGCTTGCGAAACGGAAGTTCGGTAGGGTTGTCGCTCAAGGAATGACTTTTGCATTGCTTTTCGCTAGCCTCGTCGCTGGCATTTCCCGCGTACCATTCGCCGCCGATTCGGGGCCAACAAACGCCCGCAAAGACGAACTCCGCAAATCCGCTACTTGGTCCTGGCCGACGGTGTCGATTTTCGAACAGCATTTGCTCAGCTATATGGACCAACGCAACGCCCCAGCCGCTGCTCGGGATGCAGTGCGGATTGCCTGGGACGCATCCAGCGAACAGGTCAAAGGCCCCGCGTTTCTCGATCGCTTACTTTCGGCTTGCGGAATTATCGAGCCCCGAGTTGCAGCCTTGAATCGACAGTTGACCGATCCGACGGGTCCAGCCGTCTTCCCTCGAAACCTCGATTGGCTGACCAGTGATGTACCGGGCTGGATGCAAGACACCATTCGCTTGGCCTGCGGACGGGCCTTGGCTCAACGTCGCCTCTACGACGAAGCTCTTGAGACCTTGACCGGGTTGGAACTGGTCCAAGTCTGCGATCCGGCCAGCCTGCTTTTTTATCGAGCGACTTGCGAACATCATTTGTTGAAGAAAAAAGAGTGTTTGGCCAACGTCAAGCTACTGCTCGAACGCGAATCGGAACTGCCGGTTCGCTTTCATCAGCTGGCCCAATTGATGGCCGCCGACATCGAACCGCTGAAGTCCGATTCACTCGACGAAATCGCCCGGTTGATGAACGATGTGCAACGCCGCCTGGATCTTGGTCGAGCCGGCAAACGCGTTCGCGATGAAGAAGATGAAATCGTCAAGAAGTTAGACAAGCTGATCGAAAAGATTGAAAACCAAATGCAGCAATCTTCGCAGCAGTCTCAACAGAGCAAGGGCCAGCAGGATCAGTCGCAAAACAAACCGATGGATGCTAGCCAAATTGCTGGTGGCAAAGGCCCTGGCGACGTCGATCAAAAGAAGATCGGCGACCGCGCCGGCTGGGGGAACCTGCCACCCGCACAGCGCCAAGAAGCTCTTCAGCGCTTGACCGAAGAACTTCCTTCTCACTACCGCGAAGTCATCGAGGGATACTTCCGACAGCTGGCCAAAGACAATAGCCGCTAGTCGGGTAAGCTTCCAGCTTGCCATTGGGTAACGCGGACCCGTCTACTGCATGCACTCGCTGGCCATGCAATCAGCGCCGCGACGATTGCCACGTTTATCACGTTCTTTACGAAACGCTGGATGCATCAATGAAAATAGTTGTCGCTGAAGACCGGACCGCCATGGGACGCTATACCGCCGAGCAAGCGGCCGTTCACTTGCGACATTGTCTGGCCCAAAAGTCTGAATGCAATCTCGTCGTCGCCACAGGTTCAAGTCAGTTCGAGGTGCTCGACAGCCTGGTTAGCCAGCCAGATATCGATTGGCCGCGAGTCAACGGATTTCACCTCGACGAGTATCTGGGTATCGATCGGTCACATTCGGCTTCGTTTTGCGGGTACTTAGCCAAGCGATTTGTCGACCGTGTGCCTTTGAAATCGTTCCTCTATTTAGATGGTACGAAATTGCCGGAGTTGCTGCGGACACAAGCTTCGGAGCAGCTTTCCGGGCGCACAATCGACTTGCTGTTGTGTGGGATCGGCGAAAACGGACATCTGGCGTTCAACGATCCACCAGCCGACTTTGCGACCAACGAACCCTATTTGATCGTTGAGTTGGATGAAGCGTGTCGTCGGCAGCAGGTCGGCGAAGGCTGGTTCGATACGCTGGAGCAAGTCCCGACGCAAGCTATAAGTATGTCGATCGCCCAGATTTTGAAAGCTAAAAAGATCCTTTGCAGTGTTCCGGATCAGCGCAAAGCGGCCGCGGTTCGCAATACGGTTGAAGGTGAGCTTTCTCCGATGGTGCCGGCGTCGGCTCTTCGACAGCACGCTGATGTAACGCTGGTTTTGGACGCAGCCAGCGCGACGCTGCTCTCGGGGAAATAAGTGTCCGGTAACATTTGTGCGAATCACCCGAAGGGCCAGTTCCTGGCAAATGGTTCCGGACACTTTAGTAGCGTAACTTGCTCATTTTTTAAAATGGTTCATCCGTGGATTCGCAACTTGTAGATGGATGCGTTGATCTCCAAGTCAACGGATATCAGGGGATCGATTTCAATCAGCCTCAGAGAAGTGTTGCGGAGCTGCGTTTTGCAGCGGAAGCGATGCTCCGCGACGGCGTGCGACAAGCTTTGCCGACGCTGATCACGGGCAGCATTGAGGACATGTGCGCGTGCATCCAGGCACTGCGAGTAGCGATGGAAAGCGATGCAGTTTGTCATGAGTTATTCGCGGGCATTCATCTTGAAGGCCCGTTTCTCTCGCGGAAAGCTGGCTTTATCGGCGCGCACCCGCCCCAACATGCTTTGGATGCAAACCTCACCGCGCTGGCTCGGTTAATCGAGTGCGGCGCGGGGTGGGTGAAGCTGGTCACGTTAGCTCCAGAAGTCGATTGCGAGGGCGCGATGACTCGGTTTCTGGTGGAACGGGACGTGATTGTATCGGCCGGCCATACCGATGCATCGCTCGACGATCTTGACCATTGCATCGAAGCGGGTCTAAAGTTATTCACGCATTTGGCCAACGCCTGTCCGCCGGAAATGAATCGGCATGACAATATCATCTACCGAGCCTTGCGGCGCAGCGATCGTTTGCACTTTACGTTGATTGCGGACGGTTTTCATGTGCCGAAAACTCTCTTCGAGAACATTCTAAATTGGGTACCTCGCAACCGGTTGGCGGTGGTTTCCGATGCGATCAGCGCCGCTGGGCTTGGGCCAGGCGTGTATCGGTTGGCTGGCCGCGAAGTTTCGATCGGGCCGGACAAAGCCGCGCGCGATCCTTCGGGAAAGCACTTCGTTGGCTCGGCCTGTTCGATGCGCGACGCGGACCGTTGGCTGAGTGCAGCGCTCGGGCTAAGCTATGCAGAACGCCGCGCGTTGCTGGTCGTAAATCCCGCGAGTTGGCTGCAAGGCGATTTTTCGAAAGCTGGCTGATCCGCACTTTTGCGTACGCGTCGGTCTATCCCATTCAAACTCGTCGATAAGGGGCCAACTCAATGCCAACCGTTATGTTCACGCCAGAAGCACTTGTACGAGTTGACGGACCGTGGGTTGACATGCTCGAGGCGGCGGGTTTTCGAGTGAACTATCCTGAAGATAGCACCTTCACTCGAGGGCTTTGCGGGCAGGCGGAAACGATTCGTGTACTGCGCGAAGCGGATGCGCTCATTGCGGGTGGGGAGTTTCTGACAGCAGAAGTTTTGGCCCAGTTGCCGAAGCTGAGAGTGATCGCACGCGCGGGTGTGGGTTACGATCGCGTCGATGTTGCCGCCGCTACTAGTTGCGGCATTCCGCTCACAATTACCCCGACAGCGAATCATGAAGCGGTGGCTGAGACGGTTTTTGCGTTGATGTTTGCGATCGCGAAAAGTGTCATAGCTAACGATGCGAGAGTGCGGGCGGGTGGGTGGCGAAAAGGGCCCACGCAGCCGATTCGCGGAATGACGCTGGGGTTATTCGGACTTGGGCGGATAGGACGCAGCACCGCCGTGCGAGCGCGCGCGATGGGGATGAAAGTCATTGCCACGGAGACTTGTCCGGACCAGTCGTTTGCGATGCAGCATGCGATTGAGCTTGTAGGCTTTGGAACGCTGCTTGCAAAAAGCGATTACCTCTCGATTCATTGTCCCCTGAACGCCGAGACGCGAGGCATGTTCAATCGCGATGTATTTGCGCGTATGCGGCCAGGCAGCGTTTTCATCAACACTGCTCGCGGCGAATTGGTGCAGGAAGCCGATCTTGTTGACGCGCTAACGTCCGGTCATCTTGGCGGAGCGGGACTGGATGTGTTTGCTGAAGAGCCGCCCGCGGCTAGCAATCCGCTGTTTCAATGCGAACATCTGGTAGCCAGTCCGCATTTGGGTGGTGCCGACACTCTGGCTCAGCAAAGCATGGCCATCGAAGCGGCTGACTGCATTATCAAATTGTCGCGAAATGAATGGCCCACGGGAGCGGTCGTGAACAAGGAATTGCAATCCTCCTGGAAATGGTAAGTTACACCTATCGATGAAATGCGCAAAGGAACTACAAATAGACGTTTTGACGAAGAATTCATTGAGGATACGTTGATGAGCCAAACCGGTTCGGTGGTGGTGGTGGGTGGCGGAATCATTGGAATCAATTGCGCTTGGTACCTCGCCCGATCCGGTTGGCAAGTTACGGTGATCGATCGCAAGACAGTCGGTGGCGCGTGTTCGTTTGGTAACTGTGGACTTGTATGCCCGAGCCACGTGCTGCCTCTGACCGAGCCCGGAGCGTTCAAAGCAGCCGTTAAAGCAATGCTCTCTCCCGGCAGTCCCTTTAGAATTCAACCTCGGCTTGATCCCGCGCTCTGGAGTTGGCTGTGGCAGTTTTCACGACGCTGCAATCACCATTCGATGGTCGCCGCAGCGCATGCGATTCAGGCATTGCTAGTCTCCTCGATGCGCGAGTACGAAACACTGGTCCAAGTGGACAAAATCGAATGCGAATGGCAAGCCAAGGGTTTGATGTTTGCTTATCAAAACGCTCGCGCTCTCAATGACTACGCCAGGACCGATCAATTGCTAACAGAATTGTTCCATGAACCTGCAAAACGGCTGAACGCTGCGGAAGCGGTTGCCTTGGAACCCGCTCTGAAGCCAAGTATTGCTGGGGCTTGGATGTACGAGCACGATGCACACCTCAGGCCCGATCGCCTAGTGCATTCAATGCGTGTTCGCTTAGAGCAAACAGGCGTTCAATTCAAAGAACAATGCGAATTGCTGCGGTTTACCGGCTCGCAGAAATCGGCTCAGGTGGTCGAGACAACTCAGGGTAACTTGCAGGCGGATGTGTTCGTCGTTGCGAGCGGTGCCTGGACGCCAATGTTGCGTGAACATTTAGGGTGCACCGTTCCAATCCAGCCCGGTAAGGGTTATTCGATCACCATGCCTCGTCCCAAGATCTGCCCACAAATTCCGCTGATTTTCCCGGAACATCGTGTAGCGGTGACTCCTATGAATTCGGGTTATCGGTTGGGGTCAATCATGGAATTCGCAGGTTACGACGAGTCGATCAAGCCGCAGCGCTTGCAGTTGCTGCGTAGCGGCGCGGAGCAGTATTTGCTGGAGCCGTATTGCGAACCGGAGCTGGAAACTTGGTACGGTTGGCGTCCGATGACCTATGATAGTTTGCCAGTGATCGATGCAAGTCCCAAGTGGGGCAACGTGTGGATCGCTGCCGGTCATAACATGCTTGGACTCAGTATGGCACCGGTGACTGGACGGTTGATCAAAGAGTTGATTAATGGCGAGCCCACGCACTTGGACGTCGCCCCTTACAGCGTAACGCGGTTTTAGAACTTTAGATGCAGAACGCGGTTTATGGGACAACGTCGCGGATTTGCTGGCGTCTAGTCAAGCAATTGTTCGAGCCGCGAGAGGGCAACCATCAATTGGTGCCAATGCACGACCAAATCAAAAGTATCCAGTGAGGTAGCGTCTTCGCGATCGAAGCCGAGTTCGCTCAATTTAATCGTGTTTCCGAGGACCATGATGCCTTGCACAATGGCCACGTCCCCTTTTTCTTGTGGGCTCAGTTCAGCGTCGTCGTAGACCGGAACAACCTGTTGCATAGCGCGGTGAACGACCCAGAGTGCGGCTTTTTCGCAATCGTCGGCTGAAATTACAGTGCGAACCGTACCGCTTTGGACGTAGTATTTGGCCATGTTGAAGACTTCCTTGAATCGTTGGCTATCAGGAGCTGTCGCAGGCGCGTTTGCCTGACACCACTATTTATCGCGGTGACTGGGACAAGTTAGGTCACTGGAAATGCATTCTGCAAGAATATTCCAGAAAACTGAATTTTGAGAGATGTGCAATTCCCATCGAATCCGCCACGCCCTTCGCAGAGCCTCAGAGGCGCGCCTCCCCGACGAAAATCTAGACGAGCACTCAATTTTGTCTCAGACGGGGGCTGACCCGTCTAACCTCTCCGGGCATGCTTTTGTCAGGGATCTTGCATTCCCTCCAAAGGGTCAGACCCCCTTTTGAGACAAAGCCTAGTGCAGATACGCCTGGCGAAGTTTAGCAGCGCCACTGAGGACACTCTTGGCTCTACCCAGTGAATCCCAGAGTCCGGCGTTGGCGAAACCGTGAGGCAATTGATCGCTCATCTGATTCCAAATGATCGCGTGTACTGTCGGTTTGGCTAGCAGCATGCGAATCAGACTATCGCTTTTCAAACCGTCAGGCGGGGCTTTGCTGCCGATCATCCATGAAGAAACCCCTAGCCCCTGTTCCGCGCGCGGATCGCTGGTGAATTGTGACGGGTTGGTGACGATGATCATCAGAGGAATTCCGAGTAATCCCCAGCGATCGACCAAGCGGCTGATATCGATGGGATCTCTTGGCAACGAACCATTTGGCCAGGTATCGAGGTTTAATTGCAGCGCCAATCCGCTGAGTCCGAGGTCGGCGCGAATCAAGGCGTCGGCAAAGTGCAGAGGCGAAATACCATCGCGCTCACCGCCCAGATATTCACTAAACGGTTGATCAATGGTCAGCAACACGGGTGTACGGTCATCCGCGCGGCGCACCGTTTCGATGAGCGAAACTGACATGCGTAACACTTCTTCATCGGACCATCGCATTTCGCCAGGTCCGTTTAAGCCAACTGCGCAATTCCATAAATGAACTTTGCCGCGATAACGTTCGACGGTTTCTAGTGCATGATCACCGGCGACTTTCATGATCGTATCAAAGCCCTGATTGAGCAGCACCATCCAGCGCGGCAATCCTCCGGGCCGGAAATTGAGCATCGGACCGACACAAACTCGCTGACCATTCTGTTGTGCCCACTCGACCTGACGATCAGCGACCGCGTAGTTTCGCTGTCCAGAGGCCGACTCGATCGCATTCAAATCGGCATCAACAGCGATTAAGTTAAATGCCGTCTTGAGCGCGTCGCTGACGCTGTCGATTTCGATTTGCGGTTGAAGGCGACAGCCTAGCAATGTCGAAAACCGACCCTCATTCTGCAGGCGAATATCAAGCACTTGGGAGCTAAATGCATCACACAGCAAGACACCGGCTTCGGTCGAGCTATCGATGGCCGCCTGCGCATGCTTTTCCTGCTTGACGGGATTGTTGCGAGTGGTGATTGCATGTAGCAATTGATTGAGGGCTTGTTCGGAGAGCGGAAAGAACTCCGTCGGCAGCTTCAAGCCGATGCGTTGCCACTCGGCGCATTGATTCTTCATGCGAAACACCGTACCGCGTGCTAATTCGGCCATCAGCGAATAGGGCTGGTCGACTACCCGCAGACTGGTTGTCGACAAACAAATATTTCCGAGGCTGCGAGTCGGCCAGACAATGTTCAGCTTGCCTGACTCCTCAATATCGCGGCCAATGCTAAACTGGTCACCTTCCAGCCGGCGATGGCAGAACCATGGAATCCCTTCCATTCCCGAGATGTATGCTGTTTCCCAAACGCGTGGGTCAATAGTCTCTGCGTTTGGGACCTTAAATCGAAGGTCACCCATGAAGGTTGGCTTTCGAACGGCAACGCGGCGGCATTCGGGTGACCGAAATGGGAGCTGTTGCCGAAAACTTTGAAAAGAGAAACGTTCCTACCACAGGCCAAGGCCAGCATACTGCCAATGTCCTGCGCTCCGAAGGGAAGAATTTAACTTAACTTGGTCAAAATTTCAATCAACCAGATCTGGTCAATCGCTTGATCGGCCACTGAAATTCCTTTTCTCCACTGTAATCCAAGTTGTTGATACGAGGCTACTTGTGAAGCAATATCCCAGTCCAGTCACTAGCACAGATCTCGATTTCCCAAAGCGGCAAGGCAAAGTGCGAGATGTTTACGATCTCGGTGAGACACTTCTGATCGTCAGCACGGATCGAATCAGTGCGTTTGATTGGGTGCTACCGGGCGGTATTCCGTACAAAGGCCGCGTATTGACGACTTTAAGCCAATTTTGGTTCAAACGTTTGCCCGTCGAGCATCACTTGTTGTCGATGGAGGTTCCCGATCTCCCGCAGATCAGCGCCGCTCAGCGCGCGATGCTTGCCGGACGTAGTATGGTGGTTCGGAAAGCCGAGGTGGTGCCGTTTGAGTGTGTCGTTCGTGGCTACCTTGAAGGCTCGGGTTGGGTCGAGTACCAGCGGAGCGGCAGGGTCTGCGGAGTCGCACTGCCGCCTGGATTAAAGCAGTGCGATCGACTGCCTGAACCGATTTTCACTCCTGCCACGAAAGCCGCAACCGGCCACGATGAGAATGTTAGCTTCGAAGTCATGGCCGACAGTATCGGAATTGAAACATCCACCAAACTGCGCGAACTCAGCCTCGAGGTGTACCGCCAAGCCGCGACGTACGCAGCGAGCCACGGGCTAATTATCGCGGATACGAAATTCGAATGGGGCTGGTACGACGGTAGATTAATCTTGATCGACGAAGTTCTGACTCCGGACAGTTCTCGCTTCTGGCCTGCCGATCTCTACGTCCCCGGCCACAGTCAACCTTCGTTCGACAAACAATTTGTACGACAATGGCTGCTGGCCAGAGACTGGGACAGAAATAGCCCCCCGCCCGAGTTGCCGATGTCAGTGGTACATCAAACCTCGGACAAGTATATCGAAGCTTACGAACGGTTAAGCGGCCTACAGTTCGCCTGATTTCGCGATTTCAGATGCGCTTGCGGGTGATTTTTGGCAGAAACACCTCGGGCCGCTTCTTCCCGGCGGGCACCTCAGCGTTTTGGAGTTACGCTGCTACAATGCCTGCCTCACCCTGGTAGTGTGGCACGACTATTACACTTGTACACTTGCGCGACGATCAACCGAGCGCAAAATCACCGGGCGCAAAATCCCCCGGGCGCAAAATCACCGGGCGCAAAATCACTGGGCTCAAACGAGATTCGATGTCAGAAAACCCACCTCAACCACCCGACAATCCTCCCAGCGACCCGTCGGGGAACTTGGCAAGCGTCGCTCTTCAGCGCCGTCAAGCGGCCGTGATCTTCATATTCATCACCGTGCTGCTGGATGTACTTTCACTTAGCGTGACGATTCCAGTCCTTCCACAGTTGGTGAAAGAGTTCGCGCAAGGGGACTACACGCTAGCTTCGCGCTATCACGGTTGGTTCGTGACGGTGTGGGCCATGATGCAGTTCGTTTGCTCACCCATCATGGGTGCCCTCAGTGATCGGTTTGGCCGTCGTCCGGTCATCTTGCTGTCCTGCTTAGGGCTCGGCTTGGATTACATTCTCATGGCTCTCGCCCCAAATTTGACTTGGTTGTTCATTGGTCGCGTGCTCTCGGGTATCACTGCCGCCAGTTTTTCGACTGCAGGCGCCTATATCGCAGACGTCACAGAGCCTGACAAACGCGCCGGCAGTTATGGAATGCTCGGCGCCGCATTCGGACTCGGCTTTGTGATCGGCCCAGCCATGGGTGGAGTGCTCGGTGAATACGATTTGCGGCTACCATTTTGGGTTGCTGCTTTTCTAACCATACTCAACGCGGTCTATGGCGCATTCATCTTGCCCGAATCGCTGCGCAAAGAAAATCGTACCGCGTTCTCGTGGCGTCGCGCGAATCCACTTGGTTCGCTAAAGCTGCTGCGATCACATCCCCAGTTGCTCGGACTGGCCAGCATTCTCCTTTTGTATCAGTTGGCGCACCAAGTGTTTCAATCCGTGTTTGTGTTCTACACAACGTACCGCTACGGCTGGACCGAAAAAACAACAGGCTTGACCCTGATGGTTGTCGGCTTGATGAGTGTTTTGATGCAAGGCGGAGTGGTGCGGCGTACCGCTCCCAAGCTTGGCGAGCGTCGAATGCTTATCATCGCCCTCGCATTCGGCGCTGCAGGCTACTTTATTTATGGAATCGCCGAAAACGGCTGGATCTTCTGGATTGGCATTCCCGTTTTTTCACTCGTGGGCTATTTTTCTGCAGCCATTCAAGGCCTGATGACCCGTCGAGTCTCAGCGAACGAACAAGGTCAATTGCAAGGCGCAAACAGCTCACTAATGGGTATCTCAGGTATGATTGGTCCCTGGATATTCGCTAACGTTTTTTCGTTTGCCATCCACGAACAAGCCCCCGTAAAGTTGCCCGGCCTGCCATTCATCCTGGCTGCTAGCTTGCACATCGTAGCCCTGATACTAGCCATCATTATTGTCAAGCCAACGCCAACGGAGCATCGCGACGTACGGACAATGCGAGCATGATTGAGTTAGAGATCGAGTACCACGTTCCCGCAGCTACCGATGACGTCGCGCGATTCCATCAAGCCGCCCGGTGGATTGCCCAGCGTTATCGACTCAAGGGGCTCACCGCCAGCATCGCCGTAGTAGACGATCCCACCATTCATCGACTCAACCACAAGCACTTGGATCACGACTGGCCAACCGACGTCATCAGCTTCGTATTCGACAATGATGCGGGCAACGTCGACGGCGAAATTATCGCCAGCCTCGACACCGCCGCGCGGATGGCACTCCAAGCCGGCTGGCCGACCGCCGACGAATTATTGCTTTATGTCATCCACGGCTTACTGCATTTAGCTGGTTTGAATGACATCACACCGGAGGATCGAACTGTCATGCGCAATGCAGAACACGATTGCCTCGTCGCCCTTGCCGTTCCAGCTGCAGCCCACCACTTGGAACGCTGGAATAGCATTTCGTACTGAATGGCGCGCCACAGGGTGGATTTATCCGACCGTGGCGGACTCGCGCAACTCGACCGAGTTTTCGGTCCCTTGTGGTTCAGCGGACAATTCTCCCGCTGGAACAGCGCGGCGACGACGACGCTTTACTTTGGTCGATGACCATTCTTTCGTGATCGCTTCGAAAACTTCGGGCGTTTCATAGCGAACGATATTGCGACCTTCGGGAATTGGACCGATTAATCCGCGAAAAACAGGCATGCCGCGTAAAGCGAGGTCGGTGCTGCTGTCTTCGACGCCAATTTGGGTATGCATCTGCAAGAGCGAATCTGGATTCGGGAAGTCAGTGATGCGCAGCGTGCCGTCGGTTGCGCGATTCACAATGCGAAACACATCTTTTTTTGACATGAGCAAAAGAGCCTCCACGATTTTTTTCAGGGTAGTCGACTGCGGAGTTGCATGTGGATGCGCGGTGCTACTAGAGTTGATGGGAATTTTGGAGTTCCGCACCTGAGCAACCGAAATCTATGCCCCATAGAGTTCGCGCGCAGCCAAAAGGAGATGCAACAGATCGTTCTATCGACAGCCGCCACCCTCGAATCGTCTGAATTCTTAAACGCTGGATTCTCCGGAACAACAACCAAAATCCAAAGTGCGAGCAGGTCAGGCATAGTCACTACAAGTGACACTCTTAGGTGGCGGGTCGACCAACGCCAATAAATAACGTATTTTCTTAATTTTTGAACCGTGATGGTGGCGTTCGGCGATGAGTGTCAGATAATCGATGCGATTACAACTGTCCGTCTCCATGTGAGCATACGAGACTCACTTTGAGTTGGTGGGTCGCTCATGCCGGGTGCAACCATCGCTGAGGCATGCATAATCCAGTTGACCTGGGCCATGGTGTGCGCAAGAAGTCGCACCCGGCAGGCTCATGTTTACCCACATTTATCGAGCGCGGCGGTATATCCTCTGAGCATTAGAGCGAGTGATTTCATGCCACGCCAGATGACGATCCAGCCCGGTTCGCCATCACTTTTTCTTCCGAGAAATCCTCCGAGACTTGCAAGGGCTCGCATGAATTCACCGACTGTCTTGATAACAACTGGTCGGCGAAGGACTTTGCGTAT
>JANLQO010000233.1:0-11608 GCA_031367855.1 Planctomycetia bacterium | reverse complement strand
ATTTGGGGGACTCCATGTTGGGTTCGATCGCTGCTAGATGGCCCCAGCGGATGATGTAATCTGCATTGGCTGGATCGAGTTGCACTAGCTGCTGCATCCAATTCGACGCGCTGCGAAACTGCTGGGTGTCCTCCATTAGTTTAGACATCGCCAACAGTGGTTCCGGTTGCGAGGGTGCCGATTCCACTGCCTTTGAAATCCAAACCTGTGCATCCTCGAATTGCGACCGATTGCGCAAAACCTCCGCCAGCCGCAACATACCTGCCACATCATCGGGCTGCCTTTGCAGGGCTCGTTCGTAGTATTTGATGAGACCGTCAGTTCCGTGAAGTTCTTCGGTCAGTTGTTCGATCTGCTCTATCAGCGACGTGTGTAACCAGCTTTGAGGTTTCACTTGCGCAACTAGTCCTTCAAGTTCGCTCAGCGATTGCTCAGGATCACCAAGTCGTTTCTTGAGTCGCGCCAGTTGCACACGCAATTCAATTTTGCGTAGCGGATCACGCGTCACTTCAATTAGTTTTTCGTAAACGGGCCGCGCCGCTTCAGGCTGGCCAAATTCGATAAGGCAGTCAGCCAGCTTTTCGATCACTTGTGGACTATTCGAAAACTGTGTCTCAAGATTCGCAAGCAACTCGACCGCAACTTGTCGATCAACCTCGCGATCTTTGAGCGTTCTGAGCTCCTTGAGGATTTCTAGGGCCATGGCTTGGCTGGGCTTGCGATCGACCGTAACCTTCAGTGCGGCGAGCGCTGGATCGTATTGCCGCTTGAGCGTTAAGGCTCGAGATCGATAAAGGCTTACGGATGGTTCTTTGGGTAATAGGTTCTCGGCACGCGTCAGGCTACCAATCGCGTCATCGTGCATGCCTTGTCGTAGCTGGAAAAGGCCAAGCAATTGAAAGAGGTTGCCATCGCCTTGGCTTTCAGCCGTCAATTCCAATCGCTGGCACAGTTCCGTGATAGTTCCCTGCCGCGAATGGAACTCATAGAGTTTGTCGAAAGGCGCACCCATCTGCGGACGGCGGCGCAGTATCTGTTCATAGCGCTCAGCCGCAGCACGCTCGTTAACCTGATCCGTGCGAACATCGTTGGACTGGAGGGTTTGAGCACGAATACAACGAGATGTAAGAAGTGGTAACACGGCGATCGCAGTCATCGTCCATGCAAACATTCTTAACAAGCGAAACATTACGCTTTTTACCCCTTCAAGTAATCAGTCGCCAATCGTATTCAATGATTCTATTGATGAACATAACCCGTCACAGGAAGCTGCCGAATGCGGGAACCTTCCAACGCCCACAACCCAGTGCGGCTGGTAAATTTGCCGACCTTGTGACATTGTGTTTGACCTACTAGTTCGGTCAATTCCTGTAAATCGGTCTCGTCCACTGCCAACAACAACTCAAAATCCTCGCCGTCGCCGAGCGCGTGCTCAACCGGAGTTTTTCCGCTAGTTGTCGAGAGTTGTATGGCTTGCTCGGTGACAGGAATCTTCGACAAGTCGAGTACGGCACCACAATGCGATGCATCGCACATACGCAGCAAATCGGTACTCAAACCATCACTGATATCCATCGCAGCATGCACCTTGATTCGATCGCGAATCAACCGTGCTAGTTCAATCCGAGGCTCAAAGTCGAGGTGTTTTCCCAGGATACTTCCACCCAACGGGCCGGTGACTACGATTGCATCGCCGGGCTGCGCACCGCTTCTAATCCAGGCCAATCCCCCGACCGTATTGCCAATTGCCGTCAAGCTTACAACGAGTGGTCCATCCCAACAATTCGTATCGCCGCCAGCCAGGGCGATTTGATACCGCTCAGCAACTTGACATACGCCTTCATAAATATCGGCGGCCAGTTGTTGCGACGCGCTGCGAGGCAAACAAAGACTAAGGAATACCGCCACTGGTTCAGCAGCCATGGCGGCCAAGTCGCTCAAGTTCACACTGATTAGTTTGCGACCGATTCGTTCGCCTGAAACTTCTGTCGTCTTGAAGTGAACACCGTCCATTAAGGTATCGGTAGTAACAACCCAATCTTCCTTCGAGCTGGCGAGAATTGCCGCGTCGTCACCTATCCCCCGCTTTACTTGAGGTAAGCGGCGGGCACGCATCTTGGCCCAGGCAACAAAAGACTGCTCCATCAACAGAATTCCAACTTATTAGTGGATTGGCATTTGGCTCGAACGGTTCACCCTTGAACGACCATTCAACCATTTTGAAGATCATAGCCGTAAAGTCGCAAGTCGCCTACGCATCAACTCCTCTGACCGGTCACTTCGTGTGCAGAAACGAAAAAAGTCGAGCCATGGGCAGCCGGCTCGACCCTCTAAGTTCGAAGCGTATTGTGCTTCTACAGCTAATGACTTGCCTAGACGGCACTCATCAACGACTCAAGTGCATTCAGCGCGCTGCGTGCTTCTGATATTCCGCCCATGTCGTTGACCAATTGCTTGGCTTTCAGCAGGTTTTGGATAAACGCATCTTGGTTGCCGTTTAGTGCCACAGCCTTCGAAGCGGCAGGTGCTTTGACAGCAGCGTTCTTAGAACCCTTGGGACGCCCTGGACGACCAACCTTGCCATTGCGTTTCTTGTCGGTTGAAAGAACAGTGCTCACGGTTGCTGGTGTTACCTCAACACCGAATTGAGTCTTTACCATGGCTGCAATTTCGGTTGGACCGGCTTCTGGATTCGCGCCTTTGATATCGCGGATCGCATTCGACTTGTTGACCTTGCTCTTTGGTTTACGTGCCATTCATTCGCTCGCTATAACGGGACCTTGGTTGCTGCCCAGTGCTACACGACCCCAGTGCAACATGAGTTGACGACTCCCGGTCGCAGCGCGTCAGTCTCAATTTAAATACGCTTCCAAGCGAACATCATGCTTCCTGCAGGCGGCCCGACTGACCTATTTGTATCGACCGAATGCAAACAAGCCTCTGGCTAACATTAACCATTGTCGAAACTTGAATCTCTGTCAATGATTGAGACTCACGATTGACGGCATTGGCGACAAATTACCCTGCAATTGAATAGATATCGAATTGCGATGGATCTTATTTACATGCGCGGTACCACAGAGATTCCTAGTAGATTGAGTCCCAGTTTTAACACGCATCCGGTTGCATAACACAGCCCTAATCGACTGTTACGCAATTCATCCGTCTCGGCTTTAATGACAGGACATTGATCAAAGAAAGAGGAGTACTGCTTGGCAAGTGTGTACAAGTACGTAGCTAAAACATTTGGGTAGAAATCCTCCACACTTTGGTGGAGTGTATCCTCAAATTGAAGTAATACTAAAGCTAAGCTACGCTCCGCAGAACTTACAAATTTGAAAGGGAATTGATGGGCATTCTGCGCGTCGATCTGAACCCCAGAATTGCGGACAATACTACTTATTCTTGCATAGCTGTATTGAATATAAGCCGAAGTATTGCCCTCCAGCTGAACCATTTTTTCTGTATCAAATTCATAATCACTAGTTCGATTGTGCGAAAGATCCGCATACTTGATGGCTCCCAGGCCAACCACCTCGGCAATGTTACGTTTCTCATCTTCAGTCATGGCTAACCCCGCTTTTTGCAGTCGGTCAGGGTTGCAGGCTGCTTGATAAGCTCGATCAATGGCTTCGTCTAACAAATAATCAAGACCAATGACGGTTCCAGATCTCGTCTTGAAGGGCTTTCCGTCCGGACCAAGTACGGTACCGAAACTGATATGGTGAAGCTGAACGTTGTCAAAACCAATCGCACGAGCAGCGGCAAATAGCTTACCAAAATGCTCACTTTGGCGATGATCCACCACATAGAGAATGGCATCGGGCGAAAAATGCCCCATGCGATATTCGATTGTCGCCAAATCGGTAGTGGCATACAGAAATGCTCCATCGCGTTTTCGAATCAGCATGGGAGCGTCGTAACCGTCTAAGAAGATACAAATCGCTCCATCACTCTCGACGGCCTGCCGCGATTTAATCAGTCTGTCGACCAGTCCCCCCAACATAGGATGGTAAAAACTCTCACCAAGTTGGTAATCGAAATGGATATTTAATCGTTGATAGACCGATTCAATTTCCGCAATACAGGCCGGCAAAAAGAGTTTCCACAACGAGAGGTTTACCTCGTCGCCAGTATGTAATTGCGCTGTCTCCCACTGAGCGCGCGCCTCCATTGCGGTATGCTCAGCCGCCAAGCTGGCCAAGTGCGGATCACCCTCAACCGCCTCAAGTTTTAGTTCTAGATTCGCAAGCGCGTCTTGGTAGGATGCCAGCTCCTTGACAGCAGATTTCAACAATTTGACATTTTTGGGGTCTGTCGAAGATGCAGCCCGCAACTGCTCAACCTGCGCCGCAGCCAGTGCCACCTGTTCTTGGGCTTTGGCAAGCTTGGGCTTCGCTTCTTGATAACCAATTATTTGCTGTACCAACCTATACAAGCGGCTCAGCTCTGCCACTGGAGCGGATTCTAAAGCTGTCTCGTTGACGAAATGCTTGTAGCCGTAGATCACCATTCCAAATTGAGTGCCCCAATCGCCCAAATGATTGTCTGAAATGACGCGATAGCCCAGAAATCGCAAGATGTGCGTTAAAGCATCGCCGATCACTGTCGATCGAATGTGACCCACATGCATCGGCTTGGCCACATTCGGTGCCGAGTAATCGATAACAAAAGTTTTAGGTTTGCAGCGATCGACTCCAAAGCGTTGATCCGCGATCGCTTTTGAAAGTTGTTCTGCAATAAATGTGTCGCGCAGTTTTAGATTGATAAAGCCCGGTCCAGCAATATCGGGCGGCTCGCAAATATCATCGATTTGCAAGCGCTCGCACACGCGCTGGGCAATATCTAGCGGTTTCAGCCCCAAAGGTTTCGCCAACGGCATAGCGATGTTGGCTTGATAATCCCCCAATTGAGGTTCTCGGGAAATTGAAACTCGCTGAGCTGATTCGGCCGGATTCTCAATCCAACCCGTTAAAGCTTGCTCGAATCGACCGCGAATCAGCGTCAGAAGTTGCATTGCAATTCCCATTACGTGTAGAAACGAATGAATGCGAAAGAGTATCCACGTTAGCTAGCTATGCCAGAATCCGCACAGCCGCTGGGATGTTCTCATTTATTCAGCAAAACGCGCCATCTGCGCTGAGGCTTGCTCAACAATGTCAGCGATATCTACCGGCTTGCCATCGCCCCAAAGCGATTCAAGATCGTAGAACTGTCGAGTCTCTTCATCGAACAAGTGGACTACGACGCTACCGAAATCAAGCACGATCCAGCGGCTCTCTTCGTAGCCAGAAACACTCAAGCGGCGTTCACCGAATTCCGTCTTCATGACTCGATCAATCTCGGTAGCCATGGCAGACAGTTGGCGTCGACTCGATCCGGATGCAATAATGAAGTAGTCGAACAGCGAAGTGTGCTCGGTTAAGTCCAAAACCACGATGTTTTGCCCGCGATTTTCAGCAGCTGCCCTAACAATTGACTTAGCCAAACGGAGAGAATGCTCCAACTGGGCTTTCGGCACCGGCATCGTCGTATTTTCAATATCGAAGATGTCTCTGGCTTTGATAGTGGGTTTTTCGTCTGGCTGGGTCATGGAGATTCGGTCAATAACTCGAGAATTGCGGTACTGCGCCAGGAAAGGCGCGCGGGCTCTCGAGGGATTATAACCGAAGAATGCGATTTCGAGCAGCCTGCACATTTGACGCAATCTGACGGTCGACTTTGCCGATAAAATAAGCTGTACTACGCCCCAAACTCCCATGGAAGTCGCAGGCTCGCTTGTTCAACACCGAGACATCCCTCGATCCTTCCGACTGGGAATCGCTACGCGTGCAAAGTCACAAAATGTTGGACGACATGCTTGACTATGTCGCCCAGATTCGCCAGAGGCCGGTCTGGCAGTCTGCGCCAGAATCGACCGAAGCGATCTTTCAGGGAAAACTCCCGATCGAACCAACCAGCCTCGCCGCCGCTCATGAGACGTTTCTGCAACACGTGCTTCCCTACGCAGTGGGCAACGCGCATCCGGGCTTTATGGGTTGGGTTCACGGCGGCGGTTCCCCTGTAGGTATGTTAGCGGAGATGCTAGCGGCTGGCTTAAACGCGAACCTGGGAGGCCGCGATCAGATTCCGATCGCCGTTGAGCAGCAGGTTGTTCGCTGGATGCAGCAGCTCTTTCAATTTCCGAATTCGGCCAGCGGGTTGTTCGTTACGGGTTCGTCTATCGCCAACTTCATTGGCATCCTTGTGGCTCGCACAGCCAAGATTGGAACCGCTGTCCGCGTGCAAGGACTGGCTGAGCTTTCGCAAAAATTGATCGTCTACTCGTCTGTCAATGCACACGGTTGCATCGCCCAAGCCTTGGAACTGGCGGGCATCGGTTCCGCCCAACTGCGCAAGATACCGGTCAATGATCGTCATCAAATGGATCTAGACGAACTACAGAGCGTGATCGCCTGCGATCGAGCGGCGGGCGCGATTCCGTTTTGTGTTGTCGGCACCTCGGGCACCGTCGATATCGGCGCGATCGATGACTTGGCAGGCATCGCTGCAATTGCTCGGAGCGAAAAAATCTGGTTTCACGTCGACGGTGCTTGCGGCGCGCTCGGTATGCTCTCGCCGCGCATAGCGGTTAAGTTGCAGGGAATCGAACTCGCCGACTCGATCGCACTTGATTTTCATAAGTGGGGACAAGTCCCTTACGACGCGGGATTCATTTTGATTCGGGACGCGCAAGTACATTACGATACGTTCGCATCGCCTGCAGCCTACTTGCGCCGCGAAACGCGCGGCATGGCCGCCGGTTCACCCTGGCCATGCGACTTTGGTCCCGATCTCTCGCGCAGCTTTAAAGCGCTCAAAGTATGGTTCACACTGCAAGTTTACGGTGCCGATCAACTCGGCAAAATGATGGATCACACTTGTGAGTTGGCATGCTATCTGGCGAGCCAAATTGAAGAATCAGCGGATTTAGAATTGCTCGCCCCGGTCACACTGAACATCGTCGGTTTTCGTTATCGTTGCCATGAAGCAGATCGCGTGAATGCAGAGATTGTAATGGCGATTCAAGAGTCTGGTATCGCAGCGCCATCCTCAACCATTATTGACGGGCAGTTCGCCATTCGCGCGGCCCTATTCAACCATCGCACTACCCGGTGCGAAATCGACAAGCTTGTCGCTGCGACACTGCGTTTCGGCCAGTATTTTTCGCGAAAAGCGATGGATTCAAACCCTCCTCAAGTAGGATCAAAAATCGCGCCTCTATGAACAAGAACACCAGCGAATTAGGTGATTGTACGCTATTGGGTTTAGCGCAGATTATGCGACTAGCCTTTCAAGGCGACGATCTAGCACAACTTACGCACCACTTGCTCAACCGTATCCAGAGCGACCCGCAGGATTCAGCTGCACTGCTGGATCTTGCAGTTGTACTTCAGCTAAATGCGCAGCCCGAATTGGCGCTCGAACTTCAAGCGGAAGCGTTAAAGCAGCAGCAGCATTTTCGGCTCAGTTCAAATTCAGCCTCGACGTCGATGCGCGTGCTCGCCATCATGGGTCCCGGCGAAGTAATGGCCAACACTCCGATCGAGTTTCTCGTTGAAAGATCGGAAGTAGCGCTAGAGCTACTTTACTTAGGTGAGGGAATTCCAGTCCCCGCACAAATCCCGGAGCACGATATCGCTTTCGTTGCCGTTTGTGAATCAGATCAAAGTCAATCTTTATTACAGCAACTTGACCAGGTCATGCAACATTGGCCACGCCCCTTCATCAACGCACCCGCTAGCATCGCTCGATTGAGCCGCAGCGCCGTGAGCCAGTTACTCGCGTGCAGCCCAGTTCTCGTCGCAAGTAATGCAAACCGCTTTACGCGCGCTGAGCTAAGCGACTTGGCCACGAGCGATCGATTCCCGTTGATCGCACGCCCCGTGAATTCACACGCTGGAATTGGCCTTGCCAAACTCGATGATCCATCCGACCTAGCGAAATACTTGATCGCTCAATCGCAGGCTGAGTTCTATATCGCGCCCTTTATCGACTATCGCGGCGATGACGGCTGGTTTCGAAAGTACCGAGTGGTGGTGATTGACGGCCAACCCTTCGCCGCACACATGGCTATTTCGCGAAATTGGATGGTGCATTACCTGAACGCTGACATGTTGCAGAATGAAAAAAACCGAGCCGAAGAGGCCCGTTTCATGCAAACTTTTGACACAGATTTCGGGCTAAAGCATCGCGCTGCGTTCGAAGAGATCGATCGGCGAATGCAACTCGAATATTACTCAATGGACTGCGCGGAAACGCGCGACGGACGCCTGCTTGTGTTTGAAGTAGACAGTGGAGCCGTAGTGCATTCAATGGACCCGGTCGATATCTTTCCGTACAAAGCCCCGCAGATGGTTCGCATTTTTGCAGCCTTTGAGCAAATGCTCAATCGCCGTGTGCAGCCATCGAACAGCCGTCGAGCAGCATAAAAAAAGCTACTCGGACTGTGCGTCAACCCTGTTCGATTCTACTTCCGCCGAAACTATTCCAAGCTTCATATGGGGCGCATGCGTCTGCGAGCGCGGCAGGAATGAATGACTTGAAACAAGGGTTACGATACGTCCCGACTGGACACATTCGCCACGTTGATTGAGCAATCGTCGATACCACAGTACTTCGCCGCTGCGACGACCTCGCGGCGTTATCTTCTCGACTTGCGTCACGACATGGAGAGTGTCGCCTGCGAACACCGGGCGATGAAATTGCCAATCCTCAATGCGCACCAAAGCCAAAGTTCGGACGCGTGGGCACGTGCTACTTAAACCCGCCATGTAGGACAGCCCTAACAAACCATGGGCGATCGGTTTACCATAGGGAGTCTGAGCCGCGTGTTCGTGGTCGACATGGAGTGGGTCGTAATCGCCGGTCATTCCAGCGAATCCCACAATGTCGCATTCGGTCACTGTGCGTGCGAAACTGGTCCAACTCGCGCCTGGCTTCAAGTCTTCTAGATACAAACTTTCCGTCATCCAAAATCCTTTCGGGCCAAGAAGCCTGCCACGTTCCCGCACATCTACCGGATGAGAGCGGCTCTGAAAGATATCGCCAAACTCCTCTCATCTCAAGGATGCACTGCCAAAAGGCAGGTATTATTGCCGCAATATCTTCCAGCGGTCGCAAAAAAACAAACAATCGGAATAGTTTGAAGTCGCCTGAGTGCGTCAAGCACAGGTGAAATTGTCCTATTTCTAAAGCGTTAGCAGAAGCGTCACGCTGGCTAAGCTTTGTCTCAAAAGGGGTCTGACCCTTTGGAGGGCATGCAAAATCCTTGACAAAAGAACATGCCCAGAGAGGGTCAGACCCCTTTTGACACAGAGCCTTGTACTGATGAGCGTAGAGTTGAGGTAGCAAAAGTAGCTCAAGAGCCGTATATTCTCTAAGTGTTCAATTCGACCTGACCGTTCGGCCTTAGCAATGGTTTTAACAAGCAAACGGCAAGCCAACGGCCTGTAAGCAGTCCTTTCCTCATTTTTCTAACTCTATAGATCGCTGGAGTCGCTGGGTTATGTCGGACGAGAAGAAACTAAGCCCTGTTGAAGATATCAAGGCCGAAAGCCGCTTTCTTCGCGGTTCGATTGCCGAAGATCTAGCCGACAGTGAATCCGACCAGTTTGCCAAACCGAACACGCAGCTGTTGAAATTCCATGGCACGTATCAGCAAGATAACCGCGACGGCCGTGTTAAACAGGGAGGGGAGGGGAAGTCAGCTAAAGCTTTTAGCATGATGACTCGCACTCGCATCCCCGGGGGCCGATTAACAGCGGCTCAGTTGATTGAGCACCTTGATTTATGCGACGAACTGGGCAACGCGACGCTGAAATGCACGACTCGACAGGCCCTCCAATTGCACGGAATTCTCAAGAGTGACTTGCGCGAGACTATTAAACGCATCAACGAAGTCAATTTGAGCACTTTGGCGGCTTGCGGAGATGTGAATCGAAACGTCATGTGCTGCCCTGCACCCATTAAAGACAGCGTGCACGACGATATGCAGCAATTGTGCGAGGCGTTGAAAGACCACCTCGCGCCTCAGTCCAGAGCCTATTTTGAATTGTGGCTTAAAGACGAAAGTACCGGCGAAGAAACCCTCGTCGCTGGGGGCGAACCGGAACACGAGCCGATTTACGGGCCAACCTACCTTCCTCGCAAGTTCAAGGTTGCAATTGCCTTGCCTGAGGATAACTGTGTTGATATCTACACCAACGACCTGGGCTTCTTGGCTGTGGTTCGAGACGGCCAGATCATCGGCTACAACGTGCTCGTGGGCGGCGGTCTCGGAACCACCCCCAGCGCTAAGAAAACATTTCCGGCGCTCGCCAAGCGAATGGCCTTTGTAACGCCTGAACAAGCCTGCAAAGTCGCCGAAGCGGTTGTCAAAGTTCAACGCGACAACGGCAATCGTGAAGATCGCAAAGTGGCTCGCATGAAGTACTTGATCGCCGACCGCGGTATCGAGTGGTTCCGCGCCGAGGTTGAAAAGTACTTTGGTTCAAAACTGCCTGATTGCACCGAAGACGACGTACATGGCTTTGACGACCACATGGGCTGGGCTGAGCAGGGTGATGGCAAATGGTTTTACGGTTGGAACGTCGAGAACGGTCGCTTGTACGATAGCGAAGATCGACGCTGGAAATCTGCATTGCGTGAGATTTGTGCCACGTTGAACCCAGGTATTCGTCTAACGGCTCATCAAAGCATTCTGTTCACCGACATCAAGCCAGAGGACAAGTCACAACTTGAATCGTTGATACACAAGCATGGCTTGCCGTTGAGCGAGGAGATTTCGACCGTTCGCCGCTGGTCGATGGCATGCGTCGCGCTGCCAACCTGTGGCTTGGCGGTTACTGAAAGCGAGCGCGTCTTGCCCGCTATGATGGATCAGTTTGAAGTCGAACTTGCACGCCTCGGATTGGACAGCGAGAGATTCACGGTTCGTATGACCGGTTGTCCCAATGGTTGCGCTCGACCCTACAACGCCGACATCGGTTTGGTCGGCAAGACAAAGAACAAGTACACCGTCTTCGTGGGCGGGCAATTACTGGGCAAACGCTTGGCATTCATTCACAAAGACGGAGTCTCACTGGAAGATATCGTGCCTACATTGGTTCCCTTGTTTATTGCTTTCAAGCAGCATCGCCAGAGCGCCTCGGAAACTTTTGGCGACTTCTGCGACCGCGTCGGCAACGAGCAACTGATAATCTGGTCCACTGAATACGCGCCTACCGTGTAGAGTGGGTTGAGGAACAAAACCCACCACCCTGTCCCCGCGCGCGCGCGTCCATCACCTCACCGACCTAGTCCGTTGCCCAGCGAAGGCCGAAGTGTGCCCGTTAATACTTCTAATTCATCGAATTGCGAATCAATGTGGCGAGGGATTACTACTTTGGGTACTGCACAACAACTAATTTCAAAAGTCAAGCAATTTTGTTGAAAATCGAATTGGCGTTTGCTAGGTTGTGTAATTAGGTTGTCCGGGACGGGAGAACTTATCGCTGGTTCTCAACACCCGTTCAGATCTTTTTACCTTTCATCTCGAAGCGACTCTGAACGAATCGGCAGCCTTGCC
>JANLQO010000229.1:0-2711 GCA_031367855.1 Planctomycetia bacterium | reverse complement strand
TGTTGCCAACTGGTCATCTGCCCAGACGTTAGCAAGGGATCGGTCCCTCACTAACGCGTAAGTCATTTGAAACCAATATGAGCTGAGTAAGCACCGGCAACCCAACGTCGACTACTTCTTCATGTCCTTCATCATCATTTTGTTCTTTTCCATCACCATCGTGCGAGTCATCGATTCGTGCATCATGCCATCCATTGCGGCTTTATCTTTCATCATCATTTCGCTTGCCATCGTGACTTTGTCGTCGGCCATCATTGGGGCCATCTTCGGGTCCATTTGCTTCATCGCTTCCTTTTCAACCACGGCCATTACTTCTTTGTCCATCATCAGCGAACTGATCTGGTGGCACTGCTCGAACTAATCTAAATCTTGCGGTCTATGGAGCCGCAGGGAGCGATGCTTTTGGTGCTCGCATTGGCCGCACTGGTTTCAATACGACCACGAATGTTCAGGCGGACATGGGAGCAGGTGACGACGGCTTTGTTGTTCAAGCTCTCAATCCGACATCGAGCTTCACTATGGCTGCGGCACAACACGCTACGCCGACATTCATCAATAGACTACCTACACCAACACGCTTCGAATTGAACCTCGAAAAATAAGAGGTTCTCGTGTCCGTGAAACCTGGGCCACCTCACTGACCCTTCAAATTGTCAGCCCCCTTTTCGGACAGGCTCTTAGAATTTCGACACGCCCGCTTTATACTAGTTGGGAGCGGTGGAGCACTAGTCGACCGATTTCGTTAATACCAGTCAGTTAACCTGAGAGTGACCAAATGAACATTCGATCCATCCTGCTCGGAGTATTGTTCCTTTGCTGTGGAATACTCCGTTTGTTTGCGGATGATGTCGCCAAACCCGCGACAACCGAAGATGAACCGCTATCGATTGAGGCTCAGGCGGCGGTTGATGAACTGCGCAAATTGTTGCCTGCGGAATCGGAACCCATCGTGATGCTTGAACACATTATTAAGGGGAGCGGATTGAATGCGGGTGATGGTTGGTTTGCAGTGGCCAAATCGCAAACTCGCTTTGGATGGGACTACGTGGCAAAGAAGTTTGACGCCAATCAAGACGACACCATCGAACCGAAAGAGTTTTCCGGGAGCGAAGCGGATTTTGAGAGATTGGATCGCAATGGTGATCAACAAATCACTGCAGCGGATTTTGATTGGAGTGAACATTCATTGACCTCATCACCAGGATTGAAGATGTTCTTTATGGCGGACCGGGATGCGAATGGGAAAGTAACTGAACAGGAATTTATTTCGCTGTACAAGATGCTCGGTGCGGGCGAGGATGGTTTTTTGTCGATTGACGAATTGCGAGAGCAATTTCCAGCGACTGAATCACCAGCTCCTGCGAATCCAAAACGGCCCGACAAACCGAGTCGCAGCACACTCGTGCTAGGTCTAAAGAACCAAGAGATCGGCTCCTTGCAACCCGGTCCGAAGCTGGACGATATCGCGCCAGACTTTACTCTGACGACGTTGCAAGGCGACGCGGTAACTCTGTCCAAGGAAGTGGGCGATAAGCCTATTGTGCTCATCTTTGGCAACTTCACTTGTGGCCCATTTCGCAGTCAAGCGGGTAATATCGAGAAACTCTATGAGCGCTACAAGGATCGAGCCAAGTTCTTCTTGATTTACGTCCGCGAGGCTCATCCGAAAGAGAGTTGGTGGATGATGAGCAATCAGCGGGCTGGCATTGATATCGCTCAGCCAAAAGATTTCTCAGGTCGACGCGCAGTCGCCGAGACTTGCCAACGTCATCTGGATTTGAAGATTCCGTTTTTAGTCGATGCGATCGATGACGCCGTCGGTTCGCAGTACAGCGGCATGCCGAATCGGTTGTATTTGATCGACCAGCAAGGCCGCATCGCTTTCAAGAACGGACGCGGCCCATTCGGCTTTCATCCACGACAACTCGAGCAAGCGTTGATTCTGCTCGAGAACCCATAGCACCTACAAATGAACGCAGCCCGGGCTATTTCAAGCGGTTTTCAAAGTAATCGAGCAGTGCCTTGTCAGCGGTTTCCGCATCAGCCCCTTTAAAGCCGTGTCCAGCGCCTTCGAGTGTCAAGAGTTCAGCCTCGACCGTGGCAGCTTTCAGTTTGTCGACGAGCCATACTGCCTGTTCATGAGCTACATACTTGTCCTCGGTGCCGTGAATGCATAATGTGGGAGCGGCATCGGGCGTGACCCAATAGAGAGGGCTGCCAATGATGTGCCGCTTGCGTTCGGTTTCAAGGTCGCCGCCGAACCATAGTGGCAGAACTTCGTGCGCATCGACGCTCTTGCCGTAGGACTTTGTAAAGTCGCTAGGGCCATAGACGTTTACAACACATGTCACGCTGCTCGACTGGTCAGCATGGCCGCCGGTTCCCTCGAACTGCGGCACGTGTGCGGTGACGCCGAGGAACTGCGCCAGGTGTCCGCCTGCACTACCACCCGTGACACCTATCTTGCTGGGGTCGATTTTGTATTTGCTGGCGTTCGCTCGAAGCCATCTGACAGCCGCTTTACAGTCATGCACTGCCGCTGGAAATTGATGTTGGGGCGCCAAGCGATAGGTGACAGTGGCTGCGACAAAACCCTTTTCGGCCAATTTGATGCACAGCGCGTCATAGCTCTCACGTTTACCAGCCCGAAAGCCACCACCGTGGATACAGAGCACGGCAGGCCGCAGTCCACTTTCTGCCTTGGGTCGCGC
>JANLQO010000205.1:0-3682 GCA_031367855.1 Planctomycetia bacterium | reverse complement strand
ATTCATGGCGCGTAGCTACGTTCGCCAGAACGTGGTGAACCGCTTTGAGTTACAGCCCCGTTCTGGCGAACGTAGCTACGACAGTCTGTTACAGCCACGTTCAGGCGCACGTAGCGACGACAGTCTGTTTTTTCAAGTTTCGACGTAACTCGTCGCGTGATATTCGTTTACGTAAAATATTGATCAGGACTATGAATAATGCGGGCTAACGCCAGCGGCTCACTCAGTCTGGCCGAAGCGAACCACCAGAAACGCATCGGTGTAAGGGGCGTGCGATCCGTCTACTTCGGCAACTTTAAAATCGTGTGCAGAAACACCGCGATGGTGGATCGATCGATCTCACTAACTTCAGCGGCTTCGAGCTTTGCAAGCTGGTTGTCGAACTCGCTGTTCTGCAGCGGTGCCCCCAGCGCTATGAGTCGGCGCATCCCAGCTACCGCATCAGAAGAAGTGAGCGACCGGTTCGGATGGAAGTTGGCTGTTGCGTCGATGTGCATCATACCGGCAGCGACCACGTTCGAGATCTCATCCGATTCCATTGTGTCCGGTTCAACGTCATGTATTACGATGGACGATTGCGGAGGCGATGGCAAATGAACGCTACGAGCCAACGCGCAGGCAAACTCACCGCGAGTGATCGGGGCATCGGGACGAAACGGGTGTTCGATGTTGGCCGGCATCAGACCTCGGAAAGCCACAGCCGCCAGCGCGGCTCGCCTGTCGTCATCCGGGAGATCGACAGGCACTTGAGTTGCTGAAGGCCTTAAACCGCTGGAAATCGGCGCAATGTCCAACTGAATGTCCAGCAAACTGTAGGTCCATTGGTCATTCATGACACCGCCGTAGGCTTGGGTAGTCGGGCGTTTGCGAAGTACGAATCGATAACCGTGCATAGTCTCGCCGTGATACTTGACCGAAATCCCCGCTTGCACGGTGCGGGAGTTTTCGGCAAGTCCCGATACCAAGGCGAAGGTAACCGCGCCGCCGCCACCAATGTCATTCAGCAAAAAATTTCCATCGTACTCAAGTTTCTCAGCAACCAGCGGCGGCTTGGCAGCAGCGATAGTGAACTCACCCGTCGCTGGATTAAAGGAGTCTCCATCGGATAACAGCGAAAGCGTTACGTTGCTGATCTTATACCCCAATGGCCCGTCTTCACCGCGAGCCGTCGGCTTTATGATCGTCACCGCTCCTACTCCCGCGACTCGAATCGGTCCCTGGCTGGAGACCAACAGTGCCGTGTTTTCATCGATACCAAAGCCTAGCGGCACGCCACTGTCCGCTGTGGCTCGCGTCAACCGCCCCAACCGACCGCGATACTGCGTGAAGTGCTGATCGATAATCCCCGCCGTAAAGAATCCAAAACCGCGGGTCAGCAGCAGACCGCGTCGATCGCTGTGCGAAGTGATTCCATAGTCGAGCGTATCCAGCCCTTCGTCGATCAATTTGTCGTGGAGACCGGAAACTGCCAGCATTGTTGCGCTCTGAGCCGAGGCGCCAGCACTCGAACCCGCAATCACTCCGCCACGCTCGTAGACTTTGCGAATCTCAGCTAGCAGCAAAGTATCACTGCCATCCTCTAGGGTCAGTAATCGAACCAACCTACGTTGATCCCCACCAGCTAGATAAACTCCCGACGCGCTCCGGACCTTTTCCAAAATGCGTGCGTCATGCGTCGCAGAAGCAGCGTTATGGAGATTGATATTCAAAACTTCAGAACGATCCGTTGTGACGCCGTAGCGGATCAGAAAACGACAAAAATCTTCCGCGTCGTGCGTCATGAGGCTCGCCGTCGGGAGAACGACAAACCTAGCGCGCTCAGCGCCTCCCGCATACTCGACGATCTTCTGCATCACCGAGGCATTGTCGGGACGAAGTCCGCCGCCGATGATCACAAGATGCCCGCCGCCGCGTGATTTGCTGTCCTGTGCATTGGAATTGATCCCGATTGACCAAACGGCAGTACAAACCAAAACGCAAGTGAATTTCTTCATCGAGAACACTTTAAATTCAATCGCTATAAATCAATGGGTTGAGTGAGGATATCGATTGGCAGCTCGACTGCATTCCCACTGCGCAAGATGCGATAAGTCAATGCGGAAACACCGCCGCCAGCAAAAGCAAAAACGCCAGGTACCGACCAAACACCAGCAATTAGCAATCGCATTTTCAGCAATTCTTCTGACGCAATTCCGAGGTTGAGCCCCTTTTCAATTACTTCGGACCCCGAGTATATCGCACCCATTATTCCGTAGATGACCAAGATGAGATGGGGAACAAATCCGGTGAACACGCCTCCCATGAAAAACGGACGCCAAATACCGCGCGCGTAGATGGCTCCCGTTAACCAAATCGCTGGAGTCAAGATTAACGTGATCATGCAAAACGCCCCTGCAATAAACAGGGGAGTCATGAACAGGATTCCGAAAACCAATGCAATCATCGAAATAGCGATGAAAAGCATCGAGAGTTTCATTCGCATTGCGTCATCCTGACTGCTGCACTTATGGCAACAATTTGAGTCCAGGCACTTTCAGATCCAGCCGAAATACACCGCCACGATTTTCCGTGTCGCCGATAGCACCTGTTACAAACAACTGATCGCGATTCGGACCACCAAAGGCGACGTTGCTGGTGGTCAAGTTGCCAGCCGCATATCGCGCCAATAACTTGCCATCGGGGCTGAGCACTTGAACTTGACGCATGCCGTAGTGAGCAACGTACAGGTTACCCGCTTGATCTAAGCACATGCCGTCGGGTTGATTGTCTATCTGACCCGCAGCTTCGTCTTTCTTCGGCAAGTCCGCGAACAATTTCTTGGGACTGACTTTGCCGGGTGCCATCACATCGTAAAACCAAACGCGATCTTGTTGGCTTTCGGCAACGTACAGTTTCTTGCCATCGGGTGCCAGTACGATGCCGTTCGAAAACGCGTAGCCCGAATCGATCAGGTGCGTCTTGCCTTTCGCGTCCACGTAATGCACCGTGCCGATAGGTTTTTCTTTGCTCGAATCACCAGGATCGGAAAAATAAAAGCCACCATTGGCTGAATCCAGGGTGAGATCATTAGGTCCTCGTAGCGGTTTGCCATCGCACTCTTTCGACGCATGTGGAAGTAGTTTGCCATCGGCCGATAGATGCAGCACTGCATGTTGACTTGCATCGCAAATCAGATGCGTGCCATCAGCCAAAATCTTGTGACCATTGGGGGCGCCGGTTTCCGCCCAAACCTGTTGCTGGCCATCGAGCGTAAAGCGGGTGATTGTCTTTCCCCACGAAACGTAGCCCCTGCCTTCTTTATCAAAAACAACTCCTTCGCAGTAGCTGGGAACCGTCAATAACTGGACGGGCTGTACTTTCGCGGGGTCCGGCAATTCGACTGCTCGGGTATACTCGCCGACAAAGGTTAGCGCGACCATTCCTAAAAACAACCTGTGGGTAGAAGCTGCAAACATTTTGTGTCTCCGGAGCTTAAGTGAGTAGGACTTGCGGTGAGTTGTAAACGGATTGTAACAAATCTCGCTGCTTGTGGCCGAGTTGCTCCGCAACTCGGAGTCGCTGTTGATTATCGGACTTCGGTTTAGTGAGCACAGTCGAGTAGCGGAGCGTCACGACCACGGTTATACACAACGTCTCTGGTTTATTTTCAAACTCTCTGGGGTGATACCATAGCCGAGGGCTA
>JANLQO010000181.1:0-5570 GCA_031367855.1 Planctomycetia bacterium | reverse complement strand
CGCAACGCCAAAATAACCACGATAACCGGATGAATATTGTGGACCCATGTAAGCTCGCGAAGTGGGCGGGATCGATGGCCCGACACCAAACGGCACGTTAAATCCGCCAGCATATAGGCCGCCCCTGCCTCCTCCCCCGATCTGAATCTGTAAGCCGCCAAACTGTGCCTGTGCCACCCCGATGGCTGTTCCCCAAACGGCTACCCCGATGCCAAGGGACAGAATACTTCGCAGTTTCGTAAGCATTTTCAGGCTCCATGTCGGTTGATCGCAAGCGAAAATCGATTCGAGCAGCGGCCAGTGTTGCATCGTCGATTCAACTTCAACCCTACCAATGAATGTTAGGAAAAGCAAGTAAATCGTTCTGCGCATTCCAGATGCTAGGAATGTACGGATCCTATTTGTCTCAAAAGGGGTCTGACCCTTTGGAGGGCATGCAAAATCCCAGACAAAAGAACATGCCCGGAGAGGGTCAGACCCCTTTTGAGACAACGGCTAAGATTACGGTGGTTGCGATCCCCAATCGCTACAACCGCCGTAACTATCTCAATCCACACGCTATGGCAACTTACCGTTCTTGGGTTCCTGAAAAATGGCTGTTCTTACCTCTCCGGTCACTCACAGGAGTCGTAGAGTTAATTTGACAGTTTTTGCAGTCGCGCATTACTTGGCATTTCGGAATCAAGCGTAAACCCATGCCCCTCGCTATCTTAAGCACACCGGAAGTTCAGCAACCGGCCGTAGCCACGCATAGTCATGCTGGCGCTGCGTTCTTCTGTCAACAATTGGCTGAGCGTGGCTTCTCGGAACGGATTTCTCCGAGAGTCTTGATCGCCGGATGCGGTTCAGGTCACGAGGCGATTGCAATTCAAGATCGGCTAGATGCCGATGTAGACGCAGTGGATGTCGAGGACTTCGTCGATCCGACTTACATCGGGCAAGCAAGAACTCATTTTCAAGTCGCCAGCGTGTGCGACCTGCCGTTCGACGACGGCACGTTTGAAGCGATCTTTTATCACCATGTGATTGAACACGTCGATCGCCCCGAGGCGAGCCTTGAAGAATTGACAAGAGTATTGCGCCCAGGTGGTTGGCTGTTCGTTGGAACCCCCAATCGGCATCGTTTGATCAGTTCGATTGGAGCTCACCGCCAATCCGAATGGGATGCTACTTTCCTCAATAAAGTGTGCGATAACCTGCGCGATTGGAAGCATCGATTGAAGGGACAATTTCGCAACGAGCTAGGTGCGCATGCTGGCTTCAGTCGCAGGGAACTCGACCGCATGCTCGCTAAGCACTTTCAACATCGCCAGTGGTTGACAAGCCAATACTTAAAATTCAAATACGGACAGTCAACAGCTGCAAGCCTGCTACCAATCGCGACCCACCCCGCCGTCACCTGGCTGGCGGCACCCTCTGTTTATGTCCTGTGCCAACGCCCAGTGGGGTAAGCTTCCAGCATGCCTATTTCGCATGCGTTAAGCATGCGCCACCGAAAAACGCCTGCATCTGGACCACTTTTCGCTGGGAGCTGGTACTCCGCCCAACCCACACCCATCGATCGCGTAAGTTTCGCGTTTCGCAACTGGGCTATTGTCCGAACGGCTTACTGGCATGAAAATCAAGGGCTGTGACAATCAGCGAATCCTTTGCCGCGCGAGCCCCAGATGTCGGACGAATCCTCGACCAAGTCAAAATCGTACACGGTCGTTGCCCGCCGCTATCGACCGCGGACTTTCACGGAACTGATTGGTCAAGAACACATTGCGCAAGCGCTTTCAAAAGCCATTGCCTCAGGCCGAGTTGGACACGCTTACTTGTTCACGGGTGCTCGCGGAGTCGGCAAGACATCGACGGCTAGGATTTTCGCCAAAGCTCTGAACGAAACCGACGAGACGGATACGTCCGCGATCGAATCCGGCGAAGACATGGATGTGATCGAGATCGACGGTGCCAGTAACCGTGGGATTGAAGAGATTCGGCAACTGCGCGCCAATGTGACCGTGCGGCCCAGCCGAGCGCGATTCAAGATCTACATCATCGATGAAGTTCACATGTTGACCAATCAAGCGTTCAACGCGTTGCTCAAGACGCTCGAAGAACCGCCCGAGCACGTGAAATTCATCTTTTGCACGACCGATCCTGACAAGTTGCCGATCACCGTGCTTTCACGCTGCCAGCGCTTCGACTTCGTGCCCGTCAAATTTGAAGCGATTCAACAACGGCTCAAAGAAATCAGCCATGCCGAAGGTTACGAGGCTGAAGACGAAGCGCTCGCGTTACTCGCTCGCAAAGCGGCGGGCTCGATGCGAGATAGCCAATCGTTGCTTGAACAAGTAATGAGCTTCTCGACCGAGAGAATTACGGCCGACCAAGTTCACGCTCTGCTTGGCACTGCGGATGAAGGTCGCTTGCTTGAAATGGTTGAGGCACTTCGAAATCGTTCGCCACTCGATGCACTGGCCGTCGTGGACGAAGCGACGCGAGGAGGTGCCGACCCTGGACAACTCGCCGAACAACTGTTGAATTATCTTCGCGACGTGATGACCGCTGGCATAGGTGGCGGTCCCGATCTGCTTAGACTCGCCAACCCTGCCGGCCACCAGCGATTGACGGAGTTAGCCAAGGATTGGGGTATTCAAACCATTCTCTCATCCATTCAGATTTTGGATGAGTCATTAGTGCGCATGCGCTCAAGCGTTTCGTCAACCACGCTGCTAGAAGTAGCCCTTGTGCAGATCTGTCAACTGCAAGATCTTGCGCTGATCCCGGCAATGATCGACGCCATCACTCGCGGAGGTCCGATGCCAACCGCTGCACAGCAGCGCCCGCAAGTTCCGCGAGTCGAGGCGACCACACCCAAAGCATCAACCGACGAAAAAAAAAACTCTGAACCTCAATCACTGACAGCTTTCCCTGTCGTTCCAGCAATCGGCCCTGCCGGTGAGCAAGGGGTTTCGCAACAACCAGTATCTGCTGTAGCGCCTAAAGCATTGCCAGCAGTCGTGGTGGCTATTCCCCTGCAGCCTGAAATTACGGTACAGGCTTCAGCCACTTCACTACACACCACCGCCAGTTCTGCGGCGCTTGCAGATTGGAGGCGAGCGATGGCATTGATCGATGGAATGCTCGCCGACTTCGGTGGACTTGCCCAGAGTGTCGAACCGCTTGGTAGTGATCAGTGGACAATTTATTTCCCCCCAGGCAGCCAGAAACCTAAGGAATACTGCGAAGTCGCCGACCGCAAGAGCGCATTGCAACAAGCGGTCGAGCGTACGATGGGGCGGGCCATTCGTTTGCATTTTATTGTTCCGCCTGGGCCGCCACCGAAAGTCGCTGATTCGGTTCCGCAATCCAATATGCGAGCTCAAAAAATGCGGGAAGTCTCTGAACACCCCATGGTCAAAAAAGTCTGCGAGTTATTAGGCGGCGAGATCATGCGCGTCGATGCTCCTTTAAACGGGCCACCTGCGGTTGTTCCCATGACGCGTGCGGCGAAACCGGTTGAACATGCCAATTAAACAACTTTCCCGAGTGTAAAATCCGAATTCAAATCGATCAAATCTAGGAAAACCGAATGTTCAAGAATCTAACCGGACTAGCTCAAATGTTGCGATCTGCCAGCTCTATTGGTGATCGGGTCAAAGAAATGAAAGAACGGCTCGCGAAGCAGACCGCATCTGGCTCGGCTGGGGGTGACTTAGTTGAAGTCGAAGTAACGGGCGTCGGCGAGGTTACGAGGGTACGCATTTCTCCTGAGTTGATTAAGCGAAATGATATCGAGTTGATTGAGGAGCTTATCCCTGTCGCCATGAACGAAGCGCTCGCCAAAGTACGCAAGATGCATATCGACATGATGCGCGAGGCAACTGGCGGCGTGAGCATTCCAGGCTTGGACGACGCACTCGCCAGTCTTTAATCGAACCACATCGTGCCGCTATTCACTCCGGAGCTTCATGCGGATGTCAGAAACTTCGAAATCCGTTTCCAACTTGATCGATCAATTGGGACGACTACCCGGCATCGGGCGCAAGTCTGCTGAGCGTTTGGCCTACCATCTACTGCGAGTCAGTAAGGCCGAAGCGTTTGCGCTGGCGGGTGCGATTCGTGAAGTCCGCGAAAACGTTTGCTATTGCAGCGTCTGTTACAACTTAGCTGAATCGAATATGTGCGCAATCTGCCGTGATCCGTCGCGCGATCAAACTCGACTCTGTGTCGTCGAGCAACCACAGGACTTGATGGCACTCGAACAAGCCTCGGTGTTCCGCGGCTTATATCATGTCCTTCTGGGCCGCATCGCCCCGCTCGATGGCATCGGCCCCGATCACCTGACAATCGATGCGCTCGTAGAACGAGTGCGTCGCGGCAACTTTGTCGAGATTATCATGGCCACGAATCCCACAGTCGAAGGTGATGGCTCCGCCCTCTATATCACCAATCAATTGTCCGAATTTCCAGTAGAGATCACGCGCCTGGCACGCGGTATCACTGCTGGCAGTATTCTTGAACACACCAACAAAGAAATTCTCGCCGACGCTCTCACCGGCCGACAAAAACTCTAGGGCAAATTAAACGCGGCCGAGTTACTCCGCAACTCGAAGTCGACTTCTGTAGCGGGCCGAGCAACTCCGGCATTGCACAAGCGGCATATCAGGCACAACCAGTATTCTCGCATTGCGCGAATGCGAATCGCGCTTTCGCAATGCAGCACTGCCGAATTCTTGGCAGATTTACGACTTGCTCAGATTCCGGAACCTACCTTTGAATTGTGGAAGCTTTCCAAGCTACACGTAACTTTTGCCCCCCTGTCTTAAATTGGAGTTGCCCCCCAATGAAGATCAGATCTTCGACTATTGTCGGTGCGTTAGCGATCTTCGCAGCCACTGGATTAAGTGTTCATGCTGACACGAACGCCTCCCAAGGTTTTCGGGTTATTGTCCCAACCACGATCAGTATCACGGCGCCGCCAACCACAGCCGTGATCACCCACGACAGGTCGGACAATAATCAGCCCTTCCCAGCCCAGAATTGGGTCGTGCGGGGCAACGTTCCCAATGGCGTGCACGTGACTTTCTCAACTGGCTCTGCCTTCGTTAACACGCTTGACATTACAGCCAAACGCAATGTGCAACTTGGTTTGGGCGTTAGCTCGACACAAGGCCCGGGAAGCTGGACAGTTAGTCCATCGACCGACACAACCAACTATCTGGCGAATGATGAAATCGCGCAGGTTGCTGCGAGCTCCAATGGTTCGGGCAGCGCGAACTTCAACGTGTCAGTGACATTTGTGACTGAAGACTTCGATCTGTTTTCAGCGGGCAATTATGAAGTCACGGTTTTCGGTACAGTTGCGGCAAACTAATCAGCTCCAAGATGCAATTCCCGGATGATTCCAAAAACCTGACTGATTTGCATGCATTGACTCGTTTGTGGCGCTCTTGCGTCACGGACGAGTCAATCACTATAAGTGCCTGATTCGTAGTCGGCAGTAGTTCGCCAAATGTTCAAAGCAATCAGTCACCTATGAACTGCAGAGTTAGAAATCAGGCCTTAATCTGCTGCATTATTGC
>JANLQO010000152.1:0-39679 GCA_031367855.1 Planctomycetia bacterium | reverse complement strand
CCATGGCGACAACCGCAGCAGCGAGCACCAGTAACTTGCGGCGTTTCTCCAACCAACGCCCCGTTAGCACCGTCCACGATAGTCGATTGGCCAGGATCGGATATCCGCTCGAAGCGCGTTGCAAATCCTGCGCAAATAAATCGGCGGTGGCATAGCGGTCGTCGCGGTGTTTTGCCATCGCTTTTTCGACTAGCGTCTGCACGTCGATGGGCAAATTAGGACACAGCCTTCGCAGGCGAACCGGCGAATCTTGTTCAATCATACGCAGCAGCGCTGGCCCTTCAGTACCAACGATCGCTGGCTGGTGGCTGAGCGCTTCGTACAACGTCGCACCCAAAGAGTAGATATCGGTGCGATGATCGATCAGTTCAGAGCGGCCCGCCGCCTGCTCAGGGCTCATGTAGCGCATCGTACCAACCATTTCTCCCGTGCGAGTTAACGGCCGGTCCGATTGAAATCGTGCTAAACCGAAGTCGGCTAGCCAAAGCTTGTGCTTCAAATCAAGCAACAGGTTTGATGGCTTGATGTCGCGGTGAACAACGCCGTACTCGTGCGCGCGATGCAGCGCTTCAGCGACTTCGGCAAACTGCTGAAGCAGTAAAGCCAATGGTTCACCGGAAACCGTTGGCTGTTGATTCGAAGAAATCACTTGGTCCAAAGACTGGCCATTGATGTAACGCATTGCATAGTAATGAATTCCATCGTCTTGGCCGATCGAATACACGGGCACGATGTTGGGATGTTCGAGCTGCGCAGCTGCGCGGGCTTCGTTCTTGAACCGCTCGATGTATTTCGGTTCAAGCAGCGACGCGAACGGCAGCAGCTTCACCGCCACCATGCGGTCGAGCGAAATTTGCTGAGCCAGATAGACGATGCCCATTCCGCCACGGCCCAACTCGCGGACCAAACGATAATCGCCCAGTTGTTTGCCGATGATTTCTGACGAGCGCGGTTCGCCAGCCACGAGCCGATTGAGTTCGTCAAGTTTCGCAAGGTATTCTTGCAGGGCCTCGCCGAGGTCGGGGTGCGCGGCGATCAATTCACTGCGGTCTTGAACGTCGCCCGCTTCCATCTTTCGCAGGAATTCGTCAAGAATCTCCGTTAACCTTTCCCGCTGTGGCTCCGTCAATTGCCGCAGCACTTCAGGGTCATCGCTGCTGTCGGTCTGAGAATAATCAGTCACTAGTCGAGCCCAAGGTGGGATTTAGCGTTTTAGGGAGCGGTCTGACAGGAAAGGATTCCCAGCTACCATCTTACACCCTCACTGAAAAACGGGACCTTGGCAGCTTCGCGTTTCGTGCAGCAAACGTTGAACTACCTAGTCGGTCATGACAATATTCGCAGCTTTGGCGGCAAGTAGCATTCTGCGGAAACTACCATTGCTTTCGATGTCGAATTGGGCTGATATAATGAGAACGTTACGCGCCGCTGATGCTTTGTATAGGTTGGATTTTACAGAGCACTCGAGTTGGCAGAAGTCCCGTCCTCCAACCTGTTCGATGGCTCCCTATGACCATGCTTTCCACTGCCACAAACTCACGATGGACGTGCGTTTGTTTGACTGTTGCAACCGTTTGTTCCATCGGCAATCCCGCAGGCGCGCAGGAGCAGCCAGCGGTAACTACCACCAGCCCCGCGTCGGCAGCCGTGCTAGCGACTAATTTTTCCGAGCCTGTGGTCGCCCGAGTTGGAATGAAACTGAAGCTCAACGATAAAATCATTGACACCATCGAGAAAGGTGACTTGCTGACCGTTACTGGCGAGCGCGGCAATTCTTATATCATCCAAACGTTCAGCGGTCAAAAGGGAGCTGTGGCGAAAGCCAATGTCGCGAGATTGGCTGAATCGGTACAGGTCTACGACGAGCTGATCGAGGCGAACCCGCAAGAAGGTCGACTGTACACGCTTCGCGCTGGCGCGCACTGGGCTGGTACTGACAACGAGAAAGCACTCGCAGACTTCAACAAAGCAATCGAACTGGGCTACGAAGCAGCGCACGCATACTCAAGTCGCGGGTTGTTCCAGGCGGCCATCGGTGAATATGACCTGGCGATTGCGGACTATACCCAAGCGATCGAAAAAGATCCCAAAGACGAAGTGCCTCTGGTCAATCGCGCCAGTGTCTACATGTCAATGGGAAAGTACGAAGAGGCTGCTCAGGATTATACGAATGCAATCGCGATCAATGGCAAAAGTGCGGTTTATGTTCAACAACGAGCAATCGCGCAGAAACTACTCGGAAATGTTGACAAGGCGGTTGAGGACTACGACAAAGCGATCGCCATGGATCCTTCGAACGTCGCTGCCTGGATGGGAAGGGGCTTCATCAAGTTTCAGTTGGGAAAGGCCCAAGACGCCATCGACGACTTCAGCAAGGTCATCGAACTCGCACCGGGAACGGCGGTCGCCTACAATAACCGGGGATTCAATTATCAAATGCTGAAGCAATATGCCAAGGCCGACAAGGATTTTAAAGAAGCATTAAAGTTGGCTCCGAAATATGTTCTTGCTTTACAGAACCGAGGTTGGTTGCTGACTACTTGCGAAGACGAGAGCATTCGCGATGCGGCCGCGGCCGTAGAAATTGCCAAAGCAGTATGCGAGCTAAGCGAATACAAAGATGTAAGCGATCTGACTTTGTTGGCGGCCGCATATGGGCTGAAGAAAGAGTTTGCGGAAGCGATCGGCTGGCAAGAAAAAGTAGTTGAGTTGGCGGCCGAGCCACAGAAGAAAGTCGCCAGGAAAATACTTGAGCTCTATCAAAAAAACGAACCGCTTGACCCAAAACTGCTCGAAGTGGACGAAGCAGTCGAGCCAGCAAATCCCAAAGCGAAACCGGATTCTGTGCCAAACGAAGTGCCCAAGAGTTAGCGCACACGGCTGACAGCAGAAGATCGTGACCGTCTTGTATCTTTGGATGAATTGTCCGCTACAATGTGGTAGCTGAAACCATGTTTGGTTGAGCACTTCGCAGTTGGTTCTGCGAAAAATCCTCTAACGACACGTAACTAAATGCCTGCCTGGTCGGATCTGCTCTCTCTGCTTTTGGCGATGTTTTTGGTGATCGCCAACGGTTTCTTTGTAGCGGCAGAATTTGCCTTAGTAAAGGTGCGAGTTAGCCGCGTCGAGCAAATGGTGGTGGCCAAACGCTTCTTTGCTAAGACTGCCCGTTGGTTAGCCTTGCGACTGGAACGCTCGCTGTCTGCCTGTCAGCTGGGTATCACCATGGCATCGCTCGCTCTCGGATGGGTTGGCGAGCCAGCTTTTGCATCCTTGATCGAACCCTTACTCAGCGGCATGGGCATCACCTCCGTTACCGCCATCCGTACGATCCCTTTCATCTGCGGTTTTACCGTGATCACTGCCCTGCATTTGGTGATCGGCGAACAGGCTCCTAAGATTTTTGCGATCCGGCAGCCGGAGAGTTTGCTGCTATGGTGCTCTGTACCACTGAAAGCGTTTTACTTGATGACTTACCCATTGATGATCGGACTGAATGCGGCTACGACTTGGTTGCTGCGGATGGCTGGACTGAAGTCTGGCGACGATTTGGAAGTGCCCTACAACGAAGAAGAAATTCGCGCGCTGCTCCGCGAGGCTCACATCCACGGTAACTTGACCGGTTCTGAACATCGTTTGCTGGACGCTGTTTTTGAGTTCGATGATTTGATCTGCAGGCGAATCATGGTGCCTCGTGGCGAAGTGGACTTTGTTGATATCAACGAACCCCTCAAAGACACGCTCGACATGATTCGACGCACTAAGCACACTCGCTATCCAGTTTGCGACGGTTCCCTGGATGCAGTTCTCGGCGTTCTGCACGTCAAGGATTTGGTTGCGAGACACCTAGAAGCCGGCTTCAGTTTTAAATCCGTTATGCGTCCGCCGAAAAAAGTGCCTGAGAATATGCCTATCAGCAAACTGCTGCGGCACTTTCAAGGAACGCATCAATTGGTCGCGTTCGTGATTGATGAATACGGGACCGTGATCGGCATCGTAACGCTGGAAAATGTGCTTGAAGAAATCATTGGCGACGTGGCTGACGAATTCGACGTTGAAGACCCAGACATCGTTCCAGACGGTCCCGAAGCGTTCATCGTGCTCGGCAGCGCGGCCGTAGTTGACGTAGAACGCAAGCTCGGCCTTAGCTTTGGTGAAGTCGACGTCGATACCATCTCCGGCCTGATGATGCACTTCGCCGAGCGGTTGGTCACCGCAGGGGATGTTGTCGACCTGGAAGTCGCAACAGCCAAAGTGCTGGAGGTCTCCGATGATCGGGCTACACGTGTGCGGATCTTGCTAAACAAGCCCGCTGAAACTGACTAAGACCCAGCGTATTATTTCCAATTCTCGTCGAAGAAGCCTGCGCTAACGACGTTGCCAGGCATGACGTTATTAGCGCCTTGTGAAGTTTCGACAACCGCCCAATCGGGCAACATGGGAATTTGCCGCGCATTATTGAGGTAGGCGAACTCCCTGAACGTAAAGCCGCTATTGATAACGATGTAGCGATCCGGATTCAGCGGGTTGGGATAAATTAAAACCGGAGCATGGGTTCGCGCGTCGTATTCAACTCCCGCAACGCGAAGTTTTGTGTCAGTCCATTCGATTGGTAGTGAGGGAAGGACATTGGCGATAAGCGGATTCGTGGCAGGCGTTCCGAAAAGAACCAAATTTTCGTTAGCCAGGTCTATGTCCCTGGTCTGTGCATTGATAACGATGTCGCCGCGAAAATGACGTCGCCATTCGCGCGTCGCGTGTTGGTATTCAGTGTCGTACCAAGTTGGGTTGGATGCCTCGGACTTAATGGGAGGAACCCATACAAAGGCATCCATAAATGCGTCATCAATGGGGCCTGTTAGGCCTGGACGCTTAACGAGCGCTTTGTCTGGAACTCCGGAGTTGATATGCGTTTCCCACATACCGATGGAGTTTTTCGTCAACCACAGAACTTTGGACTTGCCGACGCTTTGAAACGGGGCGACCAGAACCTGCGCATCGACTACTAGGGTGACGGGTTGGTCGATTGCGAATGGAAAGTCATGATCTTCAAATTGCAGCTTGATGCGAGCGATGTTTTTTGATTGAACTCGTAACTGCTGTTTACCGAGTTCTGCGTGAACGATCGATTCGTCCCAATGCTTTTCGAGCCCCTCGATACTCAGCCAGGCGAGTTCGTGATAACGCAGTGTGAAAGTCGTCAAGTCAATGGTTTTTGGAACCGAGGTACGACCAGCGTCCAGCGCGACGTCGAGTTGTTGCTGGATTAGGGGCTTCGATGTATCCAGGATCTTGTGCGCGGTTTGGGGGCCGATTACATGCGACAGCGTCATACCGCGCAGCTTGAAAGCCGCCTCCATCACGTCAGCGGCTTGCTTCTGATTGTCGATCTCGCCGCTGTAAGCGACTGTAGGCACGTTGCGCAAGTTATTCGTCCAGTCAGGGCAATCGTACCAATGCAGCAACTTGCGTTGATAGTCCGTGGGCTTAAAGTCCTCCTTCTGAAAGACTCGCAAGAACTCCATCGTCTCACTGAATCCGGCACCTGGATTGGCCGCCGCCCATAGTTGTGGATAGTGAACGGCGAGCTGCCAACAACCCGCCCCACCCATCGAGAAACCACGAATTGCAATTCTTGCATTGTCGATGGGGTAAAGCAGTTTGACGTTTTCGATCGCTTCGAGCACATCGATTTCACCCGCGAACTTAAACGCGTTGCAATACCGACCATAGGGGTGGAGGACGAGCGTATTGGGCGGCGAGACCTCTCCGAGTTGATGCATGCGCTGATGCATGAACGCAACTTCGCTGACCTTCTCGCCGCGTCCGTGCAACCACACGTCGAGGCGCACGGGTTTCAACGGATCCGCTTTCCAGCCCGCTGGAATGACCAAACCATAGGGCTGGATCGAACCGTCAATGCGCGAGCGATAGCCACCCGCCAGCAGTTTCGGTTTATCGGTACTGCTTTCCATTGTCAGCTCAAGCAACTGAGCATGGCGTTTCCCTGCAGCAGCGGCTTGCAAACGCTGTTGAGCCAAAGCTAGCAGCTCATTCGCATAAGCGAGCTCATTGTCGACATAGAACATTCCCTGTTCGACAGCCAATTCGACCGCCCGCGGAATCACTTCGATCTGTGATCTCGAAATGACATTGAGATTGAGTTTCGCCAGAGCTTCGCGGACACCTTGCGACTTGCTCAACAATTCCGTCTTTACTTTTTCGGGAACCTCGATGCCAAGCGGCGGAACGGGTCGAACTTGAGTTGTCACGTTATCGGTTGGACCATCGGCGCTCGCCAACGTGAATGCCACGAGAGCGCACAGCGGCGCGAAAACTCTAGTGAGCCAATATCTATCAAGCATCGGTGAACTCGCTGAGGCAGGAGGAGTCGAAGGCTAGCAAATGCGCGGTGTCGATATAGTAGCATCTTAGGTTGGCAAATGCGATTCGCAGAGAAGATACGTAACTTGCGAGGGTAATTCTGCAGCGTGAAGCCTGCCATTCCGCAAAGAATTCCAGCTCTGCGTGGATCGGGTTTCAATTCATGCCGATTAACAGAGGTGTGATACTGCGATTGGGGGTTTAAACGGAGATTGGAGTGAACATGGAATCCATGGACGATCGCCTTGAATCCTATCTAACTCAACTCATGGACATCTGCGGTCGCTGGTCCACTTGGATCGCCCAGCAGGAACTGGCAGCAGTCACTGGCAACATCAGACGATTGGAAGAGCTAACGATGGCTGCGGACGGATTGCTGGTGGAGATTCAGGGTTTGCAAGCCGCTCGACAAGCGATTTTAGATGAAGCGAAGCACCTAGATTTACCCCATGCCGATTTGTACTCATTAGCGCAAGCCTTGCCGAGTTGGGCTGTTCGCGCGCGGCGCGAACGCATTCGAACAGCCAAGCGACAGATAGATCACTTGCGACGATTGCACTTGGCGATCTGGGTTCTAATCAGTCAGTGCGAACGCTTCGCCAGCGAATCTATCCAGTTACTCTCCTACGGCCAACTGGAGGGAAGTGTTTACGCTTCAAGTGGCCACGCAGACACCGGTGGCGGTCATTTGCTCGACGCACAAATTTAAAAAGGTGTCAGACACCTTTATTTTGGAAGTAGCTCGATCATGTCCTTGTTCGCCACCATCCAGACCTCTGCAAATGCGCTTCAGGTTAGCGAACTGGGCCTGCAGGTTGTCAGCAACAACGTCGCCAACGCGAACACGCCTGGATACATTCGCCAAGAGCTGGTTCAAAGTACCGGCCCGGCTGTGTTGGTTGGTGGCGTCTTGCTCGGTTACGGAGTGCGCGCCAACGGTGTCGTTCAAAAATTCGACGACTTTACCGCGGGGCAACTACGCGAGACGCTGAGCAATCTTGAAAGTAGCAAGACAATCGATGACCTGTACGGTCAAATTGAATCAGTCTTTAGTGAACTGTCGAATAACGACCTAAGTTCCAAGCTCGCTGGTTTTTCAGGCAGCATTCAAGACGTGCTAAATCAACCCGGCAACGCGTCGCTGCGTCGATTGGTGATTGAGCGCGGCAAGTCGCTATCGACAGACATTCGCAATATCAACTCACAACTGGTCAGCCTGCAGGGCACGCTGAACCAGGGCATCCGCGATTCGGCATCGGAAATCAATCGCTTAACCGAACGCATCGCCAAACTAAACACCAGGATTGTCGAAATCGAGGGGGGCGGATCGATCAAAAGCGACGCTGTGGGCCTGCGCGATGAACGTGAACAGATGCTCAATAGCCTTGCTCAGATCGTGGACATACGTGCCGTAGAGCAACAGGGTGGTGCGGTCACGGTCTTCGTTGGCGGCGAGTACTTAGTATCCGATGGTTTGCAACGCAAAGTTGCTGCGAGTGTTGATCAGCGCGCGAACGACTCCGTTATCGAAATTCGACTAGCCGACACAGATTCTCCGCTGCAAGTTTCCAGTGGGCGGTTGAAGGGATTCTATGACGCACGGGATCGCGCGGCGGGTTCTGCTTCCAAGGATTTGGATCAATTTGCCAGAGATTTGATCGAACAATTCAATCTCATTCACACTCAGGGCCAAGGCCTGTCGGGCTTTAGCAGTGTTACGGGCACCAATGCAGCGGACGACGTCAGCGGTGCGATCGACCTCGCCGGACTACCGGTCAAAATCCAGAATGGCGAGTTCGAAATTCAGGTCGTCGATTCATTATCGGGGTTAACGAAGACACATGTGGTGCGTGTGCAGTTGAATGGTGGCACGAGTGACAGTTCGCTTGCGGATGTAACTGCGTCGATCAACGCGATCGCCGGCATCAGCGCTAGTTTGACGCCTGAAGGTAAACTGCGTATTGAATCCGACTCGGACAAGATCACGTTCTCATTCCAGAACGATTCAACCAATTTTCTAGCGGCGGCGGGTATCAACACGTTTTTTGAAGGCAATTCTGCAGCGACCATTGCCGTGAATTCGGTCGTTGCCAATGATCCACGGATGTTCGCCGCCAGCAGCGCTGGAGTGGGGGGAGGTACGGGCAACGCATTGAAATTGGCTCAAGCGTTCGACGAACCGCTCGAGCGACTGGGGGGTAGGTCGATCAAACAGAGTTTCGAAGATTTGGTAGTACGCACCACACAGGACATCAACGTTCAATCGGGCGTCACTGAGGGGCTACAAAACTACTACAAGGTGCTAGAAGGAAAGTTGCTGGGCATCACGGGTGTAAACTTGGATGAAGAGGCGGTAAAGATGATCTTCTATCAGCGTGCCTTCCAAGCCAGTAGCCGAGTGATTCAAGCCTCCAGCGAATTGCTCGATACATTGATGAAATTGTAAATGAGGCAGTACGCAATCCTTTGCGACATAGGAAATTATGACTGCGAGTTTTTATCCCGTTGGTAGTTCGAGATCTTCATCCGCGCTATCCATCACACGGCTATTGTACCAAATCAATACCGACCAAAATTCCATCACCGACCTGCAAACACAATTGAGCACTGGTCGCCGAATACAACGCGCCAGCCAAGACCCGGGTGCAGCGATTCGAACTCTAGCTGCCCAGCGACAACTCGAGTTCAAGGCTCAAGCGGATACCAACCTCGCCAGCGCCGACACCCTGTTGTCCGCGACCGAGTCGGTACTATCGCAAGCCCAAACGATCATGACGGATATGCGTGGCTTAGCCGTACAAGTGGGTAATAGTACTTTGTCGGCTGAAGAACGCAGCGCAGCCAACGCCCAATTGCAAGCTGCTTACGCTCGGTTAACAGAACTTGGTAATTCTAAGTTTCAAGATCAGTACATTTTTGGGGGTAGTAACGTCGCATCACTCCCATTTAAGTCCGTGAACGATGCGATGCGGTTCACGGGGAAGAATGATGAACTGCTGACGATTTCGGATGCGGCCTCAACCGTTGCGGCCAATGTTACGGCGGAGGACACCTTTGGAGTGCGCAGTGATTTCGTGGTGGGATCCGCCGATCTGAATCCGCGATTAGATCCTGCGACGCCGCTCGCGTTACTCAACCGAGGCGAAGGCATTCGTGGTGGAGCGATTGCGTTCAGCGACAATGTTGACGCTATCGAATTGGACTTGTCAGGCGCGTACAACTTGAGCGAAGTGGTGAACGCGATCAACGCAAAACAACTGAGTGGACGTACTTTGGCGGCCACCATTGGCGCCAATGGACTTGAGATTGCCTATCAGGACGGCCAGCCGGGATTCATCAACATTCACGAAGTTGGCGGTGGCAATGCGGCCGGCGATCTCGGAATCGTAACTACAGGCAACCTCACCACTTCACCTATCATTGGCAGAGACTTAGACCCCAAGACCAGTCCTAACACATCGTTATTGCAGTTGCTCGGTGGAACAGGTATCGCTTCCGGTGAATCGTTCACGATCAAGCAAGGTGCCAAGAGTTATAATATTTCAACCACCGGCGCAAGCACCGTTGAAGATTTGCTGAACATCGTCCGCCGCTCAGGGGCAAAAGTCGAAGCCAGCCTCGATCCTTCGGGGCGACATCTGGCAATTCGCAGTACAGAAAGCGGAACAACCTTAACCATCGCTGAAAACGGTGGTGATCTCGCTACTCGACTGGGTTTAAGGACCTTCGACTACGATACACCACTAAGCCGATTAAATTTCGGACAGGGCATTTTCATTAGTGATACGACCGATGATTTGCTCATCACGCGCACCGATGGAACGAATTTTAGCGTGAATCTCGACGGTGCACTCACTGTAAACGACGTCATCAATCGCATCAACAATAATTCGACAAACTTTAATGCAGCCATGCGCGTAGTCGCCTCGCTTGCAACCTCGGGTAACGGTTTGAAGTTGACAGCGCCTGATGGTGCCCAACCACTATCGATTGCAAATGTGGGTGGTAGCCAAGCCGCTACGGGCTTGGGCCTAGTTGCCCGTGGCGCCAGTTCCACAGCTGGGACAACCACCGGCGTCACCAGTGTGATTCAAGCTACGGACGTAAGCGGAGTGCAAGTCGAAGGTATATTTAATTCACTCATTCGTTTGAAATCAGCAATCTCCGACACTCGTCAAGAGGATCTACCCCAAATCGTCGATGCAATTGATGCCGATCTGCAGCGACTTTCGCTGGCCCGCGGCATCGTTGGCTCGCGTCAGCAGTCGATCGAAAGTATCAAAAGCAGTTCGGCGGACCAACAGCTCTTGCTTAAAGGGGTTGAATCGAAGGAGTTGGATGCTGACCTCGCGACAGTCATTTCAGACCTAAAGGGACGCCAAGCCGCACTGGAAGCATCTTTGCAATTGATGGGTCAAGTCACCAAGTTGACCTTGTTCAACTACATCTAACGCGATTGTCGTCTTCCGGAGCGCGGGCGTCCGCCGGCGCAAGGCACTTGGCGATCGAATAAGTCAAATGGCACAGTCCTCATGCGACCGGTTGATTGGCGTGCCCTAGCAGCAAGCTGGCAAGTCGGCGGCGGCTGGCTGAGGAGAAATCACGTGGTACATGTTGTCCGTGGGTCAAGTAACTGACTGGTAAATCGCAGTTCTGCAAGGTTGCCAGCCACGCGCCGAAGCCAACCGCTTCGTCCAGCTTTGTGATCACTAACCCAGTCGGATTGAGCGGTGCGAATTGCTCTAATGCGGCTTGAACGTGGCCCATGGAACTTGTAGCACTCACAACTAACTGGATCGAGGTTGGTTGTGCGGCTTGGAGTAATCCTTGCAAAACGCCGATCTGCTGGCTGTCATTCGGTGATCTTCCGGCGGTATCGATGAAAAGGACATCACAGTTCTTTAGCCGCTGCAGGGCTGGCAAGAATTGGTTGGCGGAACTAACAACTTCCAACGCGGCATTGAGTGATTCGGCGTACTGGAGCAGTTGATCAACCGCTCCAGGACGCAAGGTATCCATCGTAATCAGACCCACTTGGCAACGATGGTCCAACTGAAAACTGGTAGCCAACTTAGCGAGCGTCGTGGTCTTCCCGACCCCCGTCGGTCCGACCAAAGCGACCACGGATTGGTGACCTTGGTGTACCGCAATCGGCTCTGCCACGCGCAGGTTTTTGCTAACGAGCTGGCAAATGCGACCCTGCAGCAGCCAAGCGTCGTTCAACTGCTCTGGCGCAAGTTGTTCTGCAGCCGTTTGCAAGAGCGCTTTAGCATCCGCGGGCGCGACTCCCGCATCTAACATTTCTGAAAGTACTTCATACATCGCTGGAGGCAACCGCGACGCGTGGCCTTGAGCGGCTTCGGAGTTAGAATGCGAAGTTCGGGCGAGCGGCGCCTCGCCATGCGGCTCGCTTTGGGCTGACTTCTGCATGGTGTCTTGATGTATGGTCGCAGCCTGAGCACCACCACGGACCAGGCTAGGCTCTGGCAGGTCTCGTGCGGGAGAAGCCAATGTTGTCGGGTTATGCGGATCGGCTTCCGATTTTTCAGACTTGCTTGGCGTGGCTGCTTGGTTAGCAATTAGGGGAGATGCAGTGGCTGCTGATCGTTTATTAAAACGACTTACAACGGGCATCTCGACGCTCGCTTCGACTTCGATCAGGCGGCTAGAAAACAGCCCCATCCGGCTGCGTTTGACTTGGCGAGTGTGTAAAACGGCTGCGTCGGGGCCAAGTGTCTCTCGAACTTGTTCAAGTGCTTCTTGCAATGTTGCGGCGCGAAATGTGCGAATGTCCATAGTCGTTTGCTACGCCTTGGTAACTGGGTCGGAAACCAAACCAACTGAAATCGTCGAAGTCTGACGCGTGATTTCGGAATGACTGAGGATCTTTAGGTCAGGGAGTGAGTTTTGAGTGATAATTCGCAGGGCCGCACGAATTCGTCCACCCACGGCAATGATCGGTTTGTGCCCAGCCTGAGTGAGCAGTCGCACCTGGTTAGCGATCTGCCGGCAGGTGATTTCAATCACCTGAGGAGACATCTTTATCATCAAGCCGCGTTCGTTGTGATCAATACCAGCCATGATGCGATCTTCCATTTGCGGGTCCATGGTGATCAAATGCAATTGGCCGTTTACATCACTGAATCGCTGGCAGATCGTTCGAGACAATCGATTGCGAACGAATTCGGTTAAGAATATTGGATCTTTGGTGCGACCCGCGTAATCGCCGAGCGTTTCAAAGATCATGCCCAACTGCCGAATCGGTACGTCTTCGCGAAGCAACATTTGTAACACGCTTTGCACTTCGGACAGTTTCATCATGCCGGGGATCAATTCATCCACAACGGTTGGACTGACGGCTCTTAATTGATCGACCAATTGCTTCGTCGCATCGCGAGTGAGCAATTCGTCGGCATGTTTGCGAGCCACTTCTTGAACGTGGGTGGCAATGACTGATCCGGGAGCAGCGATCTGGTAGTTGTAGAGACTCGCTTGAACTTTCTGTTCTGGTAAAATCCAAAACGCCGGACGTCCCGCAGCAGGGTCAACCGTTTCGATGCCGGTTATCAAGCCGGTACAATTCCCCACGTCGATTGCCAGCAATCGGTTCGGGTGCACTTCTCCTCGAGCCACAGTATTGCCTGCGATTTGAATCTCGTACGCCAAATCATGCAGCTTCAACTTATCCTTCAGGCGAACTTTTGGCAGCAAAATCCCCATCTCGCTGGCTAAAATCGATCGCACGTTACTGATGCGCTCCATCAGATCACCACCCCTCCTTGGATCGGCCAGCGGCAGCAATTGACCACCAATTTCAACTCGCATCGCATCCACATCGAGAAAATCCTCAGCCTTCTTCTCCGCCGGCTTCGCCTTGGCGGCAGCCGCGTTGCTCTTGGCGTCGTCTTCACGTTTCTTATCGCCGGTTTGTTGCTTGTTAACCATAATTGCCAAACCCACGCATCCGCCACCCAGCGTCAGCAGCGGAAGTGTCGGCAACTGAGTGAAGATCAGCAGACCAAGAAAGGCACCGGACACAGCCAGCGCTTGAGGCCGCGCGAATAACTGATTCAGGAACTCGATGGGCAAGTTCGTTGACTGGGTGCTACGTGTAACCAGTAACGCAGCCGCTAGCGAGATTAATAGCGCTGGCACTTGGCTGACCAAGCCGTCACCGATTGTGAGCTTGGTGAACATCACAAACGACGCTTGCAGCGTTAGCCCGGCATGCATGGTTCCAACATAGATGCCTCCGACAATATTGATGATCGTAATGATAATGCCCGCGATCGCATCGCCACGCACAAATTTGCTAGCACCGTCCATTGCACCAAAAAAGTCGGCTTGCCGAGTCACCCCATCGCGACGTTTTTGAGCCTCCTGCTCGTCGATGGCTCCCGAATTCAGATCCGCATCGATGGCCATTTGCCGACCTGGCATTCCGTCCAAGGCAAAACGCGCGGCAACCTCCGAAACTCGCGTCGCACCCTTTGTAATCACCAAGAATTGGATGATGATAATGATGACAAACAAGATCACACCGACTTCCATGCGATCGCCAGCCACGAATTCCGCGAAGGCTTGAATCACACCGCCCGCCGCACCCAACGCATCGGTATCCGAATTCGAAAGAATCAAACGCGTAGTCGCGATATTCAGCACCAATCGCGCCAGTGTGGTTGCAACTAGCAGCGACGGAAACACACTGAACTCAAGTGGCGTACGAATCGAAATGGTCGTCAGCAACACGACCACTGAGATCGTAATATTTGCGGACAGGAGAATGTCCATCATCCATGGCGGTAGTGGTACCAGGATAACGCCAATACAGGCGATAATCGAAACCGGAAAAATCAGGTCGCGATGACGGGTTAGAAATGCCATCATGATTATGAGCAGTGTCTAGTCAAACGAGCGGTCCGTGCCTGCGGGTAGCGAACCCGCCATTCGATAGCCTGGCTATAGTGGTTCTACTGCGTCAATGTCCAGATCGATCATGAGTCAAGCCATAGCTAGCATGAGCGCAAATTTGTAGGTTGGGTCAAACGGCGATAGCCGTCCCGACCCACCCACCATTTGCTTGGATTGGGCACGTACGTCCGTCTCTCCGAGGCTGTGATTTGTAGGCGAGTCGCTCCGCGACTCGTCGAAACCAGCGAAAATGAACGCCTTTGATCAAGCAATGATGGCGAGTCGCAGAGCGACTCGGCCACGTTTGCCAAAAAATCACAGCCTCTCCGAGTCGGATGCCGCGAGTTTATCGCGGTTATTGCGAGTCTCGGAGAGACTCGCCCACGTGATACCGCTGGCGGTCTCGGCACAGTTGTTTACTATGGTCTTAGTCATTGGGTGGGTTTCGTTCCTCAACTCAACCTACCAAAGCCATAGGTGATCCTACCGATCCATTTAAGACGCCAACAACAACTCGTTAAAAATGACCGATTTACCTTTCCTACCCCGTTGCCCGACTTGCGACCAGACCGTCCGGCCGACATCTGATTCCAAGTTCATGCCGTTTTGCTGTGAACGTTGCCAGCTGATCGATCTCGGTCGCTGGCTCTCGGAAGAAAATGCCATCGTCGCCGATCGCAGCGACGACGACGACGAGCAGATTGATCCCCCGCCCAACCAAACCAAACTTCCACCTGGTTGGCACGACGCTTAGGCGAAGCCCAGACAATAGTCGGTGGTTGAGCGGAGCGACAGTGGGAGGTGTCGCTCAGCTGACGAGGGCTTAGTCCGCAATAGAAAACGAGGCTCATATGATGCACAAAGGAATGCCTTCAATTGATGCGATGATTCTACTCGCTTCACTGAGCTTGATAACGATGATCTGTGTCGTTGGATGTAGCCGCAGACCTGTCCACCAAATTTTTGGCCGATGTATTTTTTTGCCCTGCATGTTTTTGCCCCTACCTCTGAGTACTTCTGAACGAGACTTTTGTGAAGTCAAATCGATATATGAAAAAGGTATTTTCAGATGGAAGGTGACGTAGGTTAGCTCAGTTTTAGCTTCGCGCATATCTGCAATCGATAAAAGCTCAGGCAAAAAAAGGGAGGGCAAAAACATGCGAACTACCGAAATCAAATTCCATTCGGCGTTGAATTTGTGTTTTTGCCGTTCAGGCGTAGCTGACGAGGGCTTAGTCCAGAAGAGGAAATGGTACTCACATGTTGCACAAAGTAAAACCGTCGCTTGACGCGATGATTCAACTGGCTTCACTCAGCTTGATATTGATGATGTGTGTAGTTGGATGCAGCAGAGTTCCTCGGACAGAAATCATCGTGCAACTCCCATCCGATCTTCGTGCAGCAAAGAAAGTGAGTATCGAAGACGTACTTCTAATTGTCGAAAATACCGTAACCCAGTTTGGACTCAAAGAGACCGAAGGACAAAAATCGCCAATTTGCTATAGCGGTTTGCCCAGCGATAACGACGACAAACCGATTTGGCTGACTGTATACCCAGACGAAATTCCGCTTGTGATAGGGATTGTGGATGGGTCGAGTAGTCAGCGTACCGTCAAGCATCGAAAGTTAGCGAAGGCGCTGGTGACTAATATGAATCAAGCTGGATTGATTGCGACTGTTAAATTCCACACTCCCGATCCTGAAGACGGGCGTTGGATGCTCTACTCTGCTTTGGGTACAGTTGCAGCATGGATTGTATGGAGACGATTTAGACACAAGCAGCTAGTCACGGCTTAGCTATTGCTAGGTCCTGCGGTTTTGCTGCATGTCGGTTAAATACCACCTGAGCAACGCAACGAATTGAGTTCCTGAGAGACAGACTATCGCGCCCACCTTTGGGGGTGGCTTTTGAAGCTTTTCGACAAGTCAAACGACACTGTTCAGAATTGCCGATATGCGTCACACCTGTCCGTCACAAGGATTTACCCAGCGGTTCAGCCAATACAGACGTTGACGGCGTTGATAAGGATGGCCCAAGCCACCTGGGTTGTGCGTGCCTCAGCGATGGTCGCATCCGGCAGGAGCAACCCACCAACTCAAAGAATGCATGTTCTTGGTCGCAGTTCACTCAACTGGATCGGAAGAGTTCTTTGGCTTCGCGCATCCAGTCGACTTTGCCGTGTTTGGGCTGAGTGACCCAATAGGCTTTTTGCGAATCGACAACTCGCAAGCGGCGGTCATGCAGTTTGGCGAGGTGCTCGATGCGCTGCTTGTTGGCGTAAGTGAGCACGATGTAATTGTCTTCAATCTGCATGGCTTTGACGAACCAAATTGACGCGTCGATCTTTAGCTCAGCAACTTCCAGCAGGCACTTTACAGGGCGCGGCAACCGACCAAAACGATCGGCGAGCTCGGCTTTCATGTCATCGAGTTCGCTGATGTCGGTCACACGGCTAAGCCTGCGATAGATATCGATACGTTGCCGCAATTCGGGTACGTACTCGTTCGGCAAATAGGCTTTGACGGGCAAATCGATCTCGACTTCGATCGCCAATTTCGGTGGTTGATGCGTCAATTCGCGCACGGCATTGCCGAGCAACTGGCAATACAATTCATAGCCAACCGCTGCGATGTGGCCGCTTTGCTGTGTGCCGAGCAAGTTGCCAGCACCGCGAATCTCCAAGTCGCGCATGGCGATGCCAAATCCAGCACCGATTTGGCTGTATTCTTCAATCGCGTGTAATCGCCTGGCTGCATCGGGCGAAAGATGCTTATGTCGATCTACCAGTAGATAACAATAGGCCTGGTGCTTGTAACGACCAACGCGGCCACGCAACTGATGCAATTCTGAAAGGCCATAACGATTGGCTTCGTCAATGAAGATGGTGTTCGCGTTCGGAATGTCCAAACCGCTTTCGATGATGGTTGTCGCGAGCAAGATGTCAAATCGATGTTCGATGAAATCGATCATCACTTGTTCCAGCGCACCTTCCTCCATTTGACCGTGACCGATGACGATATTGGCTTCGGGGCAAATGCGTTTCAGTCGTGCGCCCACTTCTTCGATATCTTGCACACGATTGTGAACAAAATAAATTTGTCCGCCGCGATTCAATTCGCGCAAAATGGCGTTGCGGATGATGTTGTCGTCAAAACGCACCAAACGTGTTTCCACGCTCAAGCGATCTTCGGGGGGTGTTTCGAGATTCGAGATGTCGCGGACACCTACCAATGACATGTGCAGTGTTCGCGGGATCGGTGTCGCAGACAGGGTCAGCACATCGACGTTCGATCGCATCTGTTTGAGGCGCTCTTTGATCTCGACACCAAAGCGTTGCTCTTCGTCAATAATCAACAGTCCCAAGTTGTTGAATTTGAGATTCTTCGAAGCGATGCGGTGCGTGCCGACAACCAAATCAACGCGGCCGGTGTGAATGCCGTTGATCGTCTCGCGTTGGTTGCGAGGCGAAACAAAGCGGCTGAGTTTCTCGATATCGAACGGGAACTCGGCCATCCGTTCGCGAAACGTTTTGTAATGTTGCTCTGCCAGGACGGTGGTGGGAACTAGCACTGCAACTTGATAACCGCTATCGATGGCTTTGAATGCGGCGCGCATTGCGACTTCTGTTTTGCCAAAACCGACATCCCCACAAATCAACCGATCCATGGGCTTTGAACTTGTCATGTCATTCTTGACGGTTGCAATCGCGGTCAGCTGGTCGGGCGTTTCGACATAAGAAAAAGAAGCGTCGAATTGATTTTGCCAAATACTGTCGTGCCCGAAGGCGATACCGGGTTGGCTACCACGTCGAGCTTGCAATTCAAGCAATTCGACAGCCATGTCTTTGACAGCTTCCTGCGCGGCTTTCTTCTGTTTCGCCCAAGAAATTCCGCCGATTTTCGCCAGTTTTGGGCGACTCTTGGTTCCACCCACGTAACGCTGCACCAATTCAATCTTGGAACTCGGTACAAAGATCTTAGTACCCGCGTCGAACTCTAACTCAAGATGCTCAAACTGCTGGCCATGTTTCTCCAGCAGTTTCGTGCCACGATAAACTCCGATACCATGCGACAAGTGGACGACCAGATCACCCTCGCGCAGGTCAAGGAAACTATCAATGGGTCGACTCTTGGTTCGCTTCGTCGCGCGGCGTACATGCGATCGTCGCAGCAACTGCCCTGCAGTCAATAACAGCGTGCCGCTGGGCAATACTTCAAATCCATTTTGCAGTTGGCTGATAACGATTTCTAGCCGATCTTCTTGGGTTGCTTTCGAGATTGCCAATAACTCGCGCAGGCGATCGCGCTCGCCGGCATTCATGGCCACGACGATGACATTCCGCGAGCCGCTATGTTGATCGATGTCACTCGCCAGTCGCTCTAGGTCACCGCCGATCCGCTCGACGGTTCCTAATGGCAGACGCACAAGATTCCCCAGATAACCTTCTTCGCACAGTTGCGACGAGTAGACGATCGGGAACTCGCCAATACGTTTCCAAGCGGTTTCCGGAGCTGGGAATCGTTCTGGGAATGGCACGCGATGCAGAAACGCATCGGTTGCGGCCGTAATGGTGCGCTGTTCATGGACGAAAACCACCGTGCGTTCAGTCAGGTAATCCAGCAGCGATCCGTCTTGCGCGACCGAGCCTTGAACGGCCAGCAGTTGTAGTTCGCTGCGTTGCTCGATACTGCGTTGTGAAGTGATGTCAAACGTACGTAGCGATTCGACTTCGTTGTCGAATAACTCGATGCGGACTGGCATCGGCTCGTCAGGCGGATAGATATCCATGATGCCACCGCGCATGGCGAACTCGCCTGGTAACTGCACAGAGCTGGTCGCGTGATAGCCGGCCTGCACCAACCAGTTTCGCAGATCGTCCACATCGACGCGCCGACCGGTGGCGATGATCCGCTTGTCGCCTTCAAGCGAATTGGGGCTCGGGACACTATGCAGCAATGCCTGCAGCGTCGTCACGATGATCGGAGGCACAAGCTGCTGTGCTTCATTCGAATCGCGACCGGCGATAGAGTAATTGTAGAGTCCGCTGAGCACGTGTAGTCGCTGAGCGGTTTCTTGATGTTGCAGCGATTCGAGTTCCGTTTCTTCACTGCCTGGGGGAAAGACATCGACGCGCTCGCCAAGCAATTCACCTAGCTCGGCCGCGACCGATTCGCTTTCGGCGATCTGAGCCAGGATGACGAGCAGCGGTCTCGGGTCAGCTCGATAGCAACCAGCCGCAATCGGCGCGATGGCGGTTGGCCAGACAGAATCGAACGTTACGCGTCGCTCTGTGGCCAATGAATCCATGGCTGACTTGAGCGCAGGCTGACCCGCCACTTCGGCGATGACATCGGCGAGTGTTAAGGCGGCTCGTTTTACAGAGCGATTAACAGCCAGTACGGCGCGACGCTCAACCATGGCGTTCGCCGTGCTCCTTCCAGTGCTAGCACCCGCTCGACAGTGAACTGCGTGCTCGACTTCGATCGACGAGCGGTTGTGTGTTTCAGATTATAAGCTGTCATCTCTCGGTACGCAGCCCAGGGGGACAGTACCGCTACTTCGTTTTGGTGCGAGTCATCAGGTCGCGGAAGAATGCTACCGATTCGTCGACCGAGTCAGCTTGGATCAGGATCAGATCGCCGACTTGGACATCGCTGAGGATACAGTTTACGGCGTCGGTCCAACTGGCGAAACACAAGTAATCGTTGATACGCGCGCCGATGGCCATGCCTTCGCGGAACAATTGCATGATGTCGCCTGGTTCGCGACCTCGGACGTACGCCCCTTCGTACAGCACAACACGATCAAAGAAATGCCCAAGCATTTGACCTTGTCGAATCATATCATCATCGCGGCGGTCACCTGCGGTGGAGTAGAGCGCGATACGTCGTTTACTGGGGTAGCTGCAGATTGCATCCAGCACGTTTTTCAAGGCGGATGGATTGTGACCGTAATCAATGATCACGGTCGCGCCGCCCCATTCGACCATGTTGAAGCGACCAGGGCTGCCATCCAGATTCGCAGAAAAGGATTCCAGTCCAGCACGAATCACTTGGGCGGGAATGCCTTGCGCCCAAGTTGCGGCAGCGGCAGCCATGACGTTTTCAATTTGGAAACGAATCCGTCCGCCGTGCGTGATCGGAATTTTATCCAGCGATATCAACGCAAATTCGGAATCGCCATGCGCGAGCACGAGCGATTGATCGCGCACAAACACGACACGACCGCCGGCTTGTCGGCGTTCGACCAAGTACGGATTGTCGGCTGAGTGAGAAAAAAAGACCACAGAACCAGGACATTTTGGAGCCATGGAAACGACCAACGGATCGTCCGCATTGAGGATCGCGTGACCCTGTGGTGAAACCACATCAACGATCGTGCGTTTGACATCCGCCAATTGTTGGCAAGTGTTAATGTTACTGAGGCCCAGGTGATCGCCTTCGCCGATGTTGGTAACAACAGCGACATCGCACTGATCGAAGGCGAGTCCTTCGCGCAGGATTCCGCCTCGCGCAGTTTCAAGAACGGCAGCATCGATCAGCGGATTGCTCAGGATGCGACGAGCGCTCTTGGGTCCGCTGCAATCATCTTTATCGATGCGACGGCCCATCACATATACGCCGTCAGTAGTTGTCATCCCGACGCGACGTCCTTGGACAAACATAATGTGCGAGATCAGACGCGTGACGGTAGTTTTTCCGTTGACGCCTGTGATAGCGACTACCGGGATGCGGCCGTTGTTTCCAGCGGGAAACAACGAATCAATGATGGCTTCACCGACGGGTTGCGATTGACCTTCGGAAGGTTCGAGGTGCATTCGCAAGCCGGGGCCGGCGTTGACTTCGACGATCGCGGCGTTTTGAGACTCCATCGAGGCTTCGATACTGGTGCTCACCACATCGATGCCGGCAATATCGAGCCCGACGATCTTGGCCGCTTCCACGGCGCGTGCGGCCACATCGCGATGCACTTTGGCAGTGACGTCAATCGCCATACCGCCGGTGCTCAAGTTTGCATTGCGTCGAATGAGGACTCTCTGTCCGAGCGCCGGAATGGATTCAGGCGTCATGGACTGCTGGGCAAGCACCGATTCAGCGACGGCGTCGATTTTGATAAAACTCAGAACCGTGGCGTGACCATCGCTGCGGCGGGGATCTTGATTGACAATGTCGATAAGTTGTCGAATAGTCGAACTGCCATCACCCACTACTTGCGCGGGCACGCGTCGGGCAGCGGCCACCATATGATCGCCGACGACTAGCAAACGGTAATCGTCGCCCTCAACGAAGTTCTCGACAACGATCGTCGACTCTTCTTCCAGCGCAGCTGCGTAGGCGGCCAGCACTTCTTCGCGAGTATGAAGATTGGTCGCCACACCGCGGCCATGATTGCCGTACTGAGGTTTCACAACCACAGGCAATCCGATGTCTTGCGCCGCTTCCCAAGCGTCTTCGGCGTTTTCGACTGCGCGACCGATGGGCACCGGTATACCGGCGTTGTGAAGCAATCGGCGTGTGAGTTCTTTGTCTTGTGCGATCGATTCAGCGATAGCGCTCGTGCGATCAGTTTCAGCGGTGCAAATGCGACGCTGCATGGAACCGTACCCGAGTTGCACGAGGCTATTGGTGCTCATGCGAGTAAACGGAATGCCGCGACGTTTGGCAGCATCGACGATGGAGCGAGTACTTGGACCCAAGCAAACATCTTGAGCCTGTTCGCGGAGCGCAGCGACTTCTGCCTTAACATCAAAATCCTCGCAGGCTACCGCGGCCAGGACCAATCGCTTGGCCAGATCCAAGGCCGAACGTCCGACGGCTTCTTCCATATACTCGATCGCCACTCGGTAAACACCGGGCTCATCCAAGGGAACCGCACGGCCAAATCGAACATCGTTACCTGCCAAGAATTGCAGCTCAAGCGCTACATGTTCCAGCACATGCGCCAAGTTGCTGCCGCGCCTCAGTTGCTCGAGGAAGCCACCGCGCTCGCCAATACTTCCACGGTGATCGACGAGTGTAGGCAGCCATGACTTCAGTCGCTCATTGAATCCGTCCATCTCGTGGGTGGACGCATTTCGCAACTCGGCCAAATCAACCCAAGCTTCGAGGACGGTAATGTTCGTCCAAATGTTCGGCCCGCGCAGTGCGAGGACTTTGCGGAATGCTAAAGGTTCTACTGGTTGTGAATCTGACATGTATTTTGTGATCTCGATCAGCACTAATGGTAAAGCTCATCGGCTTGGGTTGACCCATACGAATTCAGGTCAAGCTCAACACCGACAGCGGTCCGAGTACAGTTCGCATACGTAAAGTTGCTAGCAGTGCATATTCAGCCTCAGTGTTTGCATATCAGCAAACAAATCAACTACATGGTGGGGTTAGCGTGCAATGGGAGTTGAGTTGCGACTAAGCGTCAGCGGGTGGTTCGTTGGCAGGAGGGATAGTCGTTGAACGTAGATTAGAATCCTCAATCGACATTCTGGGACCACTATCTCAAATGACCATTTTATTCCACCCGCAGTCGGAAGGGGAAAAAAATTTCTCAAGTTCGACAGTTTCATAGAGCCCTGGAAAGCCGACTTTTCTAAAGTTATAAGACTTGGCTGTCCGATGCCCTGAAAGTTCCCGTCCGCAATTATCGCACATCGCGGTCAAACGGCTAGTCATTTATCTTGACAGTTCGGTAAACTACTTGCCAGTACCTTTTTGATCCAATTGCAAACTTTGTCATCCGCCGCAAAATGCCTGGTGCTGCAAAGCGGATTTTTGGGGTGCCAAGTTTCACTAACCCGCATATCCGGGCCTTAGCCTCCACTTTCTGAGGCCGTTTTTGCAGCGAGACTAGGGAGTTGGATCTTGGGTTTTCTTTACTTTTCCGAACCTCACAGGTCGAATTAGCTTATCCTTCATGAATTCGTCCAATTCCACGAGCGGAGACTCCAACGTCCTGGACAGCTCCTCAACATACGACATGTTAGCCTCAATTCCAACATTTTGGCAAACCAGTATTAGGTCGGCAATCGGTTCCGAGGAACGCGTACTTGCATTCATTGAATTGGATCTCGATGCGGAGCGGAAATTTGCTCAAACTTTGCTCGCGCTGACGAATGACCGCCTGATTCAATGTGACGTTGCCGCGAACGGAGCCGCTAGTCCACCAAAATACTGGGAATTAAGCCCAGACTTGGAATTGCATGCAAGCGTCCTTTCCGGGCTGGGAAAGCTGGAATTGCTGCAGGGTGAGGAGGTTAAGTTCCAATGGCCGTTTACGTCGGCTTGCGAATCGAGCGCAGATCGTTTCGCTGCAGCCTACTCTGCCATCGTGCGCAATCGCGCCTTGTCCGCCACTACCAACTCAGTTGTGGCGCGCTGCGCGTCGTGCGGCGCCGTGCTGCAGGAAGACCAACCCACGTGCCCCTCATGTACGCCAGTTGCCGCCCCATCGCCTTCGGCATCGCTCATGCGCTTAATGCCGTTCGCCAAACGCCGCGCAAGCACGATTACCCTTGGCATCTTACTTACCATTGCGTCGACGGCGGCGGCCATGGTTCCGACCTACCTCACCATTCCGTTAATCGACAACGTTTTGGAACCCTGGCAGAAGGCTTTGCAAGTCAACGAAAAAGTTCGCTATGAAATGATCTATGTTTACATCGCTGGTCTGGCTGGTGCGGCCGTATTGGCTTGGGCGCTGGGCTGGGCCAGAACTTATGTATTGGCATTGGCGAGTGAACAAGTGAGTTGCGACATCCGCAATGAAACGTACAGTCACCTGCAAAAACTGTCACTCGAGTACTACGGTGGGCGACGAACGGGGGATCTGATTTCGCGGATTAGCAGCGATACAGATCGCATCTGCAATTTCCTTTCGGCCCACATGGTGGATTTCATTAGCGATGTGATGATGTTTGTCTTCACCGCCATCATCTTGATTCGAATCGATCCGATCTTGGCCCTGGCAGCACTCTTGCCGTTTCCCTTCAACGCCTGGCTGATTCAGAAAGTACGGACAAATCTACGACATGGTTTTGCGCGGGCCACGAATGCCTGGGGTGACATGGTCAGCGTGCTGACGGATGCCATTCCCGGCGTTCGTGTGGTGAAGGCATTTGCCCAAGAGGAACGTGAAATTGCTCGCTTTGCACATGCCAATAAAGTGGTTTACGACAACAATGTTCGCGTCAATCGCCTGTGGTCATTTTTTGGGCCGACTGTTTCCTTCTTGAACGAAATCGGCGTGCTGGTCATTTGGGCATTTGGGGCTTGGCGAGTTGCCACTGGGGATATCACGGTAGGAGTCTTGATCGGCTTTGTCTCGTATATCTCAAGGTTCTATGTGCGTTTGGATTCGATGAGTGGCTTTCTAGCGAACACGCAGCGCGCCGCCGCCTCGACGCATCGCATCTACGAAATTCTCGACCGCCAGCCCGTGGTGATGGAGCCCACCCATCCAGTGGCTGTCGGCAAACTCAATGGCGAGGTGACGTTGACCGGAGTCCGCTTCAAATACGGCAGCCGCGAAGTGTTGCGCGGCATCGACATGCGTATCGAACCCGGTGAATTGGTCGGTGTGGTCGGTCCAAGCGGTTCTGGCAAGAGTACGCTCGTGAATCTAGTGTGCCGTTTTTACGATCCGACACAGGGAAAGATCACCGCGGGCGGCATCGATATTCGGTCCTTTGCCGTCGAGCAGTATCGGCGCAACATTGGCATCGTATTGCAAGAGCCTTATCTGTTTTTTGGTACCATCGCTGAGAATATCACTTACGGGCGCCCTGATGCGTCGCGTGCTGAGATCATCGAAGCGGCGCGCGCGGCTCATGCGCACAACTTCATCGTTAAGCTTCCCGACGGTTACGATTCCATCGTCGGAGAGCGGGGGCAGACGTTGTCCGGCGGCGAGCGACAAAGGATTTCGATCGCGCGGGCGCTGTTGACGGATCCAAGTATTTTGATCCTTGACGAAGCCACTTCTGCCGTTGATAACGAGACCGAACGCGTGATTCAAAACGCGCTCGATAACTTGATTCGTGGCCGGACGACAATCGCCATAGCGCACCGACTGTCAACATTGCGCAATGCCAATCGTATTTTTGTTTTAGATGCAGGGCGGGTGGTTGAAGTAGGCAGGCACGAAGAGTTGCTTGAGCGCGGTGGCGTGTATTCGCGCCTGTACCATGCGCAGCTTGAGACCAAAGCCAATGCATCGCCCCAGCCTGCGCCTGAGTCCTTCCAACCAGTCCGCGTCGTCAAATTAGATTAACGCAGCGAGAGTATTCATATCGTGAACGATACACTGGGAATCGAATATACATTTTCGTGCGATGCGCGGGGGCGTTTGATTGCGGAAGACTCGCGGAGGAATCGTCACGTCGGGTTATCGGCGATGCGATTGTTTCCTATGAGCGACCCGGATAACTGGATCGCGGTCTTTGATGAAAAAGGGCATGAATTGTGCTGCATTCCGTCGGTGGCAAAGTTGTCCACCGCTTCCGCCAGCGCGATCCGAACGACTTTGACGAACAGCGAGTTCATCCCCGTTATCGAACGCATCGTACATATCTCCAGCAATGATCCACCCTGCCGCTGGACCGTTGAGACTGATCGTGGCCAGACCGAATTCATCATTAACGACGAAAAGGATCTGAGGCGGTTATCGCAGTGGAGTGTTTTAGTCGTTGATGCACGTGGCATTCGCTACTCCATTCCTGATACTCGCAAGTTAAACGTTTACAGTCGCCGCGCCGTTGAGTGGCATGTGTAACCTTAGTGCTTCATTGGGGCTTGCCCACGCACATCAGCTTCGAATCGGTGCGAATCAACACATAGTTTTCCGCCAGCAAAGGTGTGCTGCGCGTCACTTCGCCGAGTTTCACTCTGCCAAATTCTCGAAAGCTTCGCGAAGCAGCTAGGATCGTGACGGTTCCCTCTTCATCGATGCCGATCAGTTTGTCACCTGCGATCACGGGTGAACTCGATACGTTTCCACCGATGCGCTCGCTCCAGAATGTTTCGCCACTGGTCGCACTCGCGCAGGTGACGATTCCCTTGTCGGCCCACAGGAAGAGTAATTCGCCTTTAGCCACGGGTGTCGGAACATAGGGGGCAATTGTATTCTTGATTTCAAAGGCGAGCTCGTGATTACCCTTGAGATTCACTGCGAACAGGATATTCCCGCCACCTCCCGAGCCCTCAGTGCTGATCGCGATGTCGCCCACAATTACCGGGCACGAAACACTACGTTTGCTAAAGACCTTGTTGTTCCACACCTGCTTGCCCGTGGCAGAATCCAGCGCAAAGAGTCCGTCGCCCGTTTCGGCGAAGATCAGAACTTTCTCGCCCGCTTCCTCGTAGACGCTCGGGGCACCGTAACATGTACGCACGGACTTGCGAGGTGTTTCCCAAACCACGCTGCCAGTTTTGATATCGAGCGCCATCACTGAACTGTCGCCCGGTGCCACGCCCGGTGGCAATTCCTCCGCATCTTGGTTGTTCGAAAGGATCAGCTTGTCATCAACCAAGATCGGTGACCCACCAAAGCCGTGAGCGCTAATGTAGCGACCAAAGTCTTTGGTCCACAGTTCATCACCTGCATGCGAAAACGCTTTAACTGTTAGATTCTCTGGGGATGCCCAGGCGAAATAAACTGCACTGGAATTCGCGCAGGGAGTACAGGATGCATAGCTACTCTTTGCATGCACTTTATGCGTTTGCGTGGCAAAGGGCTTACGCCACAGTTCCTTGCCGGAAACCAAATCGTAAGCGAGTGCGTAGCGCTGGCTCTCAGCTGCTGCGCTCATGATGAATACCGTCTTGCCTACAACAATCGGTGAGCCGTTCCCTTTCCCCGGCAATTCGATCTTCCAAGCCACGTCGGACTCAGCCCAGGGTAGCGGAACGTTGCATTGTTCAATGACGCCCTGACCGTTTTCGCCGCGAAATCGATTCCAGTCTGCACTTACTTGGGTGCTTGGCCAGCTTGCAACCGCGAAAAATCCGGTGATGGTTAGGATCCGTGACATCACTGTTACAAATTGCATGGTTGGACTTCAGGAGTTGATAATGGTGCGGAAGTTGGAGGTTTCATCGCAAGCGCGAGGCGACCGAGGCTGGCGGATATTATGGACCAAAGTCTAGGTAGTTTTCCAGCATTTCCCATTGGGAATGTGGGAAAAAGAAAACGGTAGGGCAGGTCGAGCTTAATATATAGCGTTACTGTGCTGGCGATCAGCGAGCAGTATCAGGCTTTATGCGCGGCGCCCCATGAGCACAGTAGAACCACGCCCTTCAAGGCTCGCATTACTCGCCTTCTCAGAGCGCGCCACCCTGCATCCGCAAGCTGGAAGCTTACGCCACGGAAATGCATCGCTTGGCGGACGCTGGTGGTGACGGCAAGGGGCCGATAGGATTAAGCGATCTGCGATCGCTCGGATTTCCCGGGCTGCACGAGTTCACTGAGTTTTTCTCTTAGTTGTTTTTCTCTTAGTTGAAGTACGCCGCAAAATGGAATCCAAAATTCAACCGATACTGTGTTGCGTTGGCGCCGCAGTGGCGGGTCGGCCCACTCAATTCTTGATGGAGCGCGCATTCGAAGCCTCGCATTGCGATTGGCGTGTGATCACAGTTGAAGTTCAATTGGAGAACTTTCAAACCGCTCTCGAGGGGATGCGGGTAATGGAATTTACGGCACTTAGATTTTTTCCAGAGTTTCAGCCATTAGCCGCTTTACTGATGGTCGAACAGCCGCACGCCACGTTCAGCGCAGTCACTTCCGCGATGCGACAAAGCAGCCCAATGGCTCAGGGGCACTGGGCCTGTTGGGACAATCTGGGCTTCGGAATGCTTGATTTGATTGCAACTGCGGCACCCGCGTCGAGCACACTGTTGTGGCTCCATGGGCAATCGAGATTGACACACAGCCTGTTTGAAGCGATGCAGGCCTCACACTACTCGCCCAGTCAACTACTGTGGAGTGAAGCGACGATGGCATCGGAAACCGCCGTTGCTGCCGAGCAATCTCCGGCAATTATCACGCCCTTGGGCGAAATTCAGCAAACGCTCAAGGATGCCTTGTCTCAACAGAATTCACTGACGAATGTGGTCATCGTCGGCGAGTCATTAGCGGATCAATTGCCGGTGCTCTGTCAACTGGAAGCGGCTGGTGAGATCCACTTGCTGTTGGCGACCAATCAACTCCTAACTCGGCAGCAGGTCAATCATGCCTGGGCAAGCGGTAGAGCTACGATCTTGACCGAGAACGACCAGCTGATCGCGGCGGAAGCATACGATTTTCGGCGTTGGACCGGTCAGCCAGCAGATATGGATTTATTGCGTGACGCCTACGATGAGTACGCCGATTTCTGATTAGCGGCCTTCGATTTGGTCCACAAATTGTCGCCGGTTCAAGAAAATGAGAATGCAAATCGGGAAGATGACACCGAAGCAGACACTAAACACTCCACCGAGTACTCCACCCACGGCGCCGCCGATCTTATCGGGTGAGGCGCCCAGGCTGTTGGCTTCGTTGATGGCTGGGATGACCGTAAAAACAATATTGATGGTTACGCCCACGACAAGCAAAATCAGGTAAGCGATTGCGTAAAAATTGGCCAGTTTGCGGCCCCAGGGCTTAAACTTGAGCAAACCGATTCCGCTGATAATAATGACCACCGACAGGATCGTACCCAACGCCATTTGCATGGATAAGAGACCAAAGAAGACGGGGTCATCGAACTGCTGCAGATTCATTTGGGCTTTCATTTTTGCGTCAAAGACGCCGCTGTAAAGGAAGGCGAATCCCCCCACGCTAGCCACGCTTCCGCAAACACCGAGTATCCCGAAAACGAGGTTGAGTATTCCGAAAACGGTGGCAATTGCGGGTCGCTGCCCGGGTAGCAGAGTATTCCGTTGAGCCGAAGCTTGCGGTTGATACGGATTGAAACCGTCTGCCATAATAAAGACCCGCGAGAATGAAAGGTTGCTTTGGACGCCTGCATACGCTGCAGCAAGATTACTGCCGGCGGTCAGACCTACTAGCAGAATAATGCAATAGAACCACGATTGCTAGCGCGCTGGCTGCTACTGAGCCGTGAGGCTGCCACTGAGTAGCATACCGCGCAGCTCGACTTCGGACCTTCTGACCGTAGCCAGTGAATCCAAATAGGCCAGTTTGTTTTGGGTGTAAGTCCGCTGCACGGTGAGAAGGGCGACGAAGTTAATTTCGCCCGCTTCGTAGGATTGGCGAGTTAGATCTAGCGTCTGTTGAACCCGCGGCAAGATTTGGTCTTTCAGGTAGTTGGCTTGCGAATGGGCGCGGTTGTACTGCTCCATGACGATCGCGAGCTCTTGTTTAATGCGCAGTTGAACTTGCGCTAGCAATTGTTCGGCGGCGATTAATTCTTGCCGCGCGGATTGTATATTGCCTTCATTCTTGTTCCACAATGGCAGGGGCACGGATACAGCCAGACTAGCATCGGACCTACCCCCAATTCCATTATCGACAAAGTTGTAGAGGCCTTGCACCGACATATTGGGTCTGGGCTCAACAATCTGTCTCTGTAGGTAGCTGCGAGCTTGGTAGATCCTCGCATTGGCCGCCAATACGTCCGGGCTTTGTGCACAGAACCAGGCGAGCGTCTGTTCGAAGTCAAAGGTCTCGGCGGGCGCGAAAAAGTCACCTGCCAGAGATTGCATCGGTATCGGCTGGCCAACTACAGCCGACATTTGCGACCACGCGGCTTGCAGCGTGTACTGTGCGTTGGCTAATTGCAATTCCGCTTGCTGTTTTTCGACTTCCGCTTGGAGCAAGTCTGTCCTGGCGACTTCTTCTGCGTCGAGCAATATTTTCGCAATGTCGACCGCTTTTTGCGCGATCGCTTTCAGCTCTTCGAGAACGCGAATCTGCTGTTGCGCGTAAAGGACACGATAGTAGGCGTTGCGGGCATCGGTGAGCACGCGTTGTTGTTGAGCCGCCAAGCGTTGTTCGGCTTGCGCGATTTCCTGCGACGCCACCGAGCGATCGAGTTGCCGCTTTTCTCGCCGCACAAAGTCCTGGTTGAACATCGCGCCCTGCTGTTCAGCTTGCCCCTTGCTGCCAATCTGCTGACCTTGGTAACCTACACTGGGGTTCGGCATTCTGCCCGCCTGGAACGCTCGACCGCGCGCGGAAGCCACTAGGGCGGAATAGCGCAGAATTGTCGGGTTGTACTGGCAGGCCAGTTTTTCAACGTCCACTAGTCCTAGACCAGGGGATGCAGGTAAGTCGTCGACCAACGGGGCAGGCTCAACTTTTTGTTGATTCTCGACGGACCCAATTTCTTGGTTTTTTTGCTTTGACTCCCCGGCAAACTGTGCTTTCTCAGAATTCCCCGTTCGGAGCATGTAAATGCTCTCATTTGGCAAACGCAGAGTTGACGCCATCGACACCTGCTGTGCGGACACGTTTGAGGACGCTTGAAATGCAATCATTGATGGAACTGCAATCTTCATGACCAGGATGCGTAACAGCAGTATGCATTGATTCATGATTTTACTGGTTGCAGTGCCGTTGAATTAGGAGAAAGTGGCTGTTTCGTTACCATCGGCATAATCCTGCCGTCCTTCGATTCCAATCGTTTTCCTCGAAAGTTCTTGCCCTGACGGAATAACCGAACCCCAAGCCGGTTTGGGGCAGTATCGGTTCGAATTCAGTTAAATGAAGGCGGAACGCTTGCAATGGAGTTTGGTTACAATGGACGCTCGAATCGCTGAGAGGCGATCCAACTTGGCAATCAAAGTTTGACGAGGGCACGCATGAAAACACTCTTTACGTCCACCTGTCTACCGATTCTCTGCGTCAGTATTTTGGCGGTCGCTTTCGCCCGCACGGCGTACGGACAAAACGAATTTCCGAAAGTTTTCAATACGGAGGCCGATGGGCAACATCCGCCGACCGCTGCTGAGATGCTCAAGTTGATAGAGTTGCCAGAGGGTTTCAAGGCGAGCTTATTCGCTGGCGATCCTGACGTTCAGCAACCGATTTGCATGGACTTCGATGATCGTGGTCGGTTGTGGATTGCGGAGAACTACACCTACAGCGGAGGACCCTACGAAACCAAACTGCGTGATCGCGTGGTAATCTTGGAAGATACGGACAACGATGGACAGCACGATTCGCGCAAAGTTTTCTGGGACAAGGGATTCATGCTGACCAGTTTGACCTGGGGCTTTGGCGGTCTTTGGATTTTGCATGATGGTACGCTTTCATTTATCCCCGACAAGAATAGCGATGACATTCCGGATAGTGAACCGACGATTGTGCTTGACGGATGGAGCAAGGACTGCGGCCACAATTTCGTAAGCGGACTGATTTGGGGACCGGACGGTTGGCTTTACGGTCGTCATGGCATTGTGGATACGTCCTATCCGGGGGTTCCAGGCACGCCCCAATCGGACCGGCCAGCTATGAACTGCGGTGTGTGGCGCTATCACCCCACCAAGCAACTGGTTGAAGTGGTCTGTAACGGTACCACAAATCCTTGGGGATTGGATTACAACTCGGATGGTCAGTTCTTTATGACTAATAACGTGCAAGGACACCTCTGGCACGCCATGCCTGGCGCGCACTTCAAGCGCATGTATGGACAGGATGCCAATCCGCACTTTTACGAATTGATGGATATGACGGCGGATCATTATCACTGGGATACGACTCGCAAATGGAATGAGAGTCGCGACGGAGTCGCCAATGATTTGGGCGGCGGGCATTCGCACGTCGGCGGATTGATTTATCAAGGCACAAATTTCCCAGCCGCATACCGCGGCAAGATATTTATGTGCAACACGCACGGTCGTCGCCTAAACGTGAATCGGCTCGAACGATCGGGCAGCGGATTTGTGGGTAAGCGCGAACCGGACTTTATGTTGGTGAAAAACCCATGGTTCCGCGGCGTCGATCTCAAGATGGGACCGGAGGGCGCGGTGTACGTAGCGGATTGGTCCGACAATGGCGAGTGCCATGACCACGACGGTATTCATCGAACCAGTGGTCGCATTTATCGCATCACCTACGGTACTCCCCAGCCGTTCAAACCAGCCAAACCGCTGGTCGATCAAGATTCGCTGGCGCTACTCGGCAATGTGACCAGCCACGATGCTTGGTTAGCACGCCACTCGCTGCGCATCCTCCAAGAGCGCCAGCAGACTGAGGCCCGCATTCGCGGCGTGGCAAATTTACCCTTACTTGCCGCTGAGGCCCTGGATTTGAATTCGGTCGATGACTTGCGACAGTGGCTGCACAGTTCGAACCTCGAGCAGCTGGAACAAGCGGTTCAGTTGGCCGCCGGAACTGAGGCTCGGCGTAAGGCTTTGCTGCCGAACTTGGTGCAGTTAGCCAAACAAAAGCCTGCACCGAATGTTTTGCTGGCGTTGGTTTCCGTGCTACGTAGATTTGATTCGCCTGAGCGGCTGGAGTTGGCACGAACCATCTTGTCTCAGCCAAACAATGCTCGCACCATCGCCGCAGAGAACAATCTTACGCTAATGACTTGGTACGGCATTGAACCCGTGGTAAAACGCCTCGCCGAAGTTGAGTTGCTCAAACCAATTCCGAAGTTGCAGCAATTCGCAGTCAGGCGTTTGGCATACGAAGTCAACAAAGAATCGACTTTGACGAGCGAATTATTGGGTTACATCAGCAGCATGGTGGCGAAAGGCGACGGAACGAATGTTGTTGGATTGCTGGATGCGTTTCGCGCCGGCTTGGCCGGTCGGGCTCGCGTCGATGCGCCGCAGGACTGGTCAACGATCGAAAAGCAATTGCGAGCATCCAAAAATGCCCAAATAGTTTTCGCGGTGGATGCGTTAGGGGTGCTATTCGGCGACGGGGCAGCATTAGCTGACCTGCGGACGATGGCTGGCAATGGCGAATTGGAACCAGTGACTCGCGAGGAAGCGATCCGAGCGTTGGCGGCTGCAAAAGATAACGATGCAGTTCCTATTTTCTTCAATTTGCTCGGCGATCGCGCGGTGGCGGACGCAGCCATTCGCGCTCTGGTGAGCTTCGATCACAAGGATACCGCCAAGCGTTTGCTGAAACAAATGGGAGCCTTGAGAGACGGCAATCGCAGTCTGGCGATCGACACCTTGGCGAGTCGAGAGTCGTATGCTCTGGAATTAATTGAGGCTATTGACGCAGGCGAAGTCGATTCACGCGAATTAGCAGCCTCCCAGGTTAGGCAGCTACTTGCGCTCGGCAACGCACGCATTCAAAAGGTGTTGGAATCGAAGTGGGGAGTTGTGCAAGAAACCCCTGAAGCGAAACTGGCGGCCATTGAACGTTGGAAGAAAGAATTGACGCAGGAATCGCTGACTGGAGCAAAGATAGAAGACGGTGCGGCGCTGTTTAAGAAATCGTGCGCAACTTGTCATAAACTCTACGGCGAAGGGCTAACCATCGGCCCTGACCTGACCGGCGCGAATCGCAGCAATCTTGACTATTTGCTGATGAATATTATCGACCCCAGTTCTGTAGTTCCAAAGCAATTTACGACTTCGATCATCGCCCTGCACAATGGTCGCGTGATTACCGGCGTCGTTGTTGGCGAAACCGAAAAAGCAATCACCGTACAGACCGACAAGGAGCAACTCACCCTGGCCACTGAAGATATCGAGCAGCGTCGCAATTCTGGCAAATCGCTCATGCCGGACGGAATGATCGATGCGTTGACGCCAGACCAAGTCCGCGATCTATTTGCGTTCATGATGTTGAGGCGATAACCGGAGTGATATTGAGTGCATAAGAAACGCAGGAAAATTGGCATTTTGACCGGCGGCGGTGATTGCCCGGGTTTGAATGCGGTCATTCGCGCGAGCGTCAAGTCGGCGGTTCACCTTGGCTATGAGGTGACTGGATTCTTGCGAGGATATGAAGGCCTGGTCTATCCCGTTGCTTACATGCCACTGAACTTGGAAAACACTTGGAATATTCTGGATCGCGGTGGCACGATTCTAGGATCGACTAACAAAGGACGATTCACTGCCAAAGTTGGCAGCGATAGCACGCGAGCCATTGATGGGTCATTGATTGACTCTGTCAAGCAAACGTTGCACGAACTTCATATCGACGGGTTGATCTGTATTGGTGGCGATGGTTCGCTGACGATCGCGCAGCAGTTCTTCGAAGGTGGTATCAATGTAGTTGGCGTTCCCAAGACAATCGACAACGATTTGGGATGTACGGCCTTTACGTTTGGCTTTGATAGTGCGGTAGCGTGCGCCTCAGATGCGCTGGGACGATTGCATACCACGGCGGCCAGCCACGAACGCGTCATGGTTTTAGAAGTGATGGGGCGTCATGCGGGCTGGATTGCGTTGCATGCTGGGATCGCTGGCGGCGGCGATGTAATCTTGATTCCAGAGATTCCATGGACATTTGAAAATGTCTGCGCCAAAATTGTTCAGCGGAAGGCGATGGGCAAACGATTTACCTTGATCGTTGTGGCGGAAGGAGCGGTCATGCCTGACGGTGGCGTGGTGACACTTGAGTCGGCGAAGTCTGATCGCGAAACGCGTTTGGGTGGTATCGGGCAGGCCATTGCTGACGAAATCCAGCTTCGCTTAACCACGGAAACCCGCTGCGTCGTGCTCGGTCATCTCCAGCGCGGCGGTGCGCCTACACATTTTGACCGGTGCCTAGCAACGCAGTACGGTGCGCATGCGGTACGGCTAATCGAAGAGCATCGTTTTGGCGAAATGGTCTGTTATGACCCGCCGAACATTGCGAGCATCCCGATCATAGACGCTGTCAAGCAATTGTCGGTCGTCGACGTAAACGGTTCGGCTGTTCAAGCGGCGCGGGCCCTGGGCGTGAGCTTCGGCGACTCAGCGATCTTCCGCAATCCGTTTCCCCATTCACGAGTTCCGGAAGCCACGCTGGCCGAGAAATACAACACATCGTTGGCTGGCATGGTTAGGTTTGATGATGACATGGATTAACGGATGATGACCTTGGCACGCATGCGAAACCCTAAACCGAGAATTGCGCTAACGATGGGGGATCCGGCTGGCGTTGGACCGGAGATCTGCTTGCGCGCATTAGCGGAGGTTGCATTGCATGACGAATGCCAGTTGGTGGTATTGGGTGATGCCGGCGTGCTACAAGCCTGCGCACGAGTAACTGGGTTGCCCGCTCCCCCATTGGTAATCGGCGTCAACGACTCTTGGACATCGCTGGCCGGTCCATGTGTGATCGACTTGGGATGCATCGATGCACAGCAGTTAGTCGTTGGCGAATTTTCTGCCGCCAGTGGACGCGCGAGTTTCGCGTACATCGAAGCTGCGATTGCGGCGGCGCTGGCCGGACAAGTCGATGCAGTGACCACGGCACCTATAAACAAGGAAGCCTTTCGCGCTGCGGGAATTCACTACCCTGGCCATACGGAGATCTTCGCTGAACGGGCGGCCTCCGATCGCTGGTGCATGATGCAGTTCTCACCAGAAATCACCTGCACTTTCGTGACGGTGCATGTAGGCTACACCGAGGTTCCCAAACTATTGACGGTCCAACGTGTTCTCGAGACGATCGAGTTGACGGCGGAGAGCTTGTCGCTAATTCATGGCAGAAATCCGCGGCTGGTGGTCTGCGGTTTAAACCCGCATGCCGGTGAGCACGGATTATTCGGCAATTGCGAGGAGGAACGGATTATTACCCCTGCTATTGTGGCAGCCAGACGTCTTGGACTACTGGTAGAAGGTCCCCTCCCGCCGGATACTGCATTCTTGCCGGCCAAGCGTCGAACGACCGACGGTTTTGTGTGTATGTACCATGATCAAGGGCATATTCCACTAAAAGCGCTCGCGTTCGATTCGGCTGTAAACACGACTTTGGGGCTAAAAGTGATCCGTACTAGTGTCGATCATGGTACTGCATACGATATTGCGTGGAAAGGAACGGCGACTTGCAGCAGCCTCTTTGCGGCAATCCGCCTAGCGATCCGCTTGGTTGGATTGCAGAGCCCCAAAACGGTTGGTCATTGAAAAGAAACGGAACTTACCTACACTTAGGAGTGTAATTGGCGCTTAAAAGGGACTTTGTACAAAAGCGATGTTGTGGTAATTGAAACAGAAACATGTGATTGGAGATTGCAATGCGTTGGTTCGCGTTAAGTTTGATGGTGGTTTGTGCAGCGATGGTTGGTTGCGTGCAGCCAATCGAGAAAATCGAAGGTAAGTCGAACGTTTCGATTCCTTCGCCAACAGTTGATTCGGGCTCAAGCGCCGTCACGCCAGAGTCCGATGTTCCCGCAGCGGTAGAGGCAAGTGCTCCGCCAGTAGATCCCGCTGCTGTGCCCGCTGCCACACCGGCACCTGCGGCCGAGCCAGCTCCAGCTGCGGTCGAACCTAAGCCAGAATCCGCCTCAGCCAAGCGTGCTGACGCAGTTCGTTTCGTGGCCACACAAAGCGTCAAGGTTCCAACCATGATGTGTCCCTATAGCTGCTGGCCAAAAGTCAAAGAAACGCTAGCTTCTCAGCCAGGTGTCGAAGGCGTTCAATTGGCAGTACAAGCCAAAGAAACTGAAATCGACAATCCTGTCGTGGAATTGAAGACCACCGGCGATTTCAACGTGGAAGCTGCGATTGCCGCGCTTGACAAGGCTAATTTCGCCGATGCAGTTGCGGTAAAGTAATGTGACTGAGCGGATCCGCTGACAATTTGAAGTTACAAGAAGCCGGTCGTTGTCGATCGGCTTTTTGTTTTACCCGAAGCAGGCGCATTGTTGCGTGGATTATGAGTGACTGGACGTGGGAAATCGATGGCTGGATGATCATCATCGGTGCGCTCTGCGCAGCCGCGGCCGCGCTCTTGGGAAATTTTCTGGTACTGCGACGGATGAGCCTGCTGGGCGATGCAATTAGCCATGCGGTTCTGCCTGGATTGGCAGCAGCCTTCATCTTCACGGGACAGCGACAAGGCTTGGTGATGTTCATCGGCGCAGCAGCCGTCGGTGTACTAACCGTCCTGCTCACGGAGCTGGCGAGGCACTACGGACGCGTGGACGAGGGTGCGTCGATCGGGATCGTCTTCACTGGACTGTTCGCTCTGGGATTGATTTTGATCAGTCTCGATGCCGCCAAGCGAGTCGATCTGGACGCTAGTTGCGTTTTGTATGGGTCACTGGAATTGTCTGTGCTAGATCACGTCGAAGTTGCGGGCTTAAGTGTGCCGCGAGTAGTTATTCCTTTAGCAATAGTGTGCATGTTAAACGCTGCATTTGTAATTGGACTATATCGCCCCTTAAAAGTGAGTACCTTTGATCCGCAATTGGCGGCCGCGCAAGGCATTAGAGTAGGACTAATACATTATTCCCTGGCAGCCTTTGTAGCCATCACTGCCGTCGCATCGTTCGAATCAGTGGGCAACATTCTGGTTGTGGCCATGTTTGTGGTACCTCCCGTGACAGCCTGGTTGCTGACGGATCGATTGGCCGTGATGATTGTGCTCAGTGTCGCAATCGGCGTAGTGTCGGCTGTTTTAGGGCACGTGAGCGCGATCACAGTACCGACTTGGTTCGGCGGGCTGCTTTCGATCGTGCTCGGATGCATCAATTGGTTCAACGCCGAGACAATCGTGCTACCCCCGATTGGTAAATCGAACACTGCAGGAATGATTGCAGTGGTGGCTGGATTGCTATTGGTTTTGGCGGCAATGTTTGGACCACGCAAAGGGATCTTATCGCGAGGTTTTCGATCGCTTCGTGTGGCCCTGAATATTTTGAGTGAAGATGTGCTGGCGGCGCTCTATCGAGCTGAGCTGCAAGGTCAAACTGCTGTGGCCACTCGAACGATCCGTGGCAATCTACGGGTCTCGTCCATTCGCGCACGGTTCGTGCTAATGTGGCTCAAGGGGCAGAAATTGGTGGTTCAGTCGAATCAGCATTTATCGTTGGCTTCCGATGGTAGGCGGCAAGCTCAGAACATCGTGCGCGCGCATCGCCTGTGGGAGCAATACTTGGCCTCGGAAGCGGGATTGACCGACCGCGAACTTCACCAAGGTGCTGAGCGATTTGAGCACTTTACCGACCGACAGTTACGCGAGCGCTTGAATGCTGAAACCAATGCACCTGATGTTGATCCGCACGGTCAACCGATTCCACCCGAAGCACCTTGATTTCATTGGCGTGGCTGAACTTCGCCCATGACCACGCGAATGCGAAGCGTGTATCCACCGAAAACGAGAATGAGGAAACCGAAGTGGTGAACTACATACCCACTCGCTTCAAAACCGTCTCCAGTGTTGGACGCAGCGCTGCCGCACTACTGCGTAATCCTTGCATTTCCTTGGGCCACAGGTCGAGTTCAATGCGGTCGATGGCACCGCTGCGGCCGACTACCGTCGGAACCGAGAGAGCCACATCGCGAATACCGTAGCTGCCTGTTTGAATGGTGCTGACCGGCAGGATGCGACGCGAATCGAGGATCACGGATTCGATGACGTCGCGAATGGCGATGCCAACCGCAAAGCCAGCTCCACCCTTCTTGCTAATGCACTCGGCGCCGGAACCCTTAGTGCGCGTGAAAATCTGGTTGGCCGTGTTGGTGCTCCAACCTGGATATTTTTCGAGTGGCAAACAACCCACCGTGGCGCTCGACCAAATCGGTACCATGCTGTCGCCATGTTCGCCGAGTATCAGAGCTCGTGTTTGAGTCGGAGGTGCGTTCAGATTTTCGGCGATCAGGCTGCAAAAGCGAATCGTATCGAGCTGCGTACCGAGTCCGATGACTTGTAGTTCGGGTAGTCCAAGGTACTTGGCGGCCACGTAAGTCAGAATGTCGACTGGGTTGCTGACGACAACGACCTTGGCGCATTTTTTCAATCCAGCCGCTTTGACCTGCTGCAGAATTTGCATGAACAAATCAGTGTTGCGGTTGATCAGATCCAAACGCGATTCATCGGGCTTGCGTCGCAGGCCGGCTGTGATGCACACAATGTCGCTGGAAGGAATGTGTTCGTACGAACCAGGTTTAATGACTTGATCCGCAACGCTAGGCGAGCCATGCATCAGGTCAAGCGCTTGACCGGCCGCCAAGTTTTCGTTGACGTCGAGGATCGCGATCTCTTTCGCTATGCCGCCGCACTGAAGTGCAAAGCCTGCACAGGATCCCACTAAACCGCCACCGCCAATAATGCTAACTTTCATCGTTACTGCTTCCCGTTCAATTTGCTGTGATTCAATTTCTTTAGTGAGTCGACGGCGCTAGCCGCGCGCCGGTGAGCCGACGGCGCTAGCCGCGGGTTTCGGAGAATTAGTCGTATTTGGATTGACGACTGTCTCATGGTTGTGTTGTTCGATACGTAAGGTAAATGCTAGGTTGTTGGAATGTCGGCTGAAGTGCAGTCCGCCCGACT
>JANLQO010000138.1:0-6989 GCA_031367855.1 Planctomycetia bacterium | reverse complement strand
GCTTGAGAATGCAATCGTCGCGAGCACGACGAAACGAAGGAAGGAACTTCGAAAAGCAAGCATGGGTGGCTCCAGTTGTTGAGGTGGGAAAGTGGAGCCACCATTCTAACAAAGCTGACCGACGATGTGTGGTCGGCGCAGAATTAGGCAGCAACGCGCAGGGTGCGGGATGCGGCTTCACGGGTGACGAGCCTCAGCGTTTCGCCTGGCTGGGCACACGCGAGTACGATCGACTGGTCGTGCGCGATGCGATTCAGCCAAGGCGCGATGAGACTTGAGTTTGGTTGAACTGGGTCGAGGCCACCGTCGATGACGATCAAATCGCTTGGGCCGAACTTGTGGGCCACTCGCGGCATCGCAGACTTAAGGTCACCTGGGATTAAAGATACTTTGAAGCCGACTTGCGAAGCCAGTTGGTGAGCAGTCTTGAGACTCAAGTGCTGGTGGCTGTTCTGAGCTGCTTCGAATTCATCCACGCCGATGTATCGCAATCGTTCTGTGCCAGCGGTAAGAGTTACTAGCTGAGCGATCCGCTGCATGCGCTGGCCGCGACCAATTCCGATTTCGAGAAGCGAAGCAATCGGATAGGCCACCAACTGACGAACCAACTCGCGATCAGAAATTGGCTTGCTGAAGCGAGTCCAGTAGACCCGTTGAATCCAAGTCAACCGGCTCATGATCTTTACCCTTTATGGCTTCCTGCCGCGTGCCCGAGAGAACAACTCTTTTCTCTCTAAAAGGCAACCGACCCAGCCAGCATCCTTGCCTGCAGGTCGGTCCACTCGTTTGAACACATCCTGTGTTCAATTTTTTATCCGGTAGTGAGAATTCCAGTCGGCGAATCCTTCGCGCGTCTGCCTTCCTTGGTTACTGGACGTTGACTTTCGTCTGCAAACTTGTGGTTTGAAGACTACTAGTCAGTGTATGAATCGACGAAAGCGAAAACAAAATCAACGTGTTAATGATCCTTCGTGCACGCTTCGCCAGCCGTCGCAGGTTGCGCAGTCGTTACAAACCGACCCTAGGCCACGATGAATACGCAATGGAATTAGCTAGCAAAGCCGGGCGTCGTCAGGACGCATACCGTGAACTATGTTTCGAAAGCCGTATATCGAGGCGCAACGCACAGGTCCAGCGGCTCGCATACGCGACGCTGAATTCGGGAGAATTGGGCGCAGCAGTACCATAATGGAACGAGCGAAGCCGTGTTCAGTTTGCCTCCAAAACGACAGACCCATGCGCATTCCCGTGAAGTTCAAGTTCAACTTTGCGAGCGGCGCTTGGTACTTTCTGCACAAATGCTCTTCGATGTGCTCGGCGATCATGCCCTTCAGATGCATGGCAATCAGGATCCGGTTCTGTCGCTCGAGAAATCGCTCGTATCTACGCCGGTCGAAACTCAAGCCTCGTCAGCCCACAACCTATCCGGTTGGACGCAAATGGAGCAACAGTTTGGGTTGACCGGCAAGGGGCAGACAGTTGCGGTCATTGACAGCGGAATCGCATGGGATCACGTTGCACTTGGCAAAGGCTTCGGTGCCGGCTACCGAGTTGTCGGGGGATGGGATTTCACTGAAGAGAACGATGCGAACCCTTACGACGATGGACCAAGTGGTTATCACGGTACGCACGTGGCTGGCATCATCGGCAGCGATGACGCGGTTCGAACTGGTGTCGCACCTGACGTGGATTTCGTCGCATTGCGTGTTTTCAATGATGCTGGCCAAGGCAACATGAGTTGGGTTGAGAAGGCGCTTCAGTGGGTGCACACCCATCGCAATACGTTTGAAAATCCGATCACGACCGTGAACCTGTCCCTCGGTTCGACTTGGAATTCGAGCACAGTGCCCGATTGGGCGACGCTAGAAGAAGAGCTTAAAGTATTGCACGACGACGGGATTGTAGTTACCGCGTCGGCCGGCAACTCGTTTAAATCTACCAACGCGCCCGGTCTCAGCTACCCAGCAGCAAGTTCGTATGTTTTGCCTGTTGCGAGCGTGGATGACGACGGCCAGCTAAGCGACTTTAGTCAGCGCGATGATCGTGTTTTGGCCGCACCTGGCAGCGGAATTCTCAGCACCGTCCCAGATCATTTCCTTGGACGAGATGGCAAAGTAAACGATTTTGCCACGGCCACCGGCACTAGTATGGCGGCACCTTATGTTGCGGGCGCATCGGTGCTGGTCCGTCAAGCCATGGAAATGGCTGGTTGGAGCAACATCACAGCCGACTCGATCGGACAGCATTTGCACAACACAGCCGATTCAGTCTTCGATTCAATCACTCGCGCGTCCTACGATCGACTCGATTTGCAGCAAGCCATCGATGCGATAATTCCAGATGACACCGTCGGCGACAATTCATCCACTGCGATGAGTCTAAATTTGAGCGCCGGCAAGCTTGATGGTTGGATCAATTCGTTGCAGGACGACGACGTGTATCGATTCACCTCGGACGCTAATGGTCGACTGAAGTTGGACGCAAATAGCGATTGGCTCGAATCGTTGAATTGGTCGCTAACGAGCAATGGGCACACGGTTGGGTCGGGTGACTTGGCTGCCAAGGCGGTTTCACTGGTTGCCGGTCAGACCTACGAACTTCGTTTATCCGCCAACGATGAAATCGGCTCGTTCCACCTGGACTGGTCCTTTCAAGCGGACGAGTCTGGCGATGGATCTATAGGCGGCACGCCAGCGCTGACTTCCCTTGGGCCGGTTGAATACTGGCAAAACAGTGTAAACGCTGGCAGTGCGTACCGCGTGCAAGCTACGGAGGACGGGACACTTACCGTGCTGTGGCAGAACACGGATTCGCAGTCAGGTCAACTTAGCTTGAATCCCGTCGGCGGCGTTAATTTGAGTGATGCGACTTGGGAAAATGGCGCTTTGCGATTGGATGTGCAAGCCAAAGCGGGACAGTGGTTCGATGTTCGATTACCTGGCGCCCTAGGCGACCAGGGTGAATTGTTGATCGCCAATGTATTATCACGATCCGGCCAACAACTGCACTTGGAAGGCAGCTCGCAAAATGACTTGATCGCGATCAATGCGCAGGATGGCCTCTCCGTTTCGATCGGCGTGATCGACTATCGATTCGCCGCGGGCGAAATTAGCAGCCTTGAGGTTGATGCGGGCACAGGCAGCGACAGATTGCTGGTCACCGGTTCGACGCAATCTGACACCATGACGCTGAGAGCCGGCGTTGCAAATTTCGAGAACCATCAACTGCACATTCTGGTCACGGGTTCTGAAGAGGTGACATTCAATGGAAATGGTGGATCCGATAGCTCAATCTTGTTCGACACAGATGGCGATGACACGCTCAGCTTGCGACCATTCCAAGCAGATATGGTTGGCGCGGGCTACAAATTTAACATCACCGACGTGGACCGCATCTACATTCACGCTATAGCCGGCGGACAAGATGTCGGCTACATCTACGACTCCGCAGGCGATGATCGTTTAACAGTTCGGCCGCAGTTTTCAAGCATCGTGGGCCCGGGCTACTTCAACTACATTTCCGGTATTGAGCGGCTGTATGCCTACGCAACAGCCGGTGGTCGCGATGTCGCCGAGTTGTACGACTCGACCGGTAACGATCGCTTTTCAACCAGCGGCGATGCGGCATCGATTGTTGGCCCCGGTTTCTCGAGCTACACCAAATTCTTCGAACAGGTCAACGTGTTCGCAACCGCGGGTGGCGACGACGTCGCGGCGCTCTACGGTTCCGGTCAACAGACCGAATGGCAACGCGGCAGCGACTTCGTTAGCTTCAGCGAGGCGACGTGGAGCCGCGAAGCGCGTGGCTTTGAAAGAGTTGACGCTTTCCTAGCCGGGCAAGCCCACAGCCTGGTACTAAACAGCTTGAGCAGCGCCGATTCGTTTCCCGTGAATGTCGCACCGCTCAACCCGCTCGACGCGGATTCCACCAGCGCCGCACTAGCCTGTCCCGCAATCGAGGCCTCCGCACATTCCTGGCCAGCACTCTACAGTCAACTGAGTTACGATACAGCTAATGCCGCCACGTTCGACAATACCGTTTTTACCGAAGCGGTTTCACGCAGTGTCGAATCACAGTTCGAACGCCTCTTGCTGGCGGATATCGAAGACTTGCAAAAATGGGATTTCGATCGACTGGAACTTCCCGAAGAACCACTGCTGACTAACCCCACTCTTGAGCGCGTACTGCTCGACAAAATTTTCCGCTCACACGATGACGATCACCTGTTCTAGCGCTGGAATGTTCGCTTAAATAGGAATTCAAGTCACGAAATTCTCGCTAGCAACTCTGTGCGTGCCATCGTGCCCGAAACTCAAAGTTGTGTAGAATGAGTATCGGGCGCCGTTGCGTTCTCAATTTCCCACTCGCGTGCGATAGTGATTCGATGCTCAAGCAACTCATAAACATCTGGCGAAACAATAACGGAACGGTACTGTTCGTTTGCGGGATCACGGTGGTGGCCGTCATGTCTGTTTTATGGCGATTCGACATGATCCCAGAAATCGGTCCATCGCTGCGAGCTTCGCCGATGCTGGTTGGTAGTCGTGCAAACCCTTTGCCTAATATTGTGGTTGTCAGTATCACGTCCGAAGATTCGCCGAACGCTGAAGTACTTATGCAAATCTTCTCACCGCCTGACATAGGCAGCGAAGCGCTATCGCCGCTCGAATCGCATACGACAACCCTGCAGGATGGACTGAGCGAATTCTTGATCACGGGCTTGTCGCGCGGAACGTTCGCAGGGCTGGCTTTCGTCGATACCAACAGCAACGGTCAAATCGACCTTGCAGGGGATGGTTCACCTGCAGAGCCGTTCGGGTTTGCGAAAGTCAAACCACGGGACGAATCCAAATCGTTCGCAAATGGAGTGTTCGAAGTCACGGGTGATCCAACCTTTGTCAAAATCCATCTGCTCAAGCCGAAGTCTCCTCTACCGCTTCCGCGCTCATCCGAAGGCGTGAAGTAGTAAATTCACGTACGTTAACTTGGAGGCTGTTTATGGCGGAAGTAATTCGCAAGCGGATTACAGTTTGGAATGAGTTCATTCATGAGCGCACCAAGCCCGAAGTGAGGGAACTGTATCCAGCAGGTATTCACGAAACGATCCGTCTGGCACTTGTCGACAAACTTGGCGACGGCTTTGAGATCGGTTGCGCAACGCTGGAGCAACCCGAGCATGGTCTGACCGATGAAGTACTCGAAAACACGGACGTTTTGCTATGGTGGGGACACGCCGCACATGATCAAGTGGACGATGTCATTGTGTCCAAAGTCCACAAACGTGTGTTGGCTGGTATGGGTTTAATTGTGTTACATAGCGGGCACGCCTCCAAGATCTTTCAGCGGCTAATGGGTACGAGTTGCATGCTGCGTTGGCGCGACGTAGGCGAATTGGAGCGATTGTGGATCGTTTCGCCGGGCCATCCCATTCTGGCGGGAATTGATAAACCCTATTTTGATTTGCCAAAGGGGGAGATGTACGGCGAACATTTTGATATTCCCGAGCCCGACGAACTGCTGTTGATCAGTTGGTTTGAAGGGGGCGAGGTGTTTCGTAGCGGTTGCACTTTCCGTCGCGGACAAGGACGTATCTTCTATTTCAGTCCAGGGCACGAAACGTTTCCGATCTATCACAACGTCAACGTCCAAAGCATCATCGCTAACGCTGTTCAGTGGGCATTGCCTGTTTCGGGTGGCATCTACGATCCCGATGGCCGCCACGTTCCAGCTTCGCTAAGCCCCATCGCATCTGAATCCCTTTAGTCGCCTTAGGTCGTATGCGAGTGCATCTCTATTTAACCGATTTGCGGGCCTAATTATGATTGAAGTGGCCGTTTTTGACGCCAAGCCTTATGACCGAGAATACCTTGGAAAGGCTCCCGGGTGCGATCAAGTCCTTTGGCGCTTCTACGAGTTTCGGCTCAGCGCGACAACGGCCATGGCAGCCAAGGGTGCGCAAGCCGTTTGTGTCTTCGTTAACGATCAAGTAGATCGCGATTGCTTGGCCGCACTAACAGAACTGGACATAAAACTGCTCGCGCTGCGTTGCGCTGGCTTTAACAACATTGACCTGCCCGCCGCCCACTCGCTCGGCTTTAAAATAGTCCGCGTGCCAGCCTATTCGCCTCACGCAGTCGCCGAACATACCGTTGGATTACTGCTTACACTCAATCGCAAAATACACCGTGCCTACAATCGCGTACGTGAGTCGAACTTTTCGCTAAGCGGATTGGTTGGATTTGATATTTTTGGGAAAAATGTCGGCATCGTTGGAACCGGCAGGATTGGTCGAATTACTGCGCAGATTTTTCGCGGGTTCGAAGCGAACGTTATCGCGTACGACCCACAACCGTCGCACGCATGGGCGCAAGCACATCAGGTTCGTTACTGCCAACTCAGTGCTGTGCTTGCTGACAGCGATATCCTGTCGCTCCACCTACCGCTGCTTACTGAAACGTTGCACTTACTCAATGCGCAAACAATTTCTGCCATGAAGCGCGGCGTAGTTATCCTCAATACCAGTCGAGGAAAGTTGATCGACACGACCGCACTCATTGACGGACTGAAGTCTGGTCAAGTCGGCGGAGTTGGGCTCGACGTTTACGAGGAGGAAGAGGGGGTGTTCTTTGAGGATCTGTCGGGTCAAGTGCTGCAAGACGACGAACTCTCGCGTCTGCTTAGCTTTCCGAACGTCCTAGTCACTTCTCATCAAGCCTTTTTGACTCACGAAGCGCTCAGCGAGATTGCGAAGGTGACAACTGCCAATTTAATCGCCTTTGCGAACGCAGCTGCGTTCATCACCGGCACCACGCTCTAGATACTTCACTACCAAAAAAATGGGATCATCTGGGAACAGCGTGCGCAAGGGCAAATTGCTCGTATTTGGTGGGGCGCTCCTGCCGGGTGCGACCAGTTTAACATTGGCAGCAAATGGTCGCACTCGGCAAGAGCGACCCACGCAAAAACGAGGGACTTAACCATTTCACATA
>JANLQO010000113.1:0-4465 GCA_031367855.1 Planctomycetia bacterium | reverse complement strand
TCACTCGAACAAGCCGCCCGCACTTCCAAATGCAGGTAGCTTGCCCGACACTCCATTCATCGGCATCAGGGTATGCGAAGTTTAATTTTATTTTTTCACCCTGCAGAAGTTCGCCAGATTAACAAACATAATTGCTAGCTTAGTGTGCTTAGTGTGCTTAGTGTGCTTAGTGTGCGATGACTAACCCGCTGTGATGGACGCGTGGCTTACTGGCTGTAGCTGGTTTCGTTAGAAACCGGTCGCGGCAGAGGTGGTTTTCGGTTTATCCCGGTTTCCTACGAAACCCGCTACCATTGCTTTAGAACTCCCGTAAACGGTTATTTCTGCAGCGATGAAACACTGCCTTTGGATTTCGGTTCACTGATCATGGGACCTCGTCCGATTTCATCCATGGGTTCCGGATGGTTCCCGCGAAAGTTCGCTAGCGCTGCAACTGCCCAACTGGTTGCCATGACAGAAATGAATTGATCCTTACCGTGCGGATCACCATTGTCAAAAAAAGTTCTTATCGGCGTCACTCGACTTGCCACATGCCACGATCCGTCCTCCTCTTGAGTACGCAACAGGAAATCAACTGCATCATTGGTTGCGCGCCGAGGAAGCCCTGACTTTCCCTTATAGCGACGGTGTGTCTGTGCATCGATCAATAGCGACATTCCAGTTGCGTAGGCATCGCTAGGTAAATAGCTTGTTTGGCCCCAGCCGCCATCTTTGCGTTGGCTGCCTTTGAGCAGTGAATCAAGTGAGTCTACACCACCCATACCGCCGCCCGTCCCCATCCCACCCTCACCACTCATTTCCTCGGTGTCATCCAAATCCATTTCGTTTGTGCCCTTTCCCATTCCCATTCCCATGCCGCCGTAACCCATTCCTCCCATACCCACTGAATTTCGGACTAGGTAGCGCAACCACAACAATCCGACTAGGTTTTCATGATCGATTGGCTTTTCGACATTCGAACTCCACTTTGCGGCTCGTTTCATTGCGCTACCAACCTGAATCTGATCTACGGGCGAATGAATTCCATACTTTGCCAGTCCTAGGAACGCAACCGCTGTGGCCATCGCCCGCGATGAGGAGGCTGGTGGACGGATTGAATCGAGTTCCCAGCCACCATCTTCGGCCTGAGTCTTCAGTAAGTAGTGCACCATAGCGTTTGTGGTTTCATTGGGCTTTACTCTGGCAATCTCCATCGTCCACAGTCCATAGCCCACTGCTAGTGAGCCACCGTCGATCTTAGTTCCCTCAAGCAGCTGCGGCCGTTTTATTTCAAACGAAGATGAAGTAAAGTCGACGATTTCCCGTGTGCCAACGGAATTAATGAACTGCAGTGACCTGGGTAAATTTGAATCCCTTAGCGAAAACGCCAGCAATGGAAGCGTTTGATGATGGCAGGAAAAACACTTGCGATGCTCCGGATAATTCTGAACCGCGGATGCAAGAACTTTATACCCTTTGAGCAACGCGGCAGATACTTTTGTCGGGCGGACTTGGTCTTCTTTTCGCCGTTCTGGTGGTTCAGCACAGACACTTGTCGTAAGGATACTGCCCACGCAAATCGAAAACACTCCAACGAATCGAAGTAGCATGGTGTTAGACTCCTGAATGCAGTTGCGGCGAGATAAGATTGAGATGAGACTGCACAATCATTATGTCGTAATGGCGATATTGAAGTAAATCCTTTCCAAAGCAAATCGTTGACTGTTTAGAATTTCTTAGCCGTGTGCCACTGGGTGCGCCAGTGAACCGACGTAGTTGAGTTTGCAGTCCGTTCCTCTCGCTTACGCATTTTGAAGTTGCGGTATCTGATTTAGGGGCGAAGCCCCGGTTCGTTTGCCTAGCCCAGCCCATCGGGCAACGCTGTGAAGCATTTTGTGCTAGGAAACTGTTGGTATTCATGCATCATGCGCGCATCGATTTCAGAGAAATCGATCTACGTAGGCCGATTTTTCCGAAATCGGCACTTCGAAATGCTTCACAGCGTTGCCCATCGGGCTGGGTTTAAAAAACATAACAAATCGCAGGGCCAACGGCCCGAAAGTTTGTTCCTTAGAAACACATCGGTCAGCAAACGGCCGGACCTTCGGCCCTTACGACCAATTGCACCAAACTCCCAGCCCGATGGGCTGGGCTAAGTAAATTGCTGGACCTTTGGTCCGTAAACCCAAATATCGCGCAACTTCAAAACTTACGCATTCGGGTTAGTAAAATAGAATAACGCTGAAAAGCAGGCATTCGAGTGAAGCGTACGCCACTTTGTGTTTAAGGTTCATTGTGTGCAAAAAGTGGGTCACACATGCCGAGTGTGACCTTGCATAACGTTAGCAGTACATGCATAGTTGAGACGCAGAAATCAAATGGGGGTTCGCTTCATTCTGCCGCTGTACCTGGGTTTAGCCAACACAAGTAAAATGGTCGCACCCGGCAGGAGCGCCCCCCATTCCCACCCGCCACCGCGATCTCTTCGCGACGAAAGTTCAATATGCATCGAGACCGAACGGATTCTATTCATCCTCTCTTCCTGATACCCAAGCAGCTTTGGATGTGCACGCTTCTCGTTGGGGTACTGTCCACTTGCGCAACAACAGTTGTCCTAGCTCAGACATCTCTTGAAGCGACGTTTCAACAATCCGTCCAACCCTTTCTGCAGCGCTATTGCAACGAATGCCATAGCGGCGCAACACCTGAAGCCAAACTGGACACGTCCATCTTTCAAGACCCCAGCTCAGTGTCATCGACTTGGGGAACTTGGCAAGAAATGGTCTCGCGCGTGCATGAAGTAGAAATGCCGCCGGCTGATGCCTCTCCACAGCCGAACGCAGCCGAACGCGCGATGCTGAAGAACTGGACACGGGAGTTTCGACGATCCGAAGCGGAACGCCTGCGCGGCGATCCTGGTCCGATTAGCACACGCCGATTAAGCAATGCGGAATTCAACTACACTATCCGCGACCTTACAGGCGTCGATATTCAGCCCGCGACGAGTTTTCCGGTCGATCCCGCCAACGCAGCGGGTTTTGACAACTCCGCCGAATCGCTGACCATCTCGCCCGCGCTGGTGGCGAAGTACTTGGACGCCGCTCGTCAAGTTGCCGACCATATGCTGTTAACCCCGGACGGCATTCGCTTTGCACCACACGCGGTTATGACCGATACCGACCGCGATAAGTACTGCGTGCAACGGATAGTTGATTTCTATCTGCGCCAACCTGTTCGCTACGGTGATTACTTGTTCGCCTGCTGGCAAGTGCGATTGAAATCGCAATCGCAGGATCTTGAGAGCGCGCTCAAGGCGGCCGCACACGAGGCCAACCTCAGCGAAAAATATCTGACAACCGTTTGGCACACATTGAACAGCAACCAGCGGGCTTACGGTCCACTGGAGCTTTTGCGTATTCGATGGCTTGAATTGCCGCTCGCTTCAGCCAAGGGCGACGAAGTGCGCGCGGCATGCGCAGACCTTGAAAAACTGATTAAAAATAAACGCAGTCCGTTGAAGTTCATGGCGAAAAAACCCAATGGACCTGCTGGCTTGAGCGGTGGTTCGCAAACGCTGGTGTTGTGGAATAACCGCCAAATGGCCGCTCATCGCCGCGATTGCAGTGTCGATGCGTTAACCAGCCAAGCCGGTAAATCGCTGTTGGAAAGCGAGGACGTTTCATTGTATCGCGAAGGCAGCGAGTCCCAGCGCCAAGAGATCATCGATTCTTACAGAGAATTTTGCTCGTTGTTCCCTGATGCGTTCTTTATCTCGGAACGCGGACGCGCCCACATCGATCCGAAAGAAGCAGAGCAAGAGGGGAAGGGACGGCTGTTGAGCGCTGGCTTCCACAACATGATGGGGTACTTTCGCGATGACACACCGCTCTACGAATTGGTATTGTCAGAAGCTCAACAACGCGAGATCGATCGACTTTGGTTCGAGTTAGATTTCATTACACTGTCGCCGGTACGACAATACAGTGGATTTATTTGGTACGAACGCGCCGAATCAGGCTTCATCAACGAGGCAGTGTTCAACTTTGTACGAGCCGAGGATCGCTCGGCGAACTCGGAAGAGATGATTGGTCGCTTTGCCGACGTGTACTTGAAGAAGATCCGCGCTAAGAAAGGCTCCGATGAGATCGTAGAAGCGGTCGAGTACTATTTTGCTGATATGAATCGACAGCTCAGGCAGCTGGAAACACAGTTGCGTGAAGCTGAACCTGTTCAGCTCGCAGCGCTCATCGCCTTGGCTGAGCGCGCGTATCGTCGACCGCTTGAAGAATTTGAGCGTCATTCAATCGAGGACTTCTACCGTTCATCGCGAAATCATCCGGGTGCAGATCATCGTTCGGCCCTGGAAGACACGTTGATTTCCATTCTCGTATCGCCATCGCAGTTATACCGCTGGGATCTACAGAGTGCATCTGCGGTGGCGCAGCCGCTGAGCGATTACGAAATGGCTTCGCGACTGAGTTACTTT
>JANLQO010000077.1:0-5805 GCA_031367855.1 Planctomycetia bacterium | reverse complement strand
GTAGGTTCAGCTATAGTCCGTCGATTTTCCGAAATTGCCGATCCCGAGTTAGCGCTCGCAGGCGTCGAGCAGTTGGCGCAAGAATTAATCGCCGCGCTGGATCAAAGTACCGTTAGCGTTTGACGGTCGCGATGATGTCCCAGTGCAGAACAATTACCCCAACGGTTTGCGTCATAGGTGATCCGAAATGACCCAACCCCGTTGGGGGTAAACCTCCTGCGTGACAGCCACTCCCAGGGTAGCCGCGAAACTTATAACTTATAACTTCTAACTTCTAACTTCTAACTTCTAAACATCGTCGGATGTTCGGGGCTATTGTGGGGGACAATGTCCACGGAATCGAGCTGCGCGACGGCAGCGATGTCTGAGCCATACCCGGATTGAATGAGATTCTGGCCGCCGGCTGCTTCGGTCATCAATCGAGTGATTGCTTGCTCGGATACGTTTCCGAATGCATCGCGCAGCGATTCGAATAACTGGAAGGCGATCGCGGCGGAGTCGTTGGCTAGAACGCTCGACGCATCCTGGGTATGGCAGCCGCACAGGATTGCGCCCGCGGTTAACACATCTTCGGCTGCGATCTGCCCATCGGTGCCAGCGCAGACCATCCACACGCGTTGGTGATGACTTGCGAAAATCCAATCCACGATCGCGGCGCGATTCAGGAGGCTCGCTAGCACAATTTGTTGAGCCCCTTCGGCGGCTGCGACGGCACGTGTTCCGTTGGTAGTCGAAAATACTAAACTCCGCTTGGCTACCACTGCTGGCGAGTACTCCAGCGGACTGTTCCCCAATTGAAAACCTTCAATGCGATGGCAATGCCGTTCACCGCATAGTAGTGTGCCACGTCCCATATCCCCGGCCAAGCGGCGTGCCTCTTCAACTTCCGCGGCGACGCTAACCGAAGCAGCGCCCGCGTGCAGTGCAATGCAAGCCGTCGACGTGAATCGCAGCGTGTCGATAACGACTGCCAAAGTCGGCTCGCCCGCCCGCGACCAATCGGCGGGCAATAACTGGGGAAGCTGAGCAACGAAGAACTGAATTTTGGAATGCATAGGAACTGACAGGGTAAGGTAGATGTGACGAAGCTTAGTCGGTTGAAGAGGCTGATTTTGAACATAAGTGCATGCGATCGGGTAGGGGACGCGGCCAGAGGAGCCCACAGAGGAGCCCACAGAGGAGCCCACAGAGGAGCCCACAGAAGAGCCCACAGAAGAGCCCACAGAAGAGCCCATGCAAAACCAGCTACCCGCGGGCAGGGAAAAGCCACAAGGGCGTGCGAAACGGCGGAGTTTCATTACAATGGGCGTCCGAGTGCACAGCCTCGCGCCGTGTCACTCGTTTGAACCGTTCAGTAACCAATGGGTTTCGCATGTCTTTGGCCCACTACGACTTAGAGAGTGCTTTGCCTCGCTTTGGCCTACAGTCGTTTCGACCTGGCCAGAGGGAAGTGATTTCGTCGATCGTCGATGGTGATGATTGCTTGTGTGTGATGCCTACTGGCGGTGGTAAGAGCCTTTGCTACCAACTGCCCAGTGTTTTTCGGCCAGGTTTAACGATTGTCGTCTCGCCCCTAATCGCGTTGATGAAAGACCAGGTCGATAGCCTTGGCCAGCGGGGAATTCCGGCAGCACTGATCAACAGTACGCTGTCGTCGGGCGAACAGAATGAACGCTTGCAAGATGTGGCTGCGGGCAAGTATCAGTTGGTTTATGTCGCGCCTGAACGCTTGCGCAATCCCCGATTTTTAGATGCGATTCGCGCGACGCCTATTCAGTTGTTGGCGATCGATGAAGCGCACTGTATCAGTCAGTGGGGCCATGATTTTCGGCCCGACTATGCCAAGCTTGGCAAGTTCCGCGAGTGGTTGGGCGGCGTGCAAACGGTTGCCTTAACAGCGACGGCAACGCCGCGAGTGCGCGAAGACATCGTCAAAGTTCTTGGCCTGAAGCGGCCTAAGCAATTCATGAGCGGCTTTGGGCGGCCAAATCTGCACTTCGGCGTCGTACAGCGCGCGACGGATCGCGAGAAGGATGACGAGCTTGGCGGTTTCCTGCGCACGCAAACGGGTTCAGGAATCATCTATGCCGCCACTCGCAAACGCTGCGAAGCCATCGTTGAATGGGTGTCGCAAAAGCTGAAGATTCAAATCGGCGCCTACCACGCGGGCTTGCTGCCAGATCAGCGACGCGCGATTCAAGAGCGGTTTATGAAGAACCAATTGCGAGTCATCGTAGCCACTAACGCGTTTGGAATGGGTATCGACAAACCTGACTTGCGATTTGTAGTGCATTACAATATTCCAGGTTCGCTCGAAGCCTATTATCAAGAAGCGGGTCGAGCCGGCCGTGACGGGGCTGATTCGCAGTGTGTGCTGCTCTATTCGTATCAAGACCGGTACATTCAAGAGTTCTTCATTGAGAACAACTATCCCTCGCGCGAAGTAATTCAGCAGACATACGAGTTTCTGCTTAAGCGTGAAGAAGATCCGATCGAGTTGACCATGGAGGAGATTCGCGATGCCCTCGGGTTGCAAATTTCTCCGGAAGCGATCGGCAGTGCCTTGCAAGTTTTATCTCGCACCGAAGTGATCGATCGGCTCGAGTCGGGTGCAGGTTTAGCCTGCCTGACCATCGATAGTAACCTGCCAACGCTGGTCGAATTGCTGCCCAAAGAAGCCAAAGTGCGTCGCAAGGTTTTACGAGTCGTTGAACGGATCATCGGAGAGCGACGCGGCGAATCGGTTTACATTCATCCGCGCACGCTGCTGCAAGCTTGCGAAATGGAACGCGAAGCGCTCAACCGAACACTCCGCGAGCTCTGCAAGCTTGACGAGTTCGACTATGTTCCGCCGTTCCGGGGTCGCGCCGTGCATTTTCGGCGAAGGGATGTACCGTTCGCAGAGTTGGGCATCGATTTCGAGAACTTGCGTCGACGCAAAGAGGCTGAGTACGACCGCTTGAATCAAGTAGTACACTACGCACAATCGCCCCTTTGTCGACAGACTACGATCCTCAATTACTTTGGCGACACATCCGCTGAAAATTGTGGCCAGTGCGATCGTTGCTGCGGCCAGCCCGGTTGGCCGAAGTTCGTCGTTAAGATTCATCCGCCAGTTCGTGAACAACGAGAAACAACCGAGATTGCGTTCGCTAGCTCGCCCGACGTTGCGACACCAGCTGCGACAGCAGCGACGGAGAAAGCGATAGTACCTACTACGGCAGTTGCGAAAGTTCAACAAATTGCCTTTTTGATGCAGATGATCGACGCTGTGGAACGCATTCACGGTCGACTAGGAAAGATTCTCATCGCTCAGTACCTCAGTGGATCACAAAACGCCAAGATCCAGAAACTGCGGCTGCATCGGCTGAGCGGTTTCGGAATGCTCGAAGGCTCGAAACAAGCCGATGTCATTGAGTTGCTCGAGTTGCTTTTGGCGACGGGCTTGTTGCTTCAGCAGGAAGTCAACCGCAATCGTCCTACGGTCGCGGTCGCGCCGCAGTTGGCGGATTCCAAACAACGTCTAGCATTAGTTTCGGCGGTCCAAATCCCGCAGCCACTCTTGGCCAAATTCCTCGCGAAGATTCTAAAATGCGGTGTATCGAGCGCAGCACCTGCACCTGCTGTAACACCCTCACCGCAACCTCCCGCCGATGCCTCGAAGGCTGCTCCAACGCAACCAGGGCCAGAACCGTCATTTACCATTGAGTTGAATGAAACCTTTTCCCCGCCAACCCCACCTTCGCTCCCCACAGAAAAGGTTGAATCCGGGGCGGCCCCAGCGGTTGAGAAGCACGATTCGCCGGCTGTCATCGTCGAGGACTGGACTTGGTCCGTAAAGTTGTTCAAGTCAGGTTTCGATTGGAGCGATGTGATGGCGATACGCCGCATGACCGATATCGAGCTGGCGGGTAGCCTCATTACGGCACTGCAGCAAGGCGAGCGGATCGATCGAGGCTGGCTAGCGCCGGTGAATTCGAGCGGAGACCGAACGGTTGGTCAACAACGCGTGCATCGCGAGCTACAACGTCGATCTGCCGCTGGGGTGCGGTGAAAGGGTCGCGACCGCGTTGGGCAAGGCCCAAAGATGTGAAGCAGTTTTAGGCATTACCAGCAGGCGCAAGGTCACACTCGGCAAGCTCGGCAAGAGTGACCCACGGTGGGTCGCATCTGCCGGATGCGACCATGGAGTACCTGGAGTCTAAAAACGCACGAATTCGCTGACGAAAATGCTTCCCAGCGTGGGCTAACGGCCCGCTGCGGCCGGCAGAAATCCGCATAGCGCATGAGCAAAACTAACGTATGGGGTTACTATTTAAGCAGCCTGCTAGTCACGAAAATTGTAAAGTCGGGTAAGATAAAATGTTCGCGGCTTGGATTTCCGGCCTCGCAATCTAATTGAGAGAAAGTTAAGGAATGGAAAAGCCCGAGCGGCCAACCACTGGCAAAGCAAATGACAAGCAACCTCGTCGCACTCAGGGATGGCTATTACTAGCAATAATCCTCATCGTCGTCCTCTTGGTAAATTCGCTTTTATCGTCGATGACCAACGATGAGATCGATCACAGTTTCTTCCTGGCACAACTCAAGGAGAACAACGTCGTATCGCTGGAAATCAATGGCACCGAGGCGATTGGAGTCTTCCGAGTTCCACCCGACAAGCCGCCCAAGCCGAATCAGAATGGCGAACCAATTTCAAGCAAAACGGCCACCGGGCAACCTGTCAAGCTGAGCAAGAAGTTTCGTGTTGAGCTGAACCAGGACGGTTCCAAAGAACAAATTGCCGAGGCAGAGGCGGCCGGCAAATTGCAAGTTCGCTACCTCAGCGGCGCACCTGCGAAGAATCTCGGGCTGTTCTTGCTGATCGGTTTACCGATTGTCGTTTTGGTGATCGCCTGGTTTATGTTTCGGCGCACTCGCGACCAAATCATGGGCGGTGGCGGGTTCTTGTCGAGTTTTAGTCGCTCGACGGCCAAACGCTATGAACCGAACGAAGGGCAGACGACTTTCGCCGACGTGGCTGGATTGGACGGAGTGAAAGCCGATTTGCAAGAGATCGTTGAATTCCTGAAGAGCCCCGACAAATTTCGCAAACTGGGTGGCCGCATTCCCAAAGGCGTTTTGTTGAATGGGCCTCCCGGCACGGGCAAGACTCTGCTGGCACGAGCGGTGGCCGGCGAAGCTGGCGTGCCGTTTTTCTCGGTGAACGGCAGCGAGTTCATTCAGATGTTCGTCGGTGTGGGTGCAAGTCGCGTGCGAGATCTATTTCAAACCGCCAAAGAGAGCGCGCCGGCGATTATTTTTGTCGACGAAATCGATGCAGTCGGTCGACAACGTGGCGCTGGGCTAGGTGGCGGTCATGACGAACGGGAACAAACACTCAATCAGATTCTCAGTGAGATGGACGGCTTCACTGGCGTCGATTCCGTGATCGTAATTGCAGCCACGAACCGGCCCGACGTGCTTGATCCTGCGCTGTTGCGCCCAGGTCGCTTTGATCGGCACATTACCGTGGGTCGTCCCACTTTTAAAGGTCGCTTAGAAATATTCAAAGTCCACACGCGTGACGTGCCGCTCGATAACGATGTGGACTTGCGGCGGTTGGCGGCGGTAACGATTGGCTTGACCGGAGCCGATATTCGCAACGTTGTAAATGAAGCCGCGTTATGGGCCGCACGTAACGACAAGAATCGAGTCACCATGGTCGACTTCGATTACGCGCGCGACAAAGTTCTGATGGGTGCCAAGCGCGAAGAAGTGCTTAAACAAGACGAAAAAGAGAAGACGGCTTATCACGAAGCGGGT
>JANLQO010000057.1:0-3855 GCA_031367855.1 Planctomycetia bacterium | reverse complement strand
GATCAACCGAATCATCGCTTGAGATACGAGCAGATTGTGTCGTGATTTTACAAGTTCGCAAGGCTCAACGAGCTCGAAAAGCAGGCTTTCACTGAACCTTCACAGCACTCATCATTTATTAGCAGCGACTTCTTAATTGCTTAACAATACGAGCTTATTTTTCCTGAATTGCGAAGAATTGATGAAGCGTATCGCAATCGATTTTTTGCAAGTCGACACATGCGCAATATATGGCTATAACCATCAGTCGGCGGACTAGTACATATGTAGATTCACGCACTGGAACGGTCGTCAATGACTGAGCAAAGTACTTCAATCACACTGAGCGTTGCAGCGTTTGTGGAAGTGCTAAAACGCAGTCAATTAATTCAAGCGGATGATTTGCCACGCTTACTCAAGACGATCGCTGCGTCGACGGGTGACGATCGAACCGCTAACACGATCACAGAACATCTAGTTACCTCCGGGCATGTAACCAAGTGGCAGGCCGCACAGTTGCTCAAGGGTAAATATCGAGGTTTTTTGATTGGAAATTACCGCTTCCGCAAACCGCTTGGACGTGGCGGAATGGGAGTTGTTTTTGAAGCAGAGCATCTGGTACTTGGAACACGGGTTGCCATAAAGGTGCTCCCAAAAGATTGCGGCACAACGGATAAGGCGGTAAGCCGATTCTTGGCGGAAGCAAGGGCGGCGGCCAAACTAAACCATCCCAACGTGCTCCGCGTGCACGACTGCGACGTCTGCGACGGCAGGCGGTTCATGGTCATGGATTTGATTGATGGCGCGAACTTAGGCGAACTCGTGGATCGTAATGGACCACTTTCATACCGCAACGCTATTGAACTGTTGAGACAGGCGGCGGCTGGACTGGGCTACGCTCACGAGAACGGCGTCATTCACCGAGATGTCAAGCCGCATAATTTTATGGTTGACAGGAACGGCCAATTGAAGGTCGCCGATTTAGGCCTGGCTCTTTTTCAAGTTGATTCACCTCAGCGATACACGCAAGATGGCAACGTAGCAGTGCTGGGTACGGTCGATTACGTGGCCCCCGAGCAAGCGTGGGATAGTCGCAAAGTAGATCGCCGCGCTGACATGTATTCACTCGGCTGCACTCTTTACTTCATGTTGACTGGCAAAGCTCCGTTTGATTCTGGCAGTCTGGCTCAGCGACTTGCCAAACATCAGGCAGTGCAGCCGACCGGTATCCAGAACTATCGTCCCGACTGCCCAGCACCCATAGTTCAACTCTGCAGCAGGATGATGGCCAAGAAGCCTGCCGAACGCGTTCAGCGTATGCAGGCGGTGGTAGCTTTCTGCGAATCAATATTGCCCAAACTGCCCGGATCCATAAATGATCTCGTGGGGCTTGCCGATCGCACCAGCTCTAAGCAGCGTTCTGGCAGCGGTTCATCCATGCACTTTTCGGGCGCCAGTTATTACCCAGTTGAAGCTGACTATGAAACAATGCTTGGGTCGGACGCTGAACGATCAACTGCACCTAATTTCTCGTCATCACAAGCACCTGATTTGAGTTTTCTGGTGGACGCGTTGCCAATGCAAATGTTGGAACCAAGTAACCAGTACGCCACAGCGGCCCCAGGGACATACTGGCAGCAGGCCGTTCAGGCAAAGTCAGCGGCCCCACCCAAAGCACGCCGCGCTACCAATGCGGGCGCGTATCGCAAGAACCAAGTTATGTTGTTCTGCGGTCTATTGATTGCCTGCCTGTCGGTCTGCATCACACTCTGGCAAGCGTTTTCGCCGAAACCAAGGGACGAAAAACCGAACATCAAGTCCTACGAAGACGGCCACGGTGGCAATGTAATTATCGTGCGTGAATAGTTGCGAAATGGAACTGCTTGGAACTGGTTGGCGGATTCGCCCTCGCGAAGTCTCTCTAACCTTTAAAGCTTATCAATAGCCAAGCGTTCCAAGCCATCCATGCTACAAACGCAACGCCAACGGCAATCAGCACCGCTGGCCGAACCGTATCCGAATCGAACCACTCAATCCAGGTTGTTGGCTGCGATACAACCGTTGCCTTACTAGCCGCGGCGCGAGACTGAGCCTCGCGCTGTTGTGGAGTGTACTGTTCTTCTATTCCGACCGTCGCGTCAACATTTACTTCACATTCACTAGCGCTTTGCGAGCGCTCTTTCGCGTTCCGCTTCGCTCGGCGTTCATCAAGTCGTGCGAAGGTCTCCTTCTTTTCAATCCAGCTATAAACGCTCTTTACGTCCCAGTCTTTCCGCGAGGCGTACGATGGCAGCGCATCTTCAATACGTATTGATCCACTGCTATGGTGCGTAGCGAAAACCACGCTTCCATCAGAGTCATCATCTTCAAAATCAGTATCACTGGCCTTCGATGTCAACTGGAGAGCCGGCCTTGCTAAAAGGTAACTAGGCAACTCAGCATCGTCGTCTTCGTCTTCTGCCTCAAGCATTCGAAGCACATCGTCAATATTCTGAGGTAAATTCTCAGCGGCTTCGTGCACAGGCGCGGCTACTTCGTATGCGTCTGAACTTTTGTCGCATGCGATTGCAAGCTCTTCATCGCTAGCTTCCGAACTTTCGGGATCGGTTGCAGAAACATGCACAATGGGCGAGTTGATAATTGCAATGCGAAACTTTGACTTGCCAACGCGAATTCTGTCGCCGTCGTTGAGCACTGTGACAGCCTTGGGGTCGATCCGTACTCGATTAATATAGGTTCCGGTTCTACTTCCGAGATCTTGGATCAGTACTTCGCATTTGCGATGAATGATCGCACAGTGCTTGCGACTAACGTAACGATTCTTAGGTCGAATCTGGCAAATGCGAGATCGTCCCACCAGGTAAATGCCACGCGCGAGGCTCATTTCCCGACCTTTTTGTTTACCCGAGTCGAGGATAAGTCGAACATACATTCGCTAGGAGTTTCCGACTCGTCTTTATTTTCGACGAGTGAATAGAGTTCAGTGTGGGTTAGACGGCGGAGCATAGCGATTATGCCATTTCCGGCAAGTTTGCGCCGATGAGTACTCAATGACCAGTGTAGCAAGCTCGCGAAAGTTTTCGACCCTTCACGCATTTCCTTTATGAATTTTTGGAGTAGGGCATTTGAGTTTTAGAATGCGATTGGATATTTTCTCAAAATCGAAGACGAAGCTATAGGGAACGGGAAACATCGCTAAAAGGACGTACAATTGCCTCAATTCTTTGCAACTGCTCAAGAAGTTTGCGGTGCTCCTTGGCTGTGCATCACTGCGTTAATCGCCACGCTGAACGTTGTTGTAGCCGTTCGCTTGGTCTTTTTTTCACAAAGTGTTGTAGGCTTGGTAGCTTTTATGCCCAACGCGTTTTTACCATTTGTGCTTGGAGTGCTCGCTGCAACGACAGGGCTATTGCAAACGATTGAATTATCCATCGTCGATATGGCATCAAAGGAAAATCCGGCGCTACTGCTTTCGTGGGCGCTGCTGCCGCTGTTACTCGGTGGAGCAATGTCGACACCCGCCTTTGCAATCGCCTCAATCGGACGATTGTGGCTGGCAACGCGGGCCGTAAAACAGCCAAAACAAATTGAAACTTCGCGATCGGAGTTGAAAATCCAAAAGGCGGCGACTGACGATGCTGCCCTTCAGGCCTTCGCTGACATCGTGAATACGTCTGGACATCGAAAAGGTCGGTAGTGACGCAGTTGTTACCACCTGAATTCAACCGAGACTATTCGGATTCTTGACAACTTGCTCAATCATTACGTTGGAAGTCTCAGCTCTCGCAATAAAGTATTGCAGCTCACTATTATTGGGGCTTTTGCCGATCAATTCAGTAAAACGCTCCGCGGCGTTAAAGCAATGCGCACAGCGGA
>JANLQO010000056.1:0-10576 GCA_031367855.1 Planctomycetia bacterium | reverse complement strand
TGTCAATCGCGACTAGCCAGCCAAATTGTTTATTTCCATTTTGCAACGGGACCAGGATGTAATTCTGAACGGGGCATTCTAATTCGCAATTACTAATATGATCAGGGCCATTCCAAACGATCGTCTGTTCTGGATTCGTTTCAACGATTTCTGTAAGCAGTGCTTGGAAATACTCAGTCGGTACGGTGCCCTCACCACAATTAAAGAGTAGTGGAAAGCTGTCGTCTTGAGAATCACCGATCTGTTGATCGCTCGGAGTTCCATAGAGAGCAATTGTTTTGGCGGAAATCAGCTGAGTCAGAGCAGGAGTAACACTGCGACAAACCTCAGCTATTCCATTTCTGATGTCACAGTCCTTGAAATGATCGCTTAGCGACCTCAACCAACACAGCTCTTCGAAGTCTGAAGTAATCTGCACAAATGTCTGGTTTAGCCGCTCTTTTACATCATTCGATTGGCTTGCCTGCCTAGATGCTCGGAGGGTCGTGTCGGCAAGCGCCCTTGCCAAAGCCAAATCGCGGGAACCAATAATTCCCACGACCAGAAGCTTCAGCCCCTTAGCACCAAGGATAGGTAATACGAGTGCTTGTTGGTCGCTTGAGAAAATAAATGTTTCAGACGTATCCCCGATTGGATGCTGCCCGAGAAGTTTTCTTATTCTTTCAGTGAGAACGCTATCTCCTTCTGCGAAACCATGCTCGCTTAGCGGCTGCCATACACCCTGCTCGGACCAAATAATAAAGCGGGTGCCAAAGTCTCTTTCAAGCGATTCGCGATTCGCCTGCGCCAGTTTGAGTAGGTGAGAGAATTCCTGCATGGAATTTCCAGTAATACTTGAATAAGAACATTTCCCAATAGGCGGCCACGTCTTCTGTAATACGTACATGGCCCATGTCGGCGAGAAAACCTAGCACACTGCGACGAGCCAATAAATATTTTTTGGCTTTTCTTGCACGACATGTTTTACAACGTAGTCTTCTGAGGCAGGTTTTAGAAACGAAAAGTTCATGAAGGATTAAAGAAATGCGTACACATGTCTTAAGAAACCGCAAAGCGTTCACGCTGGTAGAATTAGTAGTGGTTGTCCTGATTATCGGGATTATCGCGGCGGTAGCTGCTCCGCGGATGTTTGACACCGCGAGCGATGCTCGTACAAATTCGACTCGGCAGTCGCTGGTTGTCTTGCGCAGTGCGATCGAATTATACAATGCCAAGAACAATGGCTACCCAACCGCTGCGGCGCTCAAAACGGCAATTAAGGATTATCTTAAAGGACCGTTCCCTTCGATTCAGATCGGTGCCAATCAGAACGACACGATTGTTGCTTCGACTCAAAACCCGATTAACACTCCTGAAGCAGGTGGTGCCGGTTGGGTTTACAACCAAACTACTGGAAACATCAGCGTGAATGACGCTACCTATATCAGTTGGTAGCGCAAGTGCTGCAAAAAACGAGTACCAGGGCAGGCGTGGTCGGGCCGGCAGGTTTATAGCGATCCGTCGAAGGCGTGGAGGCTGCTAACCCTTCTATCGATTGCTTCAATTGAGCCTATGGTGCCACGCTAGTTGAACGTCGTCAGTTCCTTCCAAGTAAGTTTTTACTTGGGTTTGCCCTAAGGATACACGCTTGAATAACCTTGCCGGTAACATACTCATTGCCGAAGACAACGGTGTATTGTCCGATGTCTTATGCTTTAATCTTCGTAACGCGGGCTTTGATGTCACCGCTGCAGAAAATGGATTAGTTGCGATTGAGAAACTGAGAACTGCTGCTTTCGATTTGCTCATCACCGACTACCAGATGCCTGGAGTGGATGGAGCTGAATTATGCAAGGCGGTTCGCTCTGAGTTGCACTTAAATCTTATGCCCATCTTAATGTGTTCTGCAAAGGGATTGGAGATCAATGTTGAGAAGCTGAAGTCTGACTTTGGAGTAGCGAAGTTACTCTTTAAGCCTTTCAGCATGCGAGAAATAGTTTCCGCAGCTCAGAACTTGATTGCTGCAAGAGTTCCTAATCTTAACTAATTTGTGACATCGCCCATGCACACTCCAGCCTATACGCTGCCACTATCAAGACGACTCCTGGGCCGCTACTTGATGTTCGGCTTAGCAGGTTTGTTTGTTTGCATAAGTATGATCATCGTGTTTAACTATCTGGGCACCCTGAAAGAACATCTTGTATTTGCTGTGGCTGCATCGCTCGGTTTGCTCCTCTTGGGTGCGGTAGTTTTGCAAAGATCGGTGCGAGTCAATCAGGCGATCGAAGAACAATTGCGGCAGATTTCATCGGTTTTAGCCGGAGATACTCGGGTATTGCAACCGCTTGCGGAATCCGATTCCGCTGCGATTGGATGGAATTCTGTAATCCAGCAACTGCGCGGACAGCAACATCAGGCCAACTTGGAAGCTCGGCTTTGCGACCTTTCCGCTGCGGGTGATGAGCGGCAATGGAATCGGATCTTTCACGCTTTGCATGAAGGCATCGCCGTCTGTGACAGCAACGACTCTATCCTCATGGTCAACAATGCTTTTAGCGCGCTCCTTGGTTTGAATTCGGCCACTGAAGTTGTTGGAAAAAAGGTGCTTCAACTGCTTGAGGAATCTGTCAGTGGAATGCAACTTGGCGTTTCCAAGAGCGTTCTCAATAGCGCCTCACCATTTGTTTGCGAGTTACGAGTTGGCAAACATCTCGCTGACGGCGTCTGGCGTATTAATCGCACGCCGGTTATCGATGAAGCGTGCGAAAAAAGCATCACTCTGTGGACCATCCGCGATATTACTCAGCAGAAAATGGCGGATGAGATGCGCAACCAATTTGTCTTTACCGCCACACACGAACTTCGAACACCCTTGGCAAATATAAAGGCCTACGCCGAGACACTAGCTCAAACATCAGACATTGGCATTGAAGATCAAAAGCGATTCTATAACATCATCAATAATGAGGCCACACGCTTGTCGCGATTTGTCGACGAGTTGCTGGATGTAAATCAGATGGAATCAGGTGCCGTAACGATAACGTGTGGCGAAACTGATTTAGAGCGATTACTCAATGACGTTATGGAGAATTTAAAGCCGCAATTGCAACAGAAGGAGCAGTTGTTCGAAAAGCACTTTGCTGCCAAGCTTCCTTCGTTGCGGTTGGACAAAGACAAGATTACTGCCGCTCTGATCAATCTTCTTGGCAATGCAGTCAAATACACGCCAGAGAAAGGCACCGTCCGCTTTCTCGTGGAGCTGGACGATACCAATATTCACTTCCATATTGAGGATACGGGGATCGGCATTAGCGCTGAGGAATTACCGCGAATTTCAGAAAAGTTCTTCCGCAGCAGCGACTCCCGAGTCCAAAGCATCGTGGGCAGCGGTTTAGGACTTGCATTTTCACAGGAAGTTGCCCGTCTGCATCGTGGCAGAATTAGTGTCAAGAGTGAGATTAACAAGGGCTCGCGATTCACGCTAACTTTGCCATTAAGCTAATAGGGAGTTAAGACATGTTTCAAGTCTCCCTGCAAGGTGCCGTTCAAGTGGTTAGCAGCGCCGTGCCGCTCAACGCGGAACACTTGGAAGCGGCAAAAACCGCTTTTGAGCAATGTTTTGGCAAGGGGCAGCCAAAGATCGTGATTCACCTGGCGGGCGTGCCATTGCTGGATAGCGGAGGCCTTGAGTTGCTGCTCGACCTGAGCGACCGAGCGTTACGTTGCGGCGGTGTCGTGCAGCTTGCGGAACCGCGGCCACTGTGCCGTGATATCCTGCAAATAACTGGGGTGGCAAGTCGGTTTGCAATCTTTGACGACCTGAATGCCGCCGTGGGGAGCTTTGCGCAATGAGTACGGTATTCGATGATCCACTTGTAACCAGCAATCCAGCGGCGGCTAGCGCTAGGATCGCGTCGGAACAATCGCTGCCCCTGGGTGAACGACTCTTTCGCGCGGGAGTTCTAACAGCCGAAGAGCTTGAATCGGCCTTAAATCAGCATACTGCCAAGAAGATGCAGTTTGGCGAGACGCTGCTGGAATTAGGGTTCGTCAGCGAAGATACACTGCTTTCCTTCCTGGGTTCCCAGATGGAGGTGCCGTCGGCACGCGTTCGTGAAGGGCTCGTCGACCCCGCTGTAGTGCGATTACTGCCTCGACAAAAAGCGGAATCACTGTGCGCGATCGCTTTATTTAGAGTTCGCAACACTCTCAGTGTGGCCATGGCCGAACCTCGTCAGCTTCAACAGATTGACGAAATAGAACGTATTACTGGTCTTCACGTTAGACCGGTTTTGGCATTGCGGTCAAACATCGAGAAGATTTTGCCGCGCTGTTACGAGAACAACTTTGCCGTAGATGCCGTTACTGCAGATTTCGCCCAGGATGCGGTGGAGCTACCGAGCGAAGCTTACGACGTCGATATGGGAAACGTCGACTCGTTGGCTGAGGGCAGCCCGATTATCAACCTAGTAAATTACATGATTTACAATGCGGTTCGACAAAAGGCTAGCGATATTCACGTTGAACCGGGACACCATTACACTTCGGTTCGATTTCGAATTGATGGATCGTTGCGTGAAGCATTACGACCGAGGCGCGAGTTTCATCCCGCTATCGTATCTCGACTGAAGGTCATGGCTCGGCTCGATATTGCGGAGCACCGGACACCCCAGGATGGACGCATACATGTTCGCGTGGATGGACGCGACATCGACTTGCGTATATCAACTCTACCAACCATTCTCGGCCAGAAGGTCGTGATGCGCGTGCTCGATCGCAAGAATGTAACCTTTGATCTTAACCAATTGGGTGTGCCTGACCCGCTATTGGGAAAGATGAAACATATGTTGGCCCGACCGCACGGATTGCTGCTGGTGACCGGACCAACCGGCAGTGGTAAAACAACGACGCTTTATTCCGCTTTGGAGCTCATCAAGTCAATTCATGCCAACATTGTGACGGTTGAGGATCCAGTCGAATATCAATTGGAGCAAGTCAACCAGGTGCCAGTGGGTGCAAATAAGGCGATGACCTTTGCCGGAGCCTTGCGAGCGATTCTGAGGCAGGACCCAGACATCATCATGTTAGGTGAAATCCGCGACAGCGAGACGGCTGCGGTGGCGGTGCAAGCAGCACTAACCGGGCACCTTGTGCTCAGCACTCTACATACAAACGACAGCTTTAGTGCTGTAACTAGGTTACATGACATGGGCGTTGAGCCGTTTAAGGTGGCTGCGTCACTAATCGGCGTTATTGCCCAGCGGTTGGTTCGAATGAATTGCCAGGCCTGCAAAACCGCGTATTACCCCCCAAACGAGTACTTCGATATGCTCCGCTATCAAGGAGATCGACGCAGACAATTTGTGCACGGGACCGGCTGTCGTGAATGCTATGACACGGGGCTGCGAGGGCGAGTTGGCATTTATGAAGTTCTGACGGTCAGTCGTGAAATTAGATCCGTCATTGCGCAAGGTGGCGACCTTGATTCCATTCGAAACATCCATCTAAGCCAAGGCGGTAGTTTACTGGTCGACGAGGGAGTTCGTTTGGCCGAGGCGGGAAAAACAAGCTTAGACGAAGTCCTACGCGTAGCCTACGCAGATTAGTAGTTGGGCCAATCATGAAGTTTGAATACCAATCCAAGAGTCGTAGCGGAGAAAATACCTCTGGAACCGTGGAAGCTCCGACCATCGCCGAAGCCCGACAGCTTTTGCGCGGTCAAGGACAATATGTGACCCGTATTCACCCGGTCAAGCAGCACATGCTATCGGCAGCTCGAACGAGTGGCTCTGGTGGCTTTCGCAAGCGAGTGCATAAGAGCGATTTGGTTGGCATGATGTCACAATTGACCATCATGTGCCAATCAGGGGTGGATTTGGCGGAAGCGATCGGCAATGTGGCGAATCAATGTGCGAAGCCGGCCTTTCGATCTGTTCTCGAATGCGTGCATCGAGATGTCTCCAACGGCAGCTCCTTCTCCGAATCGCTCAGCAAGCATCCGCAGGTTTTCGATGAAATGTTCGTCGCCGGAATAGCCGCTGGAGAACAGTCGGGAACGATCACGCAAGTGTTGGAAAGGTTGACTTATTTGCTTCGCGGCGACATGCGACTTCAAAGTACGGTTTGGTCGATGCTGATGTATCCGCTTGTCTTAGGTGCAGTCACCTTCCTGGTGCTGAACGCTTTGATCTTTTTCGTGCTGCCGCAATTTGCAACTGTTTTTGAATCCCTAGACAAGCCCGCGCCAGCACTCACGCAGATATTGCTCAACACGGGAGTTTTTGTAAGAAAAAATGTTCTGATCGTTCTCGGGACAGTCGCTGCACTTGTGGTCGGCGGATACTTTTCGCGCAATGCAAAAATTGTCCGACGTGCATGGGATCATTTCACTTTGAATGTTGTAGTGGTGAGAAATGCAACTCGCGCGCTGTTGACCGGAAGAACGTTTCGTTTACTAGGAACCATGTTGACAAGCGGTGTTCCACTGATCGATGGTATTCGCTTGTGCCGCTCGGCGGCGCGCAATCAACTTTTTCGAGAATTATTTATAAACGTCGAACGTGACGTACTTCATGGCGAAGGCTTAGGACGCACGCTCATGGCGGCACCGTTTCTCCCGGCGGGGGCCGCTCAAATGATTTTGACCGCCGAACGTAGCGGAAAAATGGGTGAAGTCCTGAAAAGCGTTGGAGAGTACTACGAAGACGAAGGTGAACGCCATCTACGGGATATTGTGAAGATTGCAGAACCCGTTGTCATTATTTTCCTCGGTGTGGTGGTCGCAGGCATCGTGCTGTCGATTGTGCTTCCTATGTTAGACGTCACCACCTCCTCGCATTAAGAGACTCGCATGTCACTACAGAATACGATCACGCGGTTGTCACTCAATCGTGTTTTTGCGCGGCGTACGCAACGAGGCTGGATTGGCATAGACATCGGCACTAGTGCAATCAAGTTGTCGCAAATCGAGCGGCAGGGTACCCACTATCGCATTTCCGCACGTTGGAGTTTATCCGCTTCAACCAATAATGCATCGGACTCGACACTGACCTCTAGCGAGTTGATCTCGGACCGACTGACTGAGCTTAAATCATTGCAACATATTTTCTCGGGCCGAAACTGCGCTGCGGTATTGCCAATGTCTATGGTTCAGCATCGTTCGCTAGAACTCCCCCAAAGCGATCACGCGGAACAATTCCGCATGGTCGGAGAAGAGCTGTCCGCTGATTTGGCGGTCGAACCTGAGGACCTGGCTTTCGACTGTTGGTCCACGGGTTTTGAGGCACCGTCAAACGCTGAGTTGACTGACGTTTCCGTGATAGCGGCCCCAAGAGCATTCGTCGATCAAGTTGCCAACCGGTTGCTAGCGGCAGGCTTGGAATGCCAGGCACTCAACGGTATGCCGTGCGCCATGGCACGAGCCGTGCAAATTGCCAGCGTCAAACAACCAGATGAAACCGTGCTGGCTCTCGATATGGGTTACACGTCGCCAATGGTTGTCGTGGTAAAGAACGGACTTCCTTTATTCACTCGGACTATGCGTGGAGTGGGGCTGCAATCCCTTATGCAGCCGCTAGAGACTAGTTTGCAGATTTCGTCAGAAGAGTGTCAAGAATTGTTGGCACATTACGGAGTGGCAAGAATGGACGCCTCAGCGACTCTTGCTACTCAAAAAACAATGCAGTTGATTGCCAATCCATTGCAAAACCTCGTAACTGAGGTCAAACGAACGATCGAATATGTCGGTCAAAAATTTCGCTCGATGAAACCAGCTCGTTTGTGTTTGTTTGGTGGCGGCGCACTGGTCAAAAATCTACCTGAGTATCTCAGTCATCAAATTCAATTGCCCGTCAATGCTTGGTCGCTGGATGACGCATCGTCCAATAGAACAGACGCGATGTACGGAGTCGCTTGCGGATTGTCCTCACTCGCTTTTGAGAGTACGTCATGTTCATAAATATTCTGCCACCTCAAACACAGTTGAAGATTCACTTTCGCAGTTCATTGCGGCGTTACTCCTTTATTTGGGGAATCGCAGGAGCCTGTGCGCTGGTCAGCGCGGTAGTCCAAATAATCCACCTCCGTCAGGCTTATGCGAGATTGGCGGAATTGAATCTTCGTTGCGAGCCGCTCTATGCTCTCAACCGCGAAATACAAGAAAATCAACAAACTGTGAAAGAACTGCGAACCGAAAGCGATGCACTCAAGCGGTTACAGCCAGCCGACCATGCGTTGGACCTATTGGCTATCCTTTCGGGGGCAACTCGGACCGAACCGGGTGGGCTACAGATACAACAACTGACTTTTCACGCGCCCCAAGGCCAAGGGGAAAACCAGTCAGCGGCGATGCAACGCGGTATAGCAGCCGCGACGCCTACCACAGTATCTCATACGTTGAATCTGCAAGGCATTGCCAAAGACGACACCTCTTTAGCTCGATTTGTGGCTGATCTGCGTGCAGTGGGTGTTTTTGGTAGCGTCGAATTGAAGTCATCTTCCCAAGTTGCAACCGCAGATCGCAACGTGCGGCAATATCAGCTCGAATGCCACTTTGAGGATAGGCCATGAATAACCTGATTCGTTTGATATCTAGCTTTAAGCGAACCTCAGCCATGACACTTGGCTTTGTTGGCATGTCTGCCACATTGGCTACTTTGTTGTGGTTGGGAATTACCTACCTTCAGTCTCGAGTAAGCCAAGCTCGAGACAGTATTAGCGAACGGCTCAACCTCATCGAGACTGCGACAGAATTGCAAATTACCGCGGATTCGCTTGAAGAACAGGTCAGGTTGCAACAAACAAACATGTTGAATTTGCGGGCGAAGTTTCCGAACACCGCAGACGAAGCTGAATTTTTGCAGCAGTTATCGGAAATGGCGGTGGCAACCGGCGTTTCTATCGGTGATTTCCGGCCGGGTGGGATTTCTAAGCTAACGTCTTGCAAGACGCTGGAACTGAAAATTCGCGGTACTGCCCCTTACGCCAGCCTCTGTCGCTGGTTGGCAGGCCTGACGGAGTTACCGCGGGTGGTCCGGCTTTCACAGCTTTCGGTGTGTGGACCCGTGACGCCACACGGCGACTGCACGATTGATATCCAACTGAACTTAGTATTTGGAATTGATACAACGCAACTTATAGCGGGCAAAGTAGAGTTATGAACAAACCCATTGTCGCCCGCAAAAATCCTTCGAATGCGATTCGGCTCTTTCTCATTCCAGCCTTGGTGCTGGTGTTGATCGCCGTTCTGTTTTGGCCAGTAGCAAACAAAGCCGATACGACTAGTCTTCAGTTATCACAAGACTCCGTTGCAATGGCAACTGCACCAAGCGAAAGCACAGTGAATCGAAGGATTTGGCCAGCAATCCGCTTAAACGATGTAATCGCCTGTAATCCATTCCGGCCGCTACAGACGAACTCGTCGGGTGCGTCCATGGAAAAGCATGACGTCACAGGTGCCGGAGGTATCGATCCTGCCGAAAATGAAGTTACTGTGGCGTCTTCAACTCCAGGAACATTGCAAGCCATTTATTTTGACGCTCACGGTGCTGCTGCCATTCTCGATTCGCGCGTCGTTCGCATTGGCGACATTCTTGCCAATGGGAGCAAAGTAGTCGCCATCAGCTCTCAAGGCATCTCGCTAGACGCATTGGAATAACGTCACAACTTCGTAGGAACCTGTATTTATGGAATATCCAGATTTGGGAAACGCTTAATGGGAGAGGCTTCGTTTTAGTGAGCCGTCGGCATTAGCCGCGGGTTTCTTTTCATCCGGGCCAAAGGTCCAACAATTTACCTAGCCCAGCCCGTTGGAGGCACCGGAAAAAGTCCCCGAACATTGCCCTTGACGCAGGTTTTGGATTGAAGATGCGATGATTGGTGGATCTCGGATGTTTACTTTGCGTTTTCTGCGAAGTTTGGACAAACAGGTAGTGGTTACCCAGACCCTTTTTACGGTGCCTCCGTTGGGCTGGGCGAGGCAAACGAACGGGGCGTTGCCCAACGCTGTGAAGCATTTTTAGGCATTACCAGCAGTCGCAAGGTCACACTCGGCAAGCTCGGCAAGAGTGACCCACGGTGGGTCGCATCTGCCGGATGCGACCATGCTGTACCTGTAGTTCAGAAACGCGAATTCGCTGACGAAAATGCTTCACAGCGTTGGCGTTGCCCCTAACCCAAAAATCGCAGCATTCCCGTAGGCCCGTACGTTTAGTTTGTTTTTATTAAGTTCTGCTAATCACTTGAAAGTTCATGTTTGTACTTTCTATTTAGCGACCTAAGCTTAATTGGTTGTATATCTACAAGATCGCCTGCAAAGCGCATTCCAGCCCTTAGAGCCTGTCCGAAAAGGGGTCTGACCCTCGTCGGCAACGACGAAAACGCAATGAAATTGTGTTGCCTCCAAAGGGTCAGACCCCTTTTCGGATAGGCTCTTAGTGGCCGTTATGCAAAACCGATTTTCGTTCATTCTTACTAATCCAAGCCGTCATCTGCGTCGAGGCTATACACTCGTTGAAATGACGTTGGTCGTGCTTATTATTGGAATTCTTGCTGCGGTTCTGTTACCAAGATTTTCTGACAGCATGAGTTTCGCTCAAGT
>JANLQO010000036.1:0-15164 GCA_031367855.1 Planctomycetia bacterium | reverse complement strand
CCGGTGGTTCAGCTGGCGCTGGAGTCGTGCTGGAAGCAGAATCAGTGGCCCCTCCAAGCGATGACCCGTGCTCACTGGCTTCAGGTATCTGATCTAGCACGAGAGAGCGAATCGTCACAGCTCTGGCAAACGAAAATGAACTTGCCGGGCAACCTGAGAGTTTCGGCGAAGGACGGCTGGTTAAAAATCGCCTGAAACTCCTCTCTCAGCCACTCAAGACCGCTGGAGTACGCTCTGCCAGTGTGTAGACATGCTTTGTTGTCATACAATCACTGCTGGTTGGCGAAGTCCGGTGTTTTCCATTAGTTTGCGAGAGTTTTCTCAACAGGCATAACGGCATGATCGAAGTGGTCGACTTTCGAAAGGAATATGCTTCGGTCGTCGCGGCAGATGGCATTTCGTTTACGCTGCCCGCAGGCACCATCGGGGCTCTCATTGGCCCGAACGGTGCTGGCAAAACAACTACCATGCGTGCGCTGTGCGGTATCCTGCGACCGACGTCTGGAAAATTGACCGTGGCAGGCTTCGATGTGCAACTAGAACCACTGAAAGTCAAACAGCGTATAGCGTATGTGCCCGATGACCCGCCACTATTTGAGACACTGACCGTTTGGGAGCATTTGCAATTCATCGCGACTGCGTATGCCATTGGAGACTTTAAGCCGGCGGCTGAATCTCTGTTGAAGCAGTTGAACCTAGACACTAAACGAGATGCTCAAGCCAGCGAACTCTCGCGCGGCATGCGCCAGAAAGTCGCGATTGCGTGCGCGTATCTGCATTCGCCGCAAGTCCTGTTCTTCGATGAACCGCTGACCGGCTTGGATCCGGCCGCCATTCGATTACTCAAGCGAACGATGGTCGAACGCGTGGAACAAGGCGCAACGGTCTTGGTGAGCAGCCATCTACTCGCGCTGGTCGAAGACATATGCGGGCACTTGGTGATCCTGCGGCAAGGCAAGTGTCTCTTTTCGGGTTCCTTGGCGGAGGCACGGGATAATTTCGGCGAAACAAGCTCTTTGGAGGAGGTCTTCTTCCGCGTCACAGGTGAGTCCGAACAGTGATGCACGCAGCGCTTTGGAAACTGTTGTGGTACGATATTCGCGGTTCGTTTCGCGGTCTGCTTCAAGTTCGACGCAAGTGGCGGAAGCTACTTTTACTGCTATTCATGCTCGTATTCATCGGCTTGTTCGTCGCTTCGCAGGCGTACAGCGGATCGCAGGGTAACTTTGCCGAAAGCGGCGCGGGCGGTCGCTTTGGTAGCGCCATGCCATTTTGGGCGGGGTTGTATTTAATTACAACTTGGTTGACGTCTTCCGCCGACCGCGGGTTAGTAATGCGACCTGCCGAGATCCATTTTATCGTGGCCGGTCCATTTCCCAATCGTGATATCATCACACTGCACTTGGTCCGACTTGCCTATCGTGCCGCCATCAGTGCCATCGTGCTGGCTTTGTTTGGTATGGCATTCATGCGTAGTTTTCCATCTGCGTTGATCGGACTGTGGCTGCTCATTTCAGTATCGCTGTTAGTGGGGATGGTCGTTTCCCTTTCTTCGCGTCGCGTCCACGGCGCTGCGATTCATCGACTTCGCCGAGTTGGAACAGTCATCGCGCTAGGCATTCTGGTGACGATGATCATGCAGTCGATGCAATTGATTCGTAGCGGCGCAGAAGCGGTAACTGTACCGAAGATTGCCGCTGCGGCTTTGCAGACTTCGATGGGGCAGGTCGTTTTGCCGCCTCTGGCTTGGTATTTTGCTCCTTTGACCAACCATGAATTCTGGCCAACGACCGCAATAATGCTGCCCGCCAGAGTCTTGGTCATTTCTGTGCTGGTGGCATTGGTTTACTTGCTCGGAGGAGATTACCTGGAAGCGAGCACGGCGAGAACAGATTTATCGGTGGCACGTCGTCAAAGCTCGCTGCGGAGCGGAATCACGGGAAGCAGCGGATGGACTCGCCGTCTGGTGTTGCCTCAGTTTGCGAGTCTGTTCGGAATAGGCCCAATCGCTTGGATGCAAATGGTGCACTCGCTCCGCATTCTGCCACGCTTCCTAGTTTTTACGGTAGGCGTTGTCAGCGTCGTGATCGTGATTCCGATGACCGTCGACAAGCAGCAATTGCAAGGCTGGAGCGGTGTGTTGTGGATGTTCGGACTGAATTCCTATGCCGACTTTTTGTTGCTGTTGCAATTGCCAGTTGGTTTTCTCGGCCCACCAGCTCAGCGCGCCCTGCTGAAATCGTTGCCCATCGCCAACTGGGCAATCGTCGTCGGTCAACTAGCTGGCCCCTTCATTCCCTTAGCTTTAATGCACCTGTTGGTATTGGTGTTATTTCTATTCTTGCTGCCCAGTTCCGCTTTTGAAGTGTTTCAAACGTCGCTCGCCTTGATTCCAGTCGGCTGGGTACTCACCGCGAATATCAATTTGCTGGGAGCGTGGAACATCATCAAACCGCGGGCTTTGCAGCAACGAGACGCTCTAGCGGCCGGGCGTGCGATGGCCAGTGTCTGGATCTTTTGCATGATGCTTCTGCCTGCGATCATCGGCGGGACTGCCGGAGCCACACTCGCCATCAGCCTTCGCGGCCCGACGTTATCCAGTTACCTCTTCGGCGCGTCCGCAGGAGTCCTGTTCACGAGTCTGCTGTACGTCTGGTTACTGACCTATAGTTTTGCACGCTGGCAACCCAGCGCCGCTGAGCTCGGCGCCGAAGAAAAAGAGCATGAAGACTAGAAGCTCCTGAAGGCAACGCACTCTGAAATAACGAACTTGGTCAGTCAATACAGGATACAGGAAATAGCCCCTGTTAACAGCGCATGCTGCTGAAGATTAACTTATGATCCCGCTCTAGGCGAGAACGCAGGCCCTGGTCAAAAACCTTTTTTGCAGATTCCGCAACTGACATTTTCAAATCTCCCTGTGGATCACGGTCATAACCTTGTTGTACAATGATCTTTCACACAGCGAAACCGCAGCGAACAATGAACGAACCAAGGATTGCAGCGAAGCGGCGATAAGGGTCGCTTTCAATGGGACGTTCCCTTGGCGCCGCTCGCTGAATCCAGTCGTTTTGCTATTCAACGTGTACTTTAACCAAAACATGGAGTCTCAAAATGAATCGATACAAGATCGACAATTTATTAATTGCCATTGTCTTTCTATCCGCGTTTCAATTGACATTGCCAATTTTGTCTGCGCAAGAAGTCGACGCAAAGGTTGTGGCGGAGGTCGAGCCCGCAAAGCTGCTCATAGGAACCTGGCAACTTAAGACCGCAAAAAATCCGAGCTCCCCATCAGGGATCGGTACTCGCCTAAAGCTATTTACGGGCACTCACTTTTGCGTAATTCAGCCAGACCCAAAGTCGGGGAAAATCGTCTTTCAACACGGAGGCCACTACTCATTTGACGGAAGCGTTTTGAACGAAACGATTGACTTCGCCGGGGACTCAACGGCGTCTCTCATCGGAAAGACCTTCAAACTAAAACTGAAGATCGCAAGCAATTCACTAGAGCAGTTCGACGCAGACGGGGAACTCAATGAAACCTGGGAGCGTGCAAAGGCTTCGGAGAGTAAATGAGTTTGCGGCATCCGCAAGCAGCAGAAGCCAATGAACACAGAAATCGAAGCCTACAACGAAGGACAAGCATCAACCGAAGATCGGCTGATATGCGAAACCCTTTCGACGACCCTATGTGAGCTTCTACCCGAAGCGGAAAACAAGATATGGCATCGCCATCCGGTGTGGTTCCTGGATGGCAATCCGACGGTCGGCTACAGCAAACAGAAGGCAGGCATTCGGCTCATGTTCTGGAGTGGCGAGAGCTTTCATGAAGACAAGTTGGAGTGCAACCGGCAGCCCGGCAGTTAGGCGGCTAGGCAAGCCGGTTGGTAATTGCGGAGCCATTGGAGCGTTTTACTGTCGGGCAGGTTTTTTCTGGCGTAGCTTTCACTACACTCTGTCCAGTAATCGCTTTGGAACGCAGCTCGGAGGTTTAACATACTGCGGGCTCCCTCCATGATCCATCGCATGCCGCTTCGTTCCATCCGATCTTTCACTAAATGGCCGCAAGCGCCTTCGATTACTCCGGTGGCGATTGGGTAGCCGTTCTTCAAGTACTCATCATATCGCATCCGCTTTTCATTGGACTCAATGTAGTTGCAAGCTCGGTCGATCGTCTTTCGCTTTTCGCCTTTGATCTTGCGCAGCGTTGCCATGCGACGAATCCCTTTCACAACCGCAGACGATCGACCTTTGAGAATCTCAAGCAAACGAGAACGAACGAACGCAAGCTGTTCCGGGCGAGTGCCGTACAGGGCTTTGCTGGCATCCCACACATAGCTCGAAACATGAATGATGTCCAAAATCGGAATCATGTTTTCGCCCAAGTGTTTTTCCATTTCTTCCAATAGTGCAGTTTGTCCGTCGAGCAACACGATCACTTTTTGTCCGGACCGCCTACGCTGTGTCAGTTGGCCTTCACACCATGCTGCTGCTTCACAGATGCCGCTGGTATGGATCGTTTCCTCAACATCCTCATAACAATTAGGCAGATGTGCAGTTGTGTGTTTGAAGGTCGGTTTAGGGCGACGAGATTGGTCATCTTGGCGAGGCGTTTTTGGATCGCGAAAAAGTGCTGCAACGATTTGTTCCGCCGTTCGCTGGAATGGATCGACTGTGTAAACACTAGCGACCGTTGCCATGCGGCGATTGCCAGGCCGCAACAAGGCGTCTTCGAACGCGGCCCTACGCTTGGCCTTTGCTAACGCTTTGGCTCTCGGTTTGCGCTTCTTAGCTGTGTTCTCATCCGCAGACTTCTCCGATTGGGAAAGCGGTGATTCGCTCGCTGGCTTACGCATTGGAATTCCTTTGCCGTCCAAGGTTGCGACCAAGATCTTCCCCTCCTCGGCTTTCGGTGGCGCTGGGAGGTGGCTCATAAATTCACCAGCGTGGATTCCCATGTGTTGATTGGTCGATTCCAGTGTGTCGACGGAGAACTTGCCGCCGAGAAATGCCGACAAGTTCTCGCTGGCTTGACTGTAAGCTTGATCTACACACAGCCGCTGAGAAAACTCCTGCAATAGGTTGGACCACTCAGCGTCAGGCAAATGCATGCGAGCCGAAATGGGATAAAGTTGCACTTTCGTCTTGGGACCTTCGCTGTACGCGAACTGCTGAAAGCGATGCGTGCCAAACACAGTCCGAATCGTAGAATTCACCGGCGTTTCAGAACGCACCAAGCATTGCTCATCTTCGCCCGTCAGCGTTGGTCCCAAATCACCCGTCCCTTGGCCTCGAATGAATAACTCGATTGCCTCTCGACCCATTTGCAAGACTAAGCTCCAAGCCGCTCGTTCAACAGAGTCTAAAGACTTGCCCTCTTCAGCAGCATTTAAAGCAAGTGAGCGAAGTTCCAAAACCATATCGACCAACGATCTACCGGCCACCTGAGTCGACGCGGACGCAAGAATTTCAGAATAGGGGTTGCTAGAAACGGTTGAATTGATGATGTTCATGCCAGCGGCCTCCTGCCTTGTGATTGGAATTTTTGCAACTCAAATCATGGCAGACAGGCCGCTTTCATTACTACCCCAATTTACCCAAACCGGCTGGGAAGCCGGTTGCACTCGACAAGTTGCAGCCCGGTACCGGAAAATTCAAAGACGCGTCAATTTTCTTCACTCATTCCGAGCAGATCAAAATGACGGACATGAAACGGTGGATCAAGAAATCGAAATCGATTCAATGGGATTATAAAAATGTCGCCAAGCGAAAGGGAAAATTGGTGCGTTTGAAATAGGCTCTTGCCACGCTAAACTAATCGACTTCAAGATGCCAAAATCAATCGCATCCGTATCGGTTGCTGCGCGAAGCGTCTCAGTTCAACGCGCAATCGATCCCGCCGTTCCGCTACGCTACAGTTGGGATAGATTGCTATTCGTTCTGCAATCGCATTAATTCATGGCTGCAGGAGAAACACAATGAAAGTTGTTAACGAGTCGGATTTTCCGGTCACCGACGCTGCGTGCAAGTCGGCCACAGGCAAAACGCTGAAGCAATGGTTCAAGGCACTCGATGACCAGGACGGCCTCAAGAAAGGGCGCCGCGCATCCACCCAGGAGATCTATTCCCAACATGCAGACCCGTGGTGGGCCACGACCATCTATGTCGAATATGAAGCGCATCACGGCGTGAAAAAGAAGGACGGGCTTGCGGAAGGCTACACAATCTGCGTTACCAAGACCATCAGTGCGCCCGTCGACAAAGTTTATAAGGTCTGGACCAGCGGACCAGGTTTCACCGAGATGTTTGGCGACGGCGGCAAGCAGACGGTCAAAGACAGCGGGACTCTTTCATGCCAGGCTGGATGTAGGGGAACCTTTACTCGAGTGCGTCCGAACAAAGATCTGCGTTTTACCTGGGAACACCCGGGTTGCACGGCGCCCATGCAGGTAGATGTCCAATTCCAGGATGTGAAAGGCAAGTGCCTGATGAATGTGATGACGTCTCGCATTCAGACTCGAGCGGAATCCGACGGTCTGCGAAACGCTTGGACTGAAGTACTCAATCGACTAAAGTCACTCTGCGAAAAGTGACGCATATGACCGACGGGTACGGTGCGGGCGGCCAGCCTTGACACGAACATCAGGTCTTTTACTGGCACTCGGGTAGTAAGCAGACTTGTCTGCTGGGTATCACAGCTGAATCAGCGCCAGTTTCCTTGCGAATGAAAACGTTCGACAGCGTCGAGCAATCGGTCCGCACTGTCGCGAATGACATCAACCACTGGCAACTGCATCTCGTTTTCAAGCTGCTGAGCCAAGCGATGGGCGTCTTCAGGGGACAATTTACGACCGTTCATGGCAAAGCCAATCGTCGAGCAGGGTTGGTAGATGCTGCCCATCGTTTCAAACAGTTTGCGTTGCTCTGCAAGTGATGGAAGCCGCACCTGCTCCAACCCGCCCACGCAATCACGGCCAGCTTCGAAGACGAATACGAGCGCATGCGGCAGGCATCCATGCAACAAACTAAGGGTTACACCGGAGTAGGAAGGGTGTACCAAGCTTCCCTGGCCTTCGACGATGATCATCTCATGATGCTGGTTGTCGAGAACTAATTGTTCGGCTCCGCCGCTCACAAAGTCCGCGACGATACAGTCCAGCGGCAAGCCGGTTCCGGCGACCATAATTCCTGTTTGTCCCGTCGCTACGAACTGTGCATCGCGTCCTCGCTCTTTCAACCCCCGAGCAAGTTCCAGACTCACGACCATCTTGCCAACGCTGCAATCATGTCCAACCGTATGCACTCGCAAGCAGTTTGGATTGATCCCTTCGCGCCTGGCGATTTGGCGAAAGTTGTTTTTGCGCACATCGGTGATCTTGACGCTTTTTGCCGCAGCCGCCCGCACTAGCTCCGCATCATCGGAGAGGAAATCATGCAGTCCGCTGAGCAAATCCATACCGCGATCGATGGCTTCTAGCAAAACCGCTTTCCAAGCCGCAGGAATGCGTCCACCGGGAGGCGCGATGCCCAGCACCAAAGTATCGCCATCGGGGGCCTGCTCTAACTTCGAAATAATTGGTGTGTTACCACCCGTTTCAAGCAACTCGCAAGCAAACTTCCCTGCGTTGTCCGGATCAAACACGGCTACGCATTCGTCGCGGCAATAGCGCAGCAAGCCGGTAGCCGTCTTCGCAGTTCGTGGGTTGGAGTGCCCCCAAGTCAACAGTACCATTTTGCGTTTCATGAATTCAACTTTCTGGCTGTCTTGTTTGACCTGAGCCTACCGCCGTCGCGTAGGCAATCGCGTAACTGCGACAATGCGAGATACTGATCATGATATTTTGAATACCTTGCTGTTGGCTGATCAATTTCGCCTGACCGTCTAATTCGATGTAGGGCCGTCCGCCGATTTCATTGACGATTTCGATATCGGTCCATTGAATGCCGCGCGCCCAACCTGTCCCGAGCGCCTTCAGCACCGCTTCCTTGGCCGCCCAGCGGCCAGCATAGTGTTGATTGGCTGATTTTCGACAGGAGCAATAGGCAATTTCATTTCGCGTGTAGACGCGGTTCAAGAACAGCTCGCCGTGCTTTTCAATCATCTTGGCGATGCGCACACACTCAATGATATCGGTACCGATTCCAATAACTGGGCTGCCAGTGCTTTGCCCGGCCGGCTTCGAATCGCTCATGTCGTGTACTCAGAATTGAACCGCACGTAATCGAGCGTTAGGTCGCTGGTCCAGTGCTTGCATGCGCCCATTCCACTGCCAACGTTCAATTCGATGAGCGTTGTGAAATTCTCTTTGATCGAACGGCTGGCTGTTTTGGCATCGAAGGCGATCGGTTCACCGGACTTGAAGAGCGGGATGCCGTTGATTCGAAGATCCAGACGACTGGTTTCAATCGGGACACCCGCATAACCTGCCGCTGAGACGATACGGCCCCAGTTGGGATCGCCACCGAAAACAGCCGCTTTAACCAAATTGCTGTTGGCGACTTCTTTGGAGATCCTTCGGGCGTCGGCTTCCGTATTTGCGCCGGTGACGCTGATCTCGATCAGATGCGTTGCCCCTTCACCGTCGGCCGGAATTTGTTTGGCTAGTTCAATGCACATTGCTTCCAAGTGTTCAGCAAATGCGGTTTCCTCTGCGCCCTCTAGGGCGGCGCCACCAGCAGCCCCATTAGCCATCAACAGCATGGTGTCGTTGGTGCTCGTGTGCCCTTCAACGCTGATGTTGTTGAACGATGTGTTAGCTGCCGCGATGAGCATGCGCTGCGCCTGCGGGGCCGTCAGCGGTGCGTCGGTAAGAATGCAGCATAGCATCGTCGCCATGTTCGGACCGATCATCCCCGCGCCTTTCGCCATACCGGCGATATGGATTTCGCGTCCGGCAACTTTACACGAGCGGCTGGTGACTTTGCGACCTGCATCCGTTGTCAAAATACCATCAGACGCATCCAAAAACGCAGCTTCGCCAACTGCCAGAGCTTCGGCTGCTAGCTGAATGCCCGCTGCGACTTTTTCCATGGGTAAGAATCTACCGATAATGCCAGTGCTCATCACCAAAGCGTGTTCACCTGCGACTGGTGAACCTAATTTCCGGCTGCATGCGGCGGCCACTAATTCGCACATTCGTCGTGCGTCCGCGTCACCCTTGGTCCCGGTACACGCGTTGGCATTACCGCTGTTAACGACGATCGCACGGGCGGTTGTGAGCGGCGTGCGGCTACGGCAAAGAACCACCGGTGCGGCCACGACTTGATTTTGAGTGTAGACGCCGGCAGCGACGGCTGGTCGATCGGATACGATTACGGTTAGGTCTTTAGCACCGGCGCGAGTTTTGATACCGCACGTGACACCCGCAAATCGAAACTCCTTCGGCAAAAAGTGTGTCACGATCTACTATGCTCCCAGTCCTAAAGTTTGATCCAAATCGAACATTACGTTCATACATTGCACTGCCGCGCCCGAAGCGCCTTTGATTAAGTTGTCGAGTACTGAAATCAAAATGATCCAATCTCCATTTTCGCGAACTGTGATGTCGCAGTAATTTGTATTTGCAACGTGTTTGGTAACAGGCAAATGACTCACCACTCGCACGAAAGGATGTGGCTCGTAAAATTGGCTTAAACATTCGCGCATTTGATTAGCGGTTGCGCCTGAGCGAGGCCGCGCATAAATCGTCGACAGGATCCCGCGATCCATGGGAACCAAATGCGGGGTAAAAACCAATTGCGGTTCCGTGCCTGCAAATCTGCCGACGATATCGATGATCTCCGGCTGATGGCGATGCGTACCCACTGCGTAAGCCGCAAAACCTTCGTTGATCTCGCAAAATAGATTGCCAGTTTTCGGAGTTCGCCCTGCACCGCTGGCACCGCTTTTGGAGTCAACCACGATGCCGGATGCTTCGATCAAACCTTGCTGAATCAATGGGCTAAGCGGCAGGATCGCGCTCGTCGGATAACATCCCGGATTGGCGATCAGATTCGATCCGCGAATTTGGTCGTGAAACAGTTCAGGCAATCCGTAGGGTGTAGTTCCCAGCCGACCTGGGTCGGTATGCTCTTCGCCATACCACTTTTGATATAACTGCGGAGAACTCAGCCGGTAGTCCGCGCTCAGGTCGATCACTCGGCAGTTACTAGCCAATAGCTTTGAAACGATCGGTGCCGATGCGCCATGGGGCAAGCAGCAGAACGCGACGTCACAGCGGCTTGCAATCTCCTCGGGCGAGAGGTCTTCAACGACTAAATTCAATCGATCGGTCAACTGCGGATGCATCGCGTCGATCGTGGTACCATCCGCCTGGCGGCTGGTGGCTGCTGAAATTTGTGCTTCAGGATGACGCAGGAGAAGCTTGATCGCTTCGATCGCGGTATAACCGGAGCAACCTACAATTGCCGCATTGATCATAGTGTAACTGTAGTAAGAGTCGTGGAATGGAAACGCTTCGGCAGCAAATATCTAAGTGTTTCGAGATTATAACACTGGCTTGCCTCAACCTTCAGGGGGTAGCAAACTAGATTGAATCCCAAAACGGCCAGCACGTCCCTAAGAGGCGAGTAGTGCGAGCCTCGCAGGGCGTGGTTTAATAGTCAAGAATCAATCGCGGCGGTAAGAAAAATCAAATAGGATCAAGCACGCCCTTGGCAGACTCAGGGACGTGCCACCCAGCACACTATTCCGAAAGGTCTGAAGTATGATCAGGCTTAGCATTGCACTCGTCCTCACTTGCAGCCCTCTGACGGTGTTTCCGTCATTTGCGCAGGATGATTTAGAAGCCATTTCCCGTTTTCGACAGGCGGCTGAAATGAGTGGCGATTCCGCTCGTGGCAAGTCTGTATTTGAATCAACGCAAGCAAAATGCAGTAACTGCCACTTGGTGGCGGCAGACGGTCGAAAGGCTGGTCCACCCTTGACGACGGTTGGCGACAAATTCACACGCGAGCAATTGATTACTTCCGTGCTGGAGCCCAGCGCGATGATTCATCCTGATTACGGTCGCGTCCTGATACAGACCAAGAATGGAATGGTGATTGCCGGTGTTCTAAACAAACGCACGGATGCCATCGTTGAACTGTTTGATGCCGATGGGAAACTGCAGAGTATTGCGTTGACGGAAATTGAACTGGAAAAAAAGGGGGGCCCGTCGATGATGCCGCTGGGGTTGCATGCGGCCATATCGACTGAACAATTCACTGACCTGATCGCTTACCTGGAAAGCCTAAAGCAAATTGTTCCAGCGGGCACACAACCTGTCGGCTTGGTCGATGACATTCCGCTGATCGGACGACCCATCCAGCTAGAGCCCTTGCACACGGAGGAGCATCGGTTTGCATTCCCCGTGTGCGTCCATCCTATTCCAGGAACCGACAACGAATTCGTGGTCGTCGAGCAGAGGAGTCGTAAAGTTTGGCGGCTGATCAAGGATGCAGCTGGTGAACGCAAGGAGTTATTTGTCGACGTTTCATCGGAGTCGGTCACGGGTGAATTCGAAGGGCTGGTTTGCATGGTGTTTCATCCAAAGTACCTTGAAAATGGCAAGTACTATTTGAACTACCATATTCGCGATGAAGGTATCTTTTCACCTGTGATCGTTGAACGCGTCGCGTCCGATGATAGGCGTCGCGATTCGGGCATGCCTTCGCGTCGACTGATGCGTATTCGACAAGATACCGATTTGCATTGGGGGGGAATGTTAGCTTTCGGTCCCGATGGTTATCTCTATATCGGTGCGGGAGACGGTGGCCCCCAAGAGGACCCTGATGGCAATGGTCAAAACCTCAATCGTTGGCTTGGTTCCATCCTACGAATCGACGTCGATCACGCCTCGAAGGGATTGCCCTACGCCATTCCTTCAACCAATCCGTATGCTAACGACAAATCTGCCTTACCTGAGATTTGGGCGTCAGGTTTTCGCATGCCTTGGCGATTCAGCTTCGATTCCAAGGGTGATCTATGGGTCGGCGACATCGGTCAAAATCTATTCGAAGAGATCACGATCGCCCGCATCGGCGAAAATCATGGTTGGAATGTCTTTGAAGGCTTTGCAAATTTCTCAGAGAGGTATCGAAGACCAATCGAATACACGCCGCCGGTCGCGTCCTACCGCCGCAAGCACGGTGTCTCGGTTACAGGTGGCTATGTTTATCAGGGCAAGAAGAATCCGTCCTTTCAAGGAGTCTATATCTGTGGAGATTTTGAATCCAAGCATCTTTGGGCACTATCTCAAAAGGATCGCCAGTTGATCAAGATGCGCCAGATCGGCGATTCGCCCGAGCGAATTTCCTCTTTTGGACTGGACGCTGAGGGTGAATTGCTGGTCGTTGGGTATGCTGGCACAGTCTATCGGCTTGAGCTTGGCGAATCGGTTTTTGAGTAATCTACCCCACATATACGCGGTGGTCATGCACGTACGGCCCAGCGGAGCTTGGCGGCCGCCGAGCGCGGATTAGCATGTTGTTCGCTGTAAGATGTACGCGTCACATCCTCGGAAATTTGTGCAAAAGCTCCGCTGGCAAGACTTGATTTAAACGCCCTTTTGACACGACGATCTTCGCCCGAGTGAAAACTGAGTATCGCGATGCGTCCTCCTGGCTTCATACAAGTTGACAGTTGCCGCAACAATGCATCGAGCGCGCCGAATTCATCGTTCACCGCAATCCTGATCGCTTGGAAAACCCGCTGCACTGTGGAGTTGGCTGTCGTTTCGGAGTTATTCGACAAAACACGACGCACGATAGCGACTAGTGACTGAGTCGTTGTCAGTGGCGAACGCGATTGAGCTTGCAGGATCGCCCGGGCCAGCGGTTCGGCTTGCGGTTCGTCGGCGTTTTCCGTCAACACTTGCGCCAGTTCGGTCACGGAAATTTTTGCGAGCCACTCGGATGCTGCCAGGCCTTTCAAGGGATTCATGCGCATGTCGAGCGGACCATCGTGCTTGTAGGAAAAACCGCGCTTGGGGTCATCGATTTGCATCGACGATAATCCGAGATCCGCCAGCAATAAGTCGACTCCACCTGCGGCATGGATTGCCAGGGAGTGAGCCAGACCAACGAAGTTCGATCGCACGACAATTAGCGACTCTGGCTCGCAACCGGTCGCTCGCAATCGTGCCTCGGTTTTTGGCAACTCAAGTGGATCGGCATCCAGGGCGATGAGTTTTCCGCCCGGTTGTATCGCTTGCAGCAGGCGGCTCGCATGGCCACCGTGTCCAAGTGTGCAATCAACTGCAATTTCACCGGGCACCGGCTTGAGGATAGCAAGAATCTCGTCGACCATGATGGGTCGATGCGAACCGGCAGGAGTCTTGCCACATGCCAGGATTTTCTCGACGTCGGCGGTGTAGCGCTCGGCCTGGTGCTCTTTGTACTTCTGATCGAAGCGACGCGGATTCTTGCCGATGTAACGCTCGCGTCGCGGCGGTTTGCCAGCTGATGAGTCTGTCATAGTTAAACGACATATTTTAAGTGCGATTCGACGACATTAGAATGACGCAATCTATCGTAAGCGAATCTTCTAGCAGCCGCTGGCAAATTTCCACCGCTTTCCAACATTTACTGCTGCTAACCGAAATTTGGAGCAGAATCATGAACACCGTCGCTAAAGTCATGCAAAAACTCGAAGCTCTGGGCAGCGAACAAACGGTCAAAACGTTTCGTCGTCACGGAGCTAACGGTCCGATGTTCGGCGTCAAAGTTGGCGACCTGAAGCAGGTTCTCAAGCAGATCAAGGGAAACCAAACACTTGCGCTAGAGTTATGGGAAACTGGTAATGCGGACGCCATGTACTTGGCGGCGCTCGTTGCCGACGGCAACCAGATGACCGCCAAGCAATTGGACGACTGGGCCAAATCTGCCTGGTGGCAGATGCTCAGCGAGTACTCAGTGCCATGGGTTGCATCCGAACATCCGCAAGCATTTGCAATTGCAAAAAAGTGGATTGCATCTAAACGCCCGCAGATTCAAACTTCTGGCTGGAACGCTTATTCATCCGCAATTTCAATTCGCGCCGATGCGGATTTGGATTTGGCTGAGATTGAAGAATTGCTTCAAATGGTTGAGCGCGATATCCACCAAGCCGATAATCGCGTGAAATACGTGATGAACGGATTTGTGATTGCAGTTGGCAGTTACGTAAAGCCTCTGCTTAGCAAAGCCAAAGCAACCGCAAAACGCATTGGCATTGTGGAAGTGAATTTGGGTGATACGGCTTGCAAAGTCCCACTTGCAACTGAGTACATCGCCAAAGTTGAACAAGCCAATCGCGTCGGCCAAAAACGCAAGACTGCCAAGTGCTAGGCTTTGCCTCAAAAGGGGTCTGACCCTTTGGAGGGCAGGCAAAATCCCTGGCAAAGACTTACCCGGAGAGTCAGAGCCCTTCTGAGACAAAGCCAAGTAAGCCAAGTAAGCAAGGTGGGTTTCGTTCCTCAACCCACCCTACATCTATTCGATCGTTTTACTTGGGCGCGGTGGCGGTCTGGTACGCCTGCAACCCGCCGACGATGGGCAATTCTAACGATGTGGCGCTGAGGTCGACGGTCAATTCAGTTCCAGCCTCTGGTAAAAGCGTAAACTCTGGGTCGCTGGAGAAAATCATCAAGCCAATTTTCTCACCTGCGGCAATGATCTGATCGTCGGGCTGAAGCGCAAAGGACATCTCGTAGAATTTGCCAGGTACAAGCGGTTCGCTATGGGTAAGCGAACGATAGTTCTGAGGATCAGCCCATCCGCGTGTGATCAAGTTGTCGGTGATCTTATCTTCCGGCGCTTCGGTCCACGGTAGGGAGACCAACCAGACCGTCAAATTGGCAGCGGGTTGGCTGGACGCCAGTTTGATGTTGATTTTAGCATAACCCGAGATGTGTAGCGGTTCGCTAAACTCGGGCGTTACATACATAAGGCGATGGGTGGATTCAGCGGAGCTCGCGAGCTTGGCACCCGTAAATGCCACGTCATCGACGATGGTTTCGCGAACTGCCTCAGGTTTGGCTGTGGTGGTTAATTGGCCTTGCTTCAAGCCACCCGCTGACAGGTGAAGCGTAACCGGTTGGGCATCCGGGTGCGGATAGTCAGCGTAGGGAGTGGGTTCGACGCGTTTGGCTTTCTCGCGAACGATCCAAGATTTTTGATCTTTCTCAACTCCATTATCGACA
>JANLQO010000017.1:0-7024 GCA_031367855.1 Planctomycetia bacterium | reverse complement strand
CAGTATCCGTGCGACTCCTGCGGCGTCCTCTGGGACACGGGCTGGGAATCGGGCCCTGGGGATTGAGGGGGCACGAGGAGGAATCGGGGACATTCAAGTTCCGCGCCGAACCAGCCGTCATCGATCCAGACTTCGCCGCCTGGGTCGGACGAACACCACTCGAAACTGAACGAGCAGGCTGGTCTGACGCCGAAGATTTTCCTTGACACGTACAGCATATTGCCATACACTTGTGCGTAACGCAGGCGTACATTGATTAGGAGTCGAACATGTCAGAAATGAAGAATGATGCTCGATTGAATTTTCGCATCAATAGTGAACTGAAGAAAACAATCGAAGACGCCGCTGCTCAAACTGGGCAAACTGTCAGTGACTTTGCCGTATCTACTCTCATTCAAGTTTCTCGCAAAATTCTACTGGACGAGCAAGCCACTCGTCTTACGGATAGAGATCGTCAACTCTTCGCTGCGATGCTTGACGACGAATCGACCAAGCCAAATGCAGCCCTCGTACAAGCCGCCAAGCGATACAAGAAGCAGGTTGGTTGATGCGGACATGGACAATCGTTCGGTTGGACAAGTCGCATGATCGATCGGGTTTCGATTGCGGAAACGGCTCACTCAATGAATGGCTCAGAAGCCGTGCGGGTCAGTTTGATCGACGAGACCTGTCTCGAACGTACATCGCAACCCGACCGGAAGCGTCTATAGTTTGTGGATACTATGCCATCTCGACGCATCGAGTTGTCTACGAAGATTTGCCTGCTGCCGAATCAAAGGGGTTGCCGCGAATAGACGTTCCCATTGTCCTCCTTGGTCGCCTCGCAGTAGATCGCTCAAGCCAGGGGCAAGGGCTTGGGGCGTTCTTGCTCATTGATGCTTTGCGGCGGGCATTGCACATCTCCGAACAGGTTGGGATTCGAGCCGTGGAGGTTGACGCAATCGATAATGTGGCTCAAAAGTTCTACCTCAAGTTTGGCTTTAGTTCGTTGCTCGATGACCCCCAGCATCTCATGATGCCAATGCACGAAATACGAAAACTGAAACTTGATCCGTTGCCGTAACTTGATCTACAATGGCCGGGGCCGCCATCGCGCCGGCAATCGCAAATGGAATTTCAAGTTCATTGAGCGCCTTAGCTAGTCGGCGCATCGTGTCGTGGACCGGTGACCGTTCCCTCATAAAGGCATCAACTCGTTTAGCGATTTCAAGCATCGTGTCCATTTCAACGAGTTTAGCAAATCAACCGACAATGACTAATGATCGTATTTGCCAAACATGGCGCGTGGTCCTGGCAACAGAATTCGTACTGTTTTCCACTGAGCAAAGCGCGACCCTGGGCCATCCGCACCAGCCAACGCAGCATTTCGATTTTCCGGTTGGCTTCGGCTAGCAAGTCTGCCTTACGGGAACTACAGGCGGCTTCCACCAACAATTCCAAGACGTTGAGCGCGTAGTCCGCCAGCCGTTGACCAAAAATGAATCGTTGATTCTTGGGAAAATTATCGATGCGCTCGAGCAGCCATTTCGTAAAGTCGTACCACTTGATCAGCACCACCGGCGTGTCGGTGTTACGCACCGCCAAACGGTCTCCTTCTGGCGTCTGTTTGTGAGTGATTTAAGTAGTGCCGTAAAATCCTCGCGTTCGCGGAGCGGATTGAGGTCTGGATCCACCGCAATATGCGATTAGTGTTTCGGAAGCAAGATTTCAATTCCGTATTTAGGAGCCGCTTTCAACAGCCTTTCAAAGTCTGCGGGCGTCGGCTTCGGAGCCGAAGTTGTTCCCTGTTCCACTGGCATACTTACTTCAAAAAACATTTTTTCGAGTCCAGCGGGTGCAACAGTGATAATCATTTTCGCAGGTTGATCGCTCTCATTTTTGAAAGAATGCGGTGTTCCTACCGGTATGTTGGCGAATGTCCCGGCTTTAGCGACAATTCGTTTATCGCCGACTTGGAACGTGATTTCACCTTCGAGCACAACGAAACCCTCTTCCTCTCGACTGTGAATGTGAGGCGGAGGACCACCACCAGGAGGCACGATTGCCTCCCACGTCGCATATTTTCCATTAGTATCTTCGCTAGTCGCTAGTTGCAAGGAAGCGATAAATGTCACCGACAACGGCAAGTGATTTACCGACCCCAGGTGTTCGGATGGTTGCGGTTCGTAATGTGCTCATTGATTGTCCACAGTGGTTGATGAATTCCTAAGTACCAGTTCGATCCCAAGCCATGTTTGATTGACACGTCATCTTTAGACCTTCGTTTCAAATCGAATTCCGCAGCCATTGCAGAATTTTGCATCGCCTTCGTTTTGCTTCTCACACGCAGGGCAAAGCTTCATTAGGGCCGCCCCGCATTCATCACAAAATGCTGCATTTGCGTCATTCGAGTAACCGCATGCGGAGCAGTTCAATTGCGATTGATAGGACGCATCTCGAAGACCGGCTCCAATAGCTGTAGCAACAGTTCTTACGCCATCCTTGGTTCCTTCTGCCATGTAATTAAAAGTGTCTTTCCCAACCGGTGCGAATTCACCAGTCTGGTAGCGGATAATCGCCCCCAAAAAACCAAACTTTGTCATCACACTACCGACAGCGCAATCACCATAAACGAGGGACGAACTTGCCTGTTGTTTCAATATACCGTCGATAGTCGTCGCCGAATCGTTCGATCAACATTTGCTCTTCTTTGGGTGTTCGGATCGCAAGCAATGTCAGTACCAGCAGGCTACCAAGCCCAATTAGCCAATTTGCAGCCAGGATCGTAACAGATGCCATAATTAGTGCCGCACAAACGTAAAATGGGTGACGCACCCATCGGTAAGGACCGCGCGTAACTAAAACCGCATCCTTCCGAGTCACCACCGTGTCAGTCAGATTCTTTCCTAAGCTCGAAAGCGTCCAATATAACAACGCCGAAGATAACGCTGCGGCAATTAACCCGAACCATCGCAGCCACAATGGAATTGGAATCGATGCCCAGGCAACCGAAGTCGGGTAAAGCAAATAAGCAAGCGTATTGATCCAAAGTAGCAGGCCAGTGAGTCGCAACGTCGCAGCGAAAAAATAGCCTTCTTCTTTGTGGGAGATGCGCTCACCGGACGACGCCGCTTTAATACGGTGTGGAATGCCAATTGCCATCGTTGCTAGAATCACCATGACTAAAGCGAGTCTGAACCAAGTTTCATCGTGCATGATAATACCTAGTTTCTAGCGAGGAGGGTTTTTCAGCAGTCCATCTGTCTCCAGTCAGGCAATCCTCGACGCATCCGCTTCGATGTTTTTTCGCCGTCAAAGCTGTCTGGATCAAACGGTCCCCTCCAATCAAGCATGTCTTGGTGATCTTTCTGCAATGAATTACGAAGCACTTTTAGATAACGGGCGTAGCCACGTATGCCACCAACATCCTCCGGTGGACACGCTCGTTCGCCTTCAACGCACAAGGGAAAACGTTGACCCTTGGCTGCTTTCAAGCAACCTTCGAATAGAACTTCGTGTCGCCAACTATCGCCAAAGTCGTATTCGTACTCGAATCGAAATCGCTTGCCACTCTTGGGAAGGATCTGATCGATCTTGAGGTCCGTGGAATCCACGAACACATCGTCTTCAAAACCATCGTCGAGTAACTCTGGATCGCCGTAACGCTCGCTGTTTATGTTAAACTGATGTAAGTGAGAATTGGTCCATCCCATGGCGGTTTGAATGTGTTCGTGCAGCTTGTCGAGTGTACACCGCTTGACTTGAATCCGTCGCCATATTTCCGGCTTCGATTGCTTCAATAAAATCCTGAATTGGTAGAGACGTTCTGCAACAGGAATTGCACCGATGCCTTGTGAATCTTCGATGGCTTGCGTGGCAACTTCAATGATGTGACGCATAGCGTTGCGGCGCATTGCCCGATGCAGACCTAACTCGTTATTGACTGTCGGTAGAAGTTGTTGCAATTCATCCAGTGTGAATGTTAGAGTTCGACCGACCGTATTTTTGAGATCCCATCTGTTTCCAAACTCAGGCCACAGATCAGCCAGAATTTTGCGTTCATAAAAGGAGAGCGATAGTTTGATTTGTTTGGACATAATAGTAAGTGTTTTCCGGCGAACAAAATCGTACACTGCATTAGGCATGTGCTCGGTCGATACCGGACAGCAAGCGGATTGAGATCGAAGTTACCACACCAGTATTTTGTCATCGATTTTAGTTACTGGCATCCTGAGTGTAGCTGTTTAAATCGTCTTTTTTTCGTTTTCATTGGGGTGGTGTTTGTCGACTTCTGCGTACTCCTTATTCGGATACTCGTCGCAAAACTGGTCGATCAATCCCAAGATGACCACGCATTCGAGGAAGTGTCAGCAAGTTACACAATTCGTGCAGAGCGTCTGCAATATCTCAGTAAGCGCCGATACGGCCACCATTTTACCCGCCGTTTTGCGCGTTGCCGGCGAACGTTCCTGAGAGTGCAACGCCTACCCCGATCACAGCAATCACCAGTCCAGCCCAATGCATTGGGATGAAGAAAAAACTGTGAGACGAATTGTTAATGACCAACCGTTCACCTGTCGTTTCGTCGACAACATATCGGTCGGTTCGTCCCTTTAGCACAAATCCCCCGGCGCTAGATGCGATGCCGCCCAGGATTAGAGCAGAACCAATCGCCCAGGGATGGGATGAATAGTATCCTTCGCCGAATTGCGAGTCGAGAACAAAGTTGAAAATAAGTAAAAATGCAAAAGTAATGACACCTGCAAGAAAGCCGAGTCCTGACCAGATTACCATTTTCGACTACTCCAGGTGTTGAGTTATCAACAAAGTTACAGCGGATTCAATTTCGTGGGGTAACGACCGCGTTCAAGCAGTTCGAGGAGCTGACTTAATGGTAAGGGCGAAGTTTCCGAGAACTTATTGTAATCCGCACACCCTAAATGTTGGTCGCAACGCATTGTTAGGCCACGGTACCATGCTACCAGAAACGCCACCACGGACGAGATCCTTTCCGTTTCGAATTATTACCTACGACCAAAGCGTTGAATTTAACCCAGATATCGTCTTCTGGGCCATCGATGATGCGGTTGAAGCACCAGCCATAAGGAAAGATCGTTGCACCACGCCATTGAAACGGAAATGAATCCGGTCCAATCGTCGCGTGATCGCGATGCCAGTCTCCAACGCCAAAATGTTTTTCGATGACCGTGACAATATAGGCGGCAAACTCTAATGCAATGCCCTGCAGGCCATCCTCGCTCTGTGTGCGAACGTATTCATTGTGAACAGCGGCAAGGATGCTCTCTACTTGCTGGATAGACGCGATGCTGTAATCGAGCCCGATTCCAAAGTTATCGCGCGCGATTTGTTCAGCGAGCTCGCACAATTGACTTTGTATTTCGCGCGGTGGTGGACGATTGGACATGGGTTCGGATCGGCCTAACTCGTAATTCTCGGGCGCATGCGCCGGTAAACTACGCCTAATATACCCCCTTTTTGAACGTAGCTGGGCTCTGTGAATTATTTTTTCGGTCCACTGGTGAATGTCCTGCCAACTATTGTGGATCTTTTTGATTCGCATCGGCGAGTAACTCCGCAATGGTTACATTATTCTCACTCACGCGACAGATCGCAGATGCTTTGAGACGTTCATCTTGACAATGACCCGAGCTTCGTCCCGAGTGGCGGCGAACGCTCTCTCGATCAGCACAACAGCGAGGCTAGCAGCGGCCACGACCGACCGAGGAACGTCATCCCCATCGATACCGGCGTGATCGCACATCGCCATTGCGCCATTGCGCCGATCTGCTGAGCAGTCATCCCGCTAATCGCCTGGAGGCACTTGGCTATCCACTTTCGATCACCCTCCCAGTAGGAATACCACCCATCCTCGGAAGCTGGACCACACAACGCCCTCAAGACGTGATGAATATCCAGCGACTTCGGCCAGTTGTCATCCGTGTGGATGTAACCGCCATTGTGCTCCGTGATGACCAGCGTCCCCATGACGATGGATGGTTTGATCTGCATGATCTACCGAGACTCCAAGTGTAAAGACTACCGACCCGACACCCACCTACTACGACTCAAATCAACGACGTTCATGTCGTGCGATTCTTGAAGTACTTGCAGCGGATGTTTTTCAGCGAGTAAAGCAGTCAAGCCCCAATGAACGCCCGAAAACGTAATGATTGCAATGCAACCCATCAGCGCCGGAGAATTCTAGGCAACGTTCAGCGATCTGGAGTTCGTCGTCGAATTAAGCGACTGCCATCGGCAAACCAAAGCAGTTCAGCTAACTTCGACGGGAATGCCCTTAAATCGCCTTCTGGCAAGTTCAGGTCGCTTTTTTCCACAAACGTCTTGCTCTGGATCCAAAGGGATTCGCAGAAGTCTTCGGATCTCACTGCCCATTCAAGCTATTCGATTAGATATAATGAAACTTGATTTCCCGGCGCACGCGCCTGAGAATTACTAGTTACCCGCTCGATGCGACCACCGTGAAACCATACGATCCGCCTGACGCAGAACCGGTGATGACCGCCGTAAGTTGGCCAAGGCAAGGGGTGAATCTCATGCGAACGCCGATTTTCGTAATCGTTGCAGCGAGCAGCGCGTTTTTACTTGTCCAACTGTGGGGATGGACTGCTCGGTTTTCCTGGTCAAGCGATCGGTGGTTGATGGCGATACCGTCTGTCTTGGTCCTCGCCGGACTCTGTTCGCTGGGCGTCTTGGTAATTCTGGGCCTGACGCGAATGAAGCGGAAGGGCGATCAACTGAAATGACATGTGGTGCTCTCATCTCGAACATCTAGGCAGCGGGTAACCATGCGATGCACACAGAGCCGCGGAGCCGCGCGGTTTGACATTGGAAACCTGTTCGCCGCGGCCCGGTGAACGCTATTCGTTGAACTAAATGGCTTCGCCTGTCAATGATCGATTCAGTGCTGAGAGGGAGCAGACGCGAAACGCGTTTGCTTCAATCTAGATGTTGTGACTAAAGCATGGTTCACCGGTCGAGATGATCTTCTGTTTGTGTACCAGTC
>JANLQO010000606.1:0-7645 GCA_031367855.1 Planctomycetia bacterium | reverse complement strand
ACTTTTAATTGGGTGGGTCGCTCCTGCCGGGTGCGACCCGTTTAACTTTGGCAGCGAATGGTCGCACTCGGCAAGAGCGACCCACGCAAAACCGAGGCACTTAACCATTCCACATAGTCCTACACAATAAAGTTCGAACCGCGCTACAGCGCACGCTTCTCCCGGATGATCCGCTTTTTTCGATGTTTTAGGTCAATATTCCCAAATCTATACGATTTTATTCGCAATGGTTTACAATTCACCGCTTGAGGAGGAGAAAAAGATGAACCAAAAAACGACCATGCTGCCTGTCATCAGCGAAATTCCGCTTCCTTTGGAACGTGATCTATTCCTGCGCACCCTATTAAGGCATCTGGCTGGAACCTTACAAGACGTCGTGGGGCTAGAGGAAGCGTCCGGTTTCATCAGCATTGTCGGCCAAGAAATCGGTGACGAGATCAATCAGGCCTACCAAAATGCATTAGCCGTTTCTCAATTAAGTAGGGAACAAGTCGCCGAGGTATTGGTGGATCTCAAACGCCGCATCCAAGGAGACTTCTACATTGTCGAGCAATCGGACGAAAGAATCGTGTTTGGCAATCACGCTTGTCCGTTCGCCGAAAAAGTCATTGGTCGCCCCGCCTTGTGCATGATGACATCGAACGTATTCGGAAGTATTGCCGCCGACAATTTGGGTTACGCCAAGGTCGTGATTGAGCAAGCGATAGCTCGAGGCGATGCAGAATGCCGCGTCGTCGTTTTCATCAGACCTACCGAAGAAGCCGCAGCCTCATCGGGGCGGGAATACTATCAAGTCTAAAGAGTGCCGTGGACAAAGAACAGTTCCTTCAGTTTGCCGATTCCTTGCCGGAGGCAATGTTACTCGTTTCCGGTGCTGGCCGAATTGTGGCTGCCAATCGGGCTGCCGTAGATGGGTTGCAAACGGAGCAACTTATTAGCACACAGCTTTTTGATGTGGTGACCGACGCACCTGAGTTGGTGACGCAATTCCTCAAGCATTGCCGCCGTAGCCGTAATCTCAGTCTAGGTGCACTAGAATTTCGAATTGGCCGCGGGCATACCATTGCCTTCCGAGTTGAGGGCGCCCTCGTTAAGCCGCGTTCGGAACACAACGATGCAGTTTTGATGATCCGTTTGACGCGGAAAGATGCAGCCATCAGTCAATTCGTGATGCTGAACCAACGTATTCGAGAACTCTCCCAAGAACTCAATTTACGAATGCGGGCCGAAGCCAACGTTCGCGAACAACAAGAAAGATTGCGGGTCACCTTACATTGCATTGGCGATGCGGTAATCACGACTGATTTAGCCGGGATCATCACTATGATGAATCCGTTTGCCGAGCGGGTGACAGGTTGGTCCAGTGTGGAGGCGATCGGGCAACCGTTGGTAAACGTCTTCCAAATCATTAACGAAACCTCACGCCAGCCGGTCGGAAACCCCGCCCTCAAGGCGCTCGAGGAGGGACGGGTCGTAGGCTTAGCAAATCACACGCTGTTGATTGCAAAAGATGGAACAGAATGGCCAATCGATGATAGCGCAGCACCGATTCGGGACGACGCGGGACGCGTCATCGGTGCAGTCTTGGTCTTTCGCGACATTTCCCAGCGGAGAGAGCTTGAACGGCAAGTAGTGCAACAACTTTCGAACACGAGTTATTTGGCATCGATTATCGAGTCATCCCAAGATTCGATTTTGAGTACGTCACTCGATGGAATCATTCAAACTTGGAATTACGGTGCACAGCAATTGTTTGGCTACACGGCTGAAGAAGCCATCGGTAATTCAATATTTCTTGTGATCCCGCCGGATCGCGCGCACGAAGAAATACAAATCATGGACCGCATTCGTGCCGGTGAACGCGTCGACCATTATGAAACCGTGCGGTTGTGTAAGGACGGTCGATTGCTCGACATGTCACTCACCGTTTCCCCGATCCGAAACGAACAAGGCGAAGTGGTCGCTGCGTCAAAAATCTCGCGCGACATTACCCAACAAAAACAGGTGGAACGGTCGTTGGTCGAAAGCGAACAGCGCTATCGCGCATTGACCGAAGCGACTGCGACGGTTGTTTGGAGGACTTCAGCTTCTGGAGAATTGATCTTTGCCAGCGACATTTGGAGCGACATTACCGGCCAAACCAGCGAGGAAACGAAGGGGCAAGGGTGGCTGCAAGCCATCCACCCCGACGACCGCGAACGAACCGTCGGACTGTGGTTACATTCATTGAGGACTTGCACGCTGCACGAAAATCAATTCCGCGTGCGGCAACAAACAGGGGCGTATCGCTGGTTCAGTGTCCGGGGTGTGCCCATTTTCAACAGCGACGGCACGGTTCGCGAGTGGGTTGGCGCTAACACCGATATTCATGACCGGGTATTGGCCGAAAGCACCCTTCGCTCCAGCGAGGCATTCAATCGCACTGTAATTGAGAGCAGTCCTGATTGCTTGAAGGTGCTGGATGCATCAGGAGCGCTGCTCACCATCAACAACCGAGGTCGTAGCGTCATGCAAATTGACGATTTTGAGCCACTGGTCGGTAAACCGTGGATTGACCTTTGGCCCGAACAAACACGCCCACAAGTTTCCGAGGCCATCGATCGCGCTCACCGAGGTGACTTAGCTCAATTCGAAGGCTTTTGTCCGACTGCCAAAGGCACACCGAAATGGTGGGAAGTAGTCATCGCGCCCGTCATCGGCTCCGATGGAACAATTGATCGGATCGTGGCGGCCTCCCGCGATATTACGGATCGGAGAAAGGCAGAGGAGGAATTGCGCGACAGTGAAACACGGTTGGCTTTAGGCGTCCAATTAGCGGGATTAGCGTTAGCAGAAATTGATTTTGTTTCAGAAGTCACTCATCTTTCGGCAAAAGCGGCTCGCTATTTCGGTTTGGGGGACAGCGCGATAACTGTGCCGCGCGGAGCGGTTCACCAGTTGTTCCACCCGGATGATCGCGAGCTGGTGATGGCCAATATCACTCGGGCATTGGATCCGGCCGGCGAGGGATGGTTCTCGATGGACTTGCGAGTTATCTGGCCGAGTGGCGAAGTCCGTTGGTTGCGCGCACGCAAGCAAGTGTTCTTCACCGGACTGGACGAGTCGCGAAAACCAGAGCGGGCGTTACTGGCATTATTGGACATCTCGTTGGAAAAAAATGCGGCGGAATCGGTGCGCCTGAGTGCCGAGTTGGTCAACGGAGTTTTAGATTCCCTTCCGGAGCAAGTGGTGGTGCTGGACGAGCAAGGCATTGTGAGCATGCTGAATGAGCCCTGGCGCCGATTTGCATTGGAGCAAGGCAAATCGCTTAAGGAATTGGCAGTGGGTTCGGACTATCTGCAGTTTTGCGAGCGGGCCGAAGCAGAGGGCGACCTGCGTCTAAACAGCACACTGCGTGGTCTGCAAGATGTGTTGGAAAACCGACGGACGGAATTTGTAACGGAATTTGCATGCGATATTGCCGATCAAGAGCGTTGGTTTTTGATGCATGCTCGCCGTACCTCGATCGGGCCACCCGGTGTAATTCTGAGCCATGTCAACATCACACAGCAACATCAGTTTGAGCAATCGTTGAAAGAGGCCTTGCAACTGGCCGAAGCCGCGAATCAGGCCAAGAGTGCTTTTTTGGCCAATATGAGCCACGAGATACGCACGCCCATGACTGCGATTTTGGGCTATACCGATTTGGTCGCAGAGCAGGTGCCGTCGGGAGACTGCGCGGGTCACCTGCGTACGATCAAGAAAAACGGAGAGTTTTTGCTAGAGATTATTAATGACATTTTGGACCTGTCAAAGATTGAAGCCGGGAAATTCGAAGCGGCTCGCGATCGCTTCTCCCCGGTTGCCTTGATTGAAGATGTACGTTCGATCATGGAAGTTCGCGCGCGCGAAAACAGGATTGAACTGACGGTGGAATATCGCGGGCATTTACCCGCGGCGATCGAATCAGATGCGAAATGCTTGAAGCAGATTTTGATTAACTTGGTCGGCAATGCCATCAAGTTTACGAAACAGGGTAGCGTGCGCGTGGAGGTTACTTGCCTGGGAGAGCAGTTGCAGATCAAAGTGGTGGATACCGGGATCGGGATGAGCCGGGAACAACAACGCCGAGTATTCGAACCATTCTCTCAGGCAGACGCATCTGTCAATCGCATTTTCGGTGGGACCGGTCTTGGGCTGGCGATCAGCAGTCGATTGGCGAGAGCCTTGGGAGGATCGGTGACGGTACGGAGTGCGTTGGGGCAGGGGAGTACCTTCACGGTGAAAGTGGCGACGGGCAATTTGACCATGGAACTGATCGATCCGCGTACGCACGTGACGGTTGAGCAACTGACAGCGGATCAGGGGAACGACATTCGACTGGATTGCCGGATTTTGATCGTGGACGATCGTCGCGAGATTCGGATGTTGAGTAAGCACTTTCTGACCCAAGCCGGTGCGATTACTCGCGAGGCGGAGGACGGTGAGCAGGCATTGCGGATAGTGCGGCACGAGCTTGAGCTGAACTCGGCGTTCGATTTGATCTTATTAGATATGCAGATGCCCCGGCTGGATGGATATGCGACTGCGATCGAGTTGCGGAAACTTGGTTTTTCGGGTCCGATCATTGCTTTGACCGCCGACGCAATGCAGGGCGACATGAACCGCTGTCTGGAATCCGGCTGCGACGATTACCTAAGCAAGCCCATCGACAAGCAAAAATTTCTGGGAAAGATAGGACACTACTTATCGCTTTACGGCGCAAATCGCGAGACATAAGCTCACCCTACTCGGTTATCACCAACTTCAGCGATGACGGCCATTTGACTTCTGCGAATCGACGTTTTTTAGCCACCATAGGAGGTAAAAACCATTTTTCCTTATGATGCGGAAAAAACGAAGAGGGTCACGCTCGCTGCTACGCCTTGCGTATAAATCGCTCCGCATACGAACGCACTTCGGTACCATTGAGTACATGCACCATGCGCAACTGCTGCAACATTGCATCATTGAAGTGACCCAGCGGAACGTGCACTAGTTTCTTATGCAACTTTCTCGCAATGCTTCGCCACGCGGCACCAGGCGCTCGATCGGACAGCACGGCGATCTGCCGTTCGCGCGAGTGCAAACACGCGGCCGCGATCAGTCGATCTTCCAACGGTTCAGCGAACTCCAATCGCGGATCGCGCCAAATATCGGGGATCGGAACCGGCGGATACAAAAACATAGCGCCGCCATAAGTCGCCAATGCAATCCCGGGCCCAATCAACTCTTTGCCAAAGTCGGTCGCAAAAAATGCTAAAGTCGATTCGTCCTTATGCTCAGCGAACCATGTCGTCTGCCACGGATAGTCTCGTGGATCCGCTGGCACATCAAATAACATTACACAGCAATCTAGTTTGCCAACACTCGGTGGCATGACCTTGACATAAATGTCACCGTCGTACCAATGCCTGAGTGTCTCGCGAATGTCTATGCCATCCTTGATGCTCGTCGAGAACTTCTCGCTCCGCGCCAAATCAGCACCCATGATCGCCTTGGCCCGATCGAGCACGCGCGTTCGAAAACTCTCGATCAAAGTATCCTCCGGCGGCCATGAACATTGCGAGTAAGGATTCCATTGTGTCATCCAGCGATCACGCTCTTCTTTGATCGGTCTTCGTCGCAACTCGAGCGACCGCCAGGTGATCGGCGGCCCGGGCAAACGACTCACCACACTCACTACCTCTTCGCTGGGCAAACGCAATTGATCGATCCCCAGCGTCACTTGCTGGTACGGGGCATCCTCGGCTTGAAACGCCTCAGCGTCGCCCTGAAACGCGTAGTGTCGGGCGGTCTCAACCACATGAATCGTGTATTGATCGCCCAGTACTTGCTGCGCAGCCAGCGAGATCGTGTACAAGTCTGGCGACATGCGATGTTCGAGCAGCGTTAAATTGCGAGTGTACTTCAGACACTGCTTCAAGTGCATCGGCGTAACGCGTCGCGCACGCTTGCCGAGGTCCTGCAGATAACTGCTGCGCGCCGACATGAGCAACTGCTTCACGCCATCGATCGTTACGTTCTCGTCGTCTTCCAACTGTGCTCGCGCCTGTTCATGCAAACCGGTGATGAACGGCAACTCACCGAACATAAACAACAGCGAATTCGGATTGACGCTGTAAATTGTTGGCGGTTCGACCGTATCATGCTCAGGTGGTTCACCGCGGAACTCTGCATAGGCTTCACGCAGCCACGGCCACTTCTGAATCGAGCACACCAATACGATGTTATCGTACTGTTGCTCGAGCTGGCGCAGTTTCCAGGCCATATAGCGAATTCGCTGTTTCTCTTGATCGATAAACGGTCGCATGATGCTCGGCAGTACGGCTGTGGCAAACCTCTCCAGCGACACCGTCTTGAGCGCATACGGATCGGGCAACACCGTGGATTGAGGCTGAAACTCGTTAGTCTCTAGGTCGATGAACTTCACCGCCAGTCGCTCTTCCATCGCAAACCGCAAACCCATGATCACGGGTTGGCAGGGATCGATTGGCACGTAACTCCAGGCCACCGAAGAATCACTTGAACTATCGTCCTCAGAGTCATCATCCCAGCTCTTGCCATAGTTGGGCAACGACCGCTGTAGCACCATCGACGGCGTCGGCAATAACTGAATTGCCTCAAGCACACTCGCTCGAAAGGACTCCGGCAAAGCGACCGCTAAACAATCAAAGTCCCCTTCCAGCATTCGACGCCGAACCGCATGCGCACAATCCGCGCTGCCATGTACGACCGGCAGGCAAGTAATCTTTGAACCCAGTTTAAGCGGCGAGATTTTCATGGTCATCAGTCAAGCGAAGGTAATACCGCCATTGAACTTGGCTCTAACGCGTGCGATGTGCAAACAGATTTTGCCTGAACCCGTTGCCAGCGGCAAGGAGCTCGCCCGTTGCCAGCGGCAAGGAGCTCGAAAGGAGTTGATCGCGGGCTACCGTCCCCATTCTAACAAACTCCTGGAGCCCGTTTGGCATTTACGGAATCTGCGGCCATGGCCGTTACCTGCTTCGATTGTCCAGCCGCTGGCAACGGTTAAGACGACTTTGTAAATAACTCTAGCAAGTCCCTCGCGCGCGCTCCGGCTAACAGAAACGCCAGTGTAAAATGGAGATTCAGTTCCCAACCACCCCGAATACAACTATCCATGATACCGCTTAACCGAAATCTGAGTCTGTTCAGCAGCGCTATCTTTCGATTTGCCTTGAGCCTATGCGTCCATCAAGCCGTTTCGTCTCAAGTCACAGGCTGCCAAGAACCGGTGGAACCTGATTGTGTCAGGATCGAGCGCCTGCTACCGCCGCAGGGCATCGAAATTGCCGACACGGATCGGCAGCGTTGGCTCAGTGAGCTGGACGCGATCGACAAGCAAGCCGCCTCGCTTGCCGCAGAGAAAATCGCTGACGTAGTCGTGCTTTCCAAAGCCTGCCGATTCGCGATCGAGTTTCGTGAGCTGTATCAAGATAAAGACACTGCTAAAATTGATCGTCTAATCAAGTTGGCTCTATGGCGACTTGAGCAACTAAAGGCAGAGATTCTCGATTGGTCGAAAGACTCCGGCCGACAAGTCCGAGGATTTATCTCAGCCGTTGATGGTTCTGCGCAGCCGCTGGGCCTGGTCTTGCCCAAG
>JANLQO010000634.1:0-5521 GCA_031367855.1 Planctomycetia bacterium | reverse complement strand
GGTGGCCTGGGCCATGCAGGCGCAAGAAGTCGCACCCGGCAGGAGCGACCCATTAAAAACACATCGGTATTAGGTGGGAGTACGTTAAATCCGGATGAACCTAAATTTTTTCTTGGGCGAACTCGAAAGCACCTGATAATTACATTTTTGGCTGGGTAGAGTCAACTTTGGAATTGCCAGTCGAATGTGCCAGTCGCTCACAAGCCGGGATGGCCTAACGGCTGCCCATTGCAAGCTCGGCAGGAGCCTCGCTCGCTTCGCTCTCCCGACAGGTGTTTTCGTTGGTCAAAGTGCGAACAAAGATGTCTACAGCGGTGGAGCGAGGCGCCTGCCGAGCTTTTAGCAACAAACCGCGAACTGCCCCCCCCTATAGCTTGCCCAAGCCACGGCGCCCTCACAAAGTGGGTTCTCAGCCCTAATGCGGACTGTTTTTGACGCAAGCTGCGGTGTTTTGGGCTGGGAGCGAGGTTGGACTAGCCAAGATTTGGGCTTAGGCTGAGAATAGTTGCATTGGCTGACGTCAAAGTGCTAGCTGGTTTTCCCTATGGGACAGACCCCGTTTCAAACAGAGATTAACTGGAAAGTCTACTTTCCAAAGAAATGAGAGATGGCGTGGATCAACGTAGATTCCTAACTTGGCTGATGCTGACCAGTGCATTGTTTTTCCTCTACATGAGCGTGCAGCGTCCGGTCGCGCCGAAACCATTGCCAAATGACGTTTCCGTTGCCGAAAATGCAGATCCGCTTTTGCAGGATTCCCCACTTCCAAAAGTAGATCCTGCGGCGCCAGTATCTGAAATTGGTGCTCCGAAACAAGTGATGCCGCTGAATCCTGGAAAAGTGGTCACGCTGGGTTCCATGGACCCGACAAAGAAATTCAAAATGCTCGTCACATTGAGCACGCGCGGTGCTGGCCTGATTCGCGCCGAAATGGTCGAGCAGAAGGACAACGGCGCGTTGAAATACCGCGCCCTTGAGCATGAAGGAAGTTACCTCGGTTACCTCGCTCTGACGCCCGTCTCCGGCGGCGCCCGAATCATGTCCGTTCCCCCAGGTAGCCCTGCCTCAATGGCCACCTCTACCGACACTCCGGGCAGTATCTTGGTTGATGATGTTTTAACGACGCTCGATGACCAACCCGTCGAATCCGTCTCTGGCGTACAAGCCATTCTGCAGACAGTCAAACCAGGAACTTCGGTGCAGTTGACTGTTCAGCGTCAAGCGGCTGGTGCGACGCAAACGCTCAAGTTCGCAGTCAAAACCGTTGAGGCACCCTTGGATGTTCTGCGCACCGAAGAATTCTTGACCGACTTCATCCCTGGTAACAAAGAACGCCCGAGCCTTTTGACCACTCTGGGGTCGTTGAACAAAACGAATATTCCACCAGGTTCCGATTTCCTGCCTGCAATTCGCGAGAGTTTGTATGCCGACTGGGCTGTCCGACCGCTGCCAGTAGAAAATGGCGAAGGTTTCGAATTCGTCTTACCGCTAGATAGCTTCTTAGCAAACACGGGTCGTCCAAACAAAATTGACTTGGTGAAACGCTATCGCCTGTTGCCAGCCGAAAAGGGGAATGACGGTTACACGCTCGATTTGGAAACCGTCATCATCAATCGCAATGAACAAGCGATCGACGTATCATTCCGCCAGCACGGGCTCAATGGACTAACACTTGAGGGTTGGTGGTACTCGGTAAAGATCAGTCCAAAAATGTTTTCCGGCGCAGGGCAACGCGATGTGATCTACAATTCTGTCGCGAATAGCCACAATATGCTCGGCACGCGTGAGCTGGTTGCGGATGCGAAGAAGACTCCGAAAATGCCTGACAAACTGATCTTCTCAGAGAACGAAGCCGCAGACATTCGGAGCTTGAAGTACATCGGCCTGGACGCTCAGTATTTTTGCGCCTCGATGTTACCGCACCCTGAAAAACCACAGTCGTTAACCAACTTGCGGCAAGCTGCGTCGTCGGTGATCGCCGATGTCAATGCTATCAATAAATCACAGATTCAGGGGGCAAACACTTCTTTTTGGTTCGATACTGTTGAACAAAGCGTGGCGCCGGGATCCGAAATATCGCAGCGTTACCAAGTCTTTATTGGCCCTAAGGTCCCCGATCTACTTGAAGTGCATGGCTTGGGTCGCGCAATTGAATACGGTTGGTTCCCCTATGTAGCTATCCCGCTGTCTAAGATCCTGCACTTCTTTTACGCGATCGTTCACAACTACGGTATCGCGATCATTATGCTGACGGTGGTGGTGCGCGGTGCCATGTTCCCCCTCAGTCGCAAAGCTGCGATGAGCGCTCAGCGAATGCAAGAGATGCAACCTGAGTTGAAGAAAATCAACGAACTTTACAAAGACAACATGGAGAAACGCGGCAAAGCGATGCAGGAGTTGTACAAGAAGCACAAGTTCCAGCCGCTCGCAGGTTGCTTGCCAATGTTCATCCAGTTGCCGATCTTTCTTGGCTTGTATCGCTGTTTGAGCGTCGACATTTCGCTGCGCCAAGAACCACTGATCCCTGGCCTTGATTGGTGCTCAAATCTCGCGAGCCCAGACATGCTGATGCATTGGGGCAGTTGGATGCCCGAAGTACTGGCAGGGCGTGGTACAGGTTGGTTCGGACCGTACTTTAACATATTGCCGTTAGTGACCGTGTCGTTGTTCTTATTGCAACAAAAAATCTTGATGCCCAAAGCGACGGATGAACAAACTCAGATGACGCAAAACATGATGCAGATCATGACCGTTTTTATGGGCGTGTTGTTCTTCAAAGTTCCCAGCGGGCTGTGCATCTACTTCATCACATCCAGTATTTGGTCGTTAGTTGAGCGCAAGCTTGTGAAGCGATTTACGCCACCCTCCAATGCCCTGAGTGTCGGACAAGGCGGCAGCGACAAAGGCGGCAGTGGCCAGCGTGGAGGGGCGACGCCGATCATTGCGACTAAGTCAACCTCGAAGGCTGAGGCAGACAAGAACCGCAAAAGTGGTCGCCAACCGGTTGAGCCAATTCCCGAAAAGTCGGCAATGCAATCGCGGTTAGATGACTTGCGCGCAATGCTCGAAAAACCAGCCGTGCGTTCGGCAACGCAGCGCGACAGCCGCAAGGATAAGAAGCGTCGCAAATAGCGAGTGCTTCAGCGGGCAGACTTTCCTCCGGACTCCTACAGAGACTTTAGGCGGGTTTTTCGGAAAATCGCTGGAGAAATTTTCGAAATTACTGCATTGTTGATTTGCACCTACTTTAATCGCACCGATATACTGTGAGTGTAGCTTCTCGCCTCACTGCACTTTCCGCAAGCAACTTTGTTAGAGGGTTGACTTTTATGGACCAGATTCGCAAGCAATCCCGCATTGCACGCCGTCGGCTTGTAACGGAACGTTTTTTCGCTTATTTGCCATGGACCCTTTCCCTCGGGTTGTTGCTAGCGGTTGTCGCCATCGGACTACCTAAAACGATATACCTGCCCGTCGACAATGTCATTTGGTTTGCAAGCTGGGCGGGTGGATGCGCGGCTCTGGCACTCATCATCAATCTGGTCTTAACGTTGGTGGGTCGTCCGACTCTTGCCGATGCAGCAGTTGAGATCGATCGTCGGTTCGGCCTACGTGAGCGCCTATCAAGTGTTCTCGTGATGTCAAACGAAGACCGGGAATCGGAACTCGGTCAGGCTTTGGCTGCCGATGCCCAGAAACGCGCCGAGAAGCTAGATGTGCGCGATAAATTTCAATGGGGACTGCGCCGCAGTTTGATGCTGCCACTGATTCCTGCCTTGCTGGGGGCTGCTCTCTGGTACGCACCGAATCGTTCAGCACCTGAAGAGATCGCTAGCAAAGACTCCAAGACGACCATCAAGCAAATCAAGAACTCCACCAAGCCGCTTTTGGATCAAATCAAGAAGAAACGCGAGCAAGCTGAAAAGGATGGCCTCTCCGATCTTGAAGTTGACTTCTTCAAAAAGCTGGAAGGTGAACTGGCGAAGTTACAAAAAGACAACAAGCTCGACACCAAACAATCGCTTGCCAAGCTGAACGACATCAAGGAACAGCTTGAAGAACGGCGCAATGAAATGGGAAGTGCCGAGAACTTGAAACGCAATCTTCAGAACTTGGAAAAGTTTGAAGCGGGTCCAGCCGAGAAACTGGCCGATGCGCTAAAGAAAGGCGACTTTGACAAAGCGGAAGAATCGCTCCAGCAGATGGTAAAGAAAATGGAAGCCGGCGAGATGAGCCCCGCTGACATGCAGCAGCTTCAAAAGCAACTCGAGAAAATCGAGCAGGCAATGGCCGATGCTGCTCAAGCCCATGAGCAAAACAAGCAGGCTTTGCAGGAACAAATCAAAAAAGCAGAGGCGGCCGGTGACATGCAAAAGGCAGCTCAATTGCAGCGTAAACTCGAGCAAGCTCAAGCTCAGGACGCTCAAATGGCTCAGATGCAACAAATGGCTGACGCCCTTTCAAAGGCTCAGCAGTCTATGAAGGAAGGCGACATGCAGTCTGCTAAAGAGCAGCTTGGTAAGATGGCCAGCCAACTACAGAAAATGAACCAGCAAGATTCTGAACTCAAGGACCTCGACGAGCTGATGGACAGTTTGTCGCAATCGAAGTCTCAGATGACTTGCAGCCAATGCAATGGCGATGGTTGCAGCAAATGCATGGGTTCAATGGGGAAAATGGGAAAAATTCCTGGCAGCGGTTTGGGTGAGGGCAAGGGTCAAGGCGATCGTCCGGAAGAAGAAACCGATGTCGATACTTTTGATTCACGCGTTCGTGACAAAATGAAAAAGGGAGAAACAGTATACGGTGGCCAAGTGGGTGGCGAGAATCGCAAAGGCACGACGCAAATCGAAGTCCAAGAAGCGGTGCTGACCTCGCTCACCGAAGAGCCCGAGGCACTGGACGATACGCCGCTACCAAAATCCCAACGCGACCACACCCGCGAGTACTTCAACGCTGTACGCGAGGGCAAGAAGTAGATCGCAAAAGGTTAATACCGCCTTGTTCGCCCTGGGCTGATAAAAGAGTGGAGAACGGTTGTCCCCAACCGTTCAACCGAAGGGCAACGGACCGAATTCAACGCGCCTTTTTCAACAGATGAAAACGCTCAATTGAGCCAGCGAGCTTTCCGAAGCGATTGAGGACAATCATTCGATGTCGCAACATCGCCAAAGTAGCGGCTCGGTGGAGCGAAGGGCAATGGTCACACAACCACTCGCCGCCGATTCTAACGCGTGACGTAACCCAGGGTGCGCTGCACGACCCTGGGCTATTTTCTTCCACGCCTTCAGCGTGAAAACCGATTCAATGTAGCCACACCCTGCGTCAACGAACGACCGCGAGCAGCCCGTTCGAGAAGTTGAGTTTTTAGTAAGCTCGACATGATCGAGAACTCGTACCACGTTTCGCTCTGCTCTCACTTCGAGCACACCCGGGGTGGTGAAACGCGGCGGGATCACCTAGCGATTCTCGCCCGTTTTCGTTGGTAACCGGGCGTATTCGAACCCTTCGCGAAATTGTA
>JANLQO010000627.1:0-3953 GCA_031367855.1 Planctomycetia bacterium | reverse complement strand
CTAGTAGAGTTATGGTCACTAAAACTGTCAGAGGTGTACTCATCTGAGTAGACTCAGGCACCAAACAAAAAACGCCACGCAGGAAGCGACCACAAACAGCGCCAAAGCCAGCACACCGAACAATCCTGAAAACAAGAACGTCAGCAATAGCGAGGATGCTTTGATTTGCTTATCCGTCGAATAGTCATGCAACGCACGTAAGCCTGTGGCTAAGTATGCTGGACCCGCAACGATCAGCAATGGAATTAACATGCCGCGATCTTGAACGGCAAAACCAATCGCAATTAAGAAGGTAAGTACTAGGGACGCGACCAAAAGCCCCGCACAAACTTGCTGGGCCCGAGATTGAGTTCGCAGTTTGGAAGGATCGTTCGCGAATTCGGTTAGCGGAACCAATTGCACGGTGGCGTCGGACTGTCCACGGTCGCTGGCTGAGCATAACCAACATTGCGTTGCATAGGGTGGATTGGCGGCGCCGCACCGCGTGCAAAGCAAAGGGGGAAGGCGAGGCGGTTCGTTCATGATGGCCTCTCCTGGTTGTAAGGCTGCCGCGCAAAGACCTCTTCCGTCACTTGCCGCATCATGCGCACCAGTTGGCCGACAACTAGGCCTGAAGCTGCCAAAGACAAATGCACCATCAACTGCGTAATCGGTGCTGTGGTGTGCTCCACATCGAACCAGACAGGATCTCGCATCGCTACTAGAAACAGATAAGATGCCATCGCGGCGATCGTTCCAAACCAGATCAACGCTAAATTGCAGCGCAAACCGGCGAGTGCGATCACAACCCAATATGCGTACACCAGCGGACTGCCCGGACCCGATCCCAGGTCTGCCAGCAGCGTCAACAAAACCAAATCGACGCCCACCGTCGCGAATTTCAACCAGCTTGGCAGCCAACGCCGAGTTAGCATGACCAGGACTGCGAGCGAAACGCACAACCAACCGGCCGCTACAAATGTTGCTTGACGATGAAATGTCTGCTCGGCCTCGGTGCGCTGTGCAAACACGGTAAAATGCAGCAGCTGAGCACCATAAAACGCGGCAACGAAAACGACTCGCAGCAATGCAGCTCGCGATTCGCCCTCATACTCCAACCATCGCGAAACTACGAGCCAGCGATCATCGCTACGAGTATTGTCCATTTTGCCGCTGCCTAAAACGGGACTAGCCGCTGCCACACAGTTCGTGTGTCGAAAGTCTAAGCTAACTTCAGGGGATCAATCAAGTAAGATACATGCCGATCCGAAAAACAAAGTTACCGTGGCCTAATCCTCCACCTTGCGTTTCTGTGGCGTAAGCTTCCAGCTTGCGTTCGCAGCCATATCATCCTTGGCAAGCAGGATGCTTGCCCCACAGCAGGATGCTTACCCCTTTGAGGAACCGACGTGTCAGAAATCAATTGGCAGCAAGTGCTTGGTCCTCTCCTCTCAAGCAAATCGCCCGAGGAAAACGATGGCTCGAACTCGACTGAAATAGCGAACCGAGGTGTCATATCCGCAAGCGAGGTAGTTGAGTTGGACAGGGCTACCGGCCAATACAGCACTCGAGCGGTTCGTTTGCATCCTACGATCACCGCGAGTGACTTGCCATTTGCAACCGAACCGATTCCGTGGTTCGATCGCGGACGATGGTTGATGGACAACACCTGCCGACCGGGAGCGTTTCTCAACTATGCCGCAGGCGATTATTACATCCAAGATGCGGGATCGATGTTGGCGTTAGCGTTGTGTGACGTGCAGCCCGGCCAGTGGGTTTGCGATACTTGCGCGGCACCGGGCGGCAAGTCATCCGGTTTGCTCGAACAACTTCGCGGGACGGGCTTAGTCGTCTCCAACGAAGTCATTCGTTCACGGCTTGAGATCCTGGAATTGACCCTCGCGCGCACGGGTCATTCAAACTATGTGGTTGCCAACTTGGAAGTGGAAGCGCTGGCCGAAATGTGCTCCGATGCGTTTGATTGTGTTATCGTCGATGCGCCGTGTACGGGTCAGTCGATGGTGGCACGCGGCAAGCAATCTTTAGCAGCGTACTCAGCCAAACAAATCGAACATAGCGCTGCGCGGCAGCGACGCATCCTCCGCGCTGCCTGCGAACTGGTGAAGCCCGGCGGACGTTTAGTCTATTCCACTTGTACTTTTGCGTTTGACGAAAACGAAGCTATCATCGATTGGTTCCGCGGCGAACATCCTGCTTGGTCGCCAGTCAGCGATTCGAAGTTAGCCGAATGGGCCAGTCCGGATCGCGAGGGATGCTATCGACTATGGCCGCATCGCGATCACTGCGCGGGCGCCTTCGCCGCAGCCCTGGAGCGGCCTGGAGACTCACCATCTTTCGACGCAGCAACTCCCTCCCTCAGCCACTGCAACTCGCAGACTCGCCCGGTCAAGTCACGCGCTCACCAGTTCATAGCCACCGACGTGTCACCGCAAGAGATCGCGTGGCTAACTTCGACCAGTACCAGTCCCATTCGGTGTTGGAAAAAAGGTTCAGAGCTGCATTACTTCGCCAGCTGCGTTCCGCTGGATTGGATTGATTCTTCCGCCAAAGCACTGTTTGCTGGCGTGCCTATTGCCGAGCTGCGTGGCGGTGAATGGCAACCGAGTTACGCGTCGAGCGTGGTGTCTATCCCCGAGCTTGCGCTGACCTCAAGATACGAAATCGACGATGTGCAAGCGAGCGATTATTTCGCTGGGGCTGCCATTCGCCTAACATGCCCGTTGGTCGAACCTACACCTGGTTGGAATGCTCTGGCCTGGCACGGCCGCTGCGTCGCATGGTCGAAATTCACCGGTGGAGTATTAAAAAACCATCTCCCTAAAGCCCTGCGAAAGCCCAACTTGACCGCCAAAACTTGACTAGTTACGGCCTCGAAGTTGGGTTTTCTGTCCTGGCGATGGGTGAGCATAGTCATATTTTTCAGACGACAAATTGCCGCACTTAGGACAGCTATAGTTCAGGTTAGCCTCGTCGTAAAGCTACTATTAGGCTCCGGGAGCTAAGAAATTGCAGCAATCCGAACCACAACACCACGAAAGTGTCTCAATCACGGCACTGTCGAGTGGTTGTGGTACAACCGGGCGCTTGAATCGATTGGGCATTCGCGGTTGTCAATTCGGAACAATCAAGCTAAATTCTCTGCATCGTGCAACTGGTAAGGTCGACCGCGCCAGGAGCAAACAGGGGACTGCCCTTGCCGATTGACTCATAGCATGATAAAAGTTCGACCGCCTGAAACGTGCAAAACCGACCGCCTTTAGCGGCTTTGGGGAGCTGCAAGCAGGAAATCGATACCCCGTGGTGTAATGGTAACACTAAAGATTTTGGATCTTTCATTCATGGTTCGAATCCATGCGGGGTAGTTTTTTAAGGTTCATCCGGGAAAGCGTGCGCACGTGGAACTGCCTGTGAGTTCGTGGGTCGCTCCTGCCGGGTGCGACCGTCGCTGAGGCACGCACAATCCGTGTGGCTTGGAACATCCTTTTCAATTCAGTGTGCAAGAAGTCGCACCTGGCCTAAATCCGGACGCACCGTTTTTAATGTAGAGACCCCCTGATTTTCCAGGGGTTTTTGCATTTCGGGACTCGCCAAACTCGCCTTTACTCGCGTGTGCCGCACCGCTTTTCGCACCCATTTTGTTTGACGTAAGTCCTTTACTTTCGGGACTTGTGGCAACAGTCTCAGCTTGGGACAGCAGCAAGTTAATTAACTAACTCAGGGAAGATAGGGACCATCCGTTCCGATTCCCATCGTGGTGCTCGGTCTCGGTTTGCGTTGACATTTTCGAATGACTGAGTCTGCTTGGGGGGTAACATTTTCCGCCAACGACATTTTGAGCTGCTTCAATTCAGTCTTGGGCGTTTTTGCGAAGAAGTCTTCACGGATAAGGTCATCCGAGATGCCGAATTTCTCGGCCAGCGGAATCAACTTTCGAAGGGGTTCAGGAACTCGTT
>JANLQO010000617.1:0-16689 GCA_031367855.1 Planctomycetia bacterium | reverse complement strand
AATCGGCGAGGTTGTTACCGACGCAGCTCGCAACGCGGATTTGCCAACGGACATTCATATCGTGTTTCTCAGCGACTTTGGTAGGGACACCTGGCAAGAAGCTCTAATAACGGGGCGATCTCAGCGACCGCTGAAGCAATTGGCCGCCGACCACACTTTGGTTTACGAATCCCTCTCAGGACCGTCAAACGCGACGCCCTCAAATATGGCGCTGATGGAGATGACCACGGGTTCAACACGAGCGCTCAAAGACCGACCGATGGAAGTAGAGATTTCCGTAACGAACTATGGCGCGGTCGATGCAAAGCAGGTGCCATTGCAACTACTGGCCAACGGTCAGGCCGTTGCATCGCAGTTCATTGATTTGCCAGCAGGTGTTTCACAAGTAGTGCATATGATGATGCAACCAAACGCAACCGGACCAATGACGATCTCCGCCATTTTGCCCGATGATCGCCTGCTGGCCGACAATCAACGTCAAACTGTGATCGAGGTTCGCAGCGAATTCCGAATATTGTGTGTCGAGAACCCATATTCGGATGCGCGGATCTTGAAAGCCTCGTTGCAACCTCCGGTTGCCGTACAGGCCGCAATGCAAGTAACGACGGCTTCGCAGTTGACTTTGAGTTCAATGGATGTCGGCGACTTCGATGCGGTCGTTCTAAATGATGTGACGAACCTGAGCGAAAACGAGTTTGCCAGATTGACACAGTTCGCAAGTGATGGGCGATCCTTAATTTGCTTGCTTGGCCAAAACACAGATGCAAATGGTTGGAATGGGTTGCTGGGCAAGGCAGGAAACGCCCTCGGTTTCCGATTGCTGGAACCGTCTGAATCGGGGGATTGGCGCATCGATCCGTTGGACTATGCAAGTCCTATTGCAGCTCCATTTGCAGCCCATCCAGACGCGGGCTTACTCACGACTCCTATCTTCCGATATTGGAGAATTCAATTCGGCGACAGCGTATCGGAGCGACCTCGAATTGAATTGCAGCTGCAGGATGCCGCACCGCTGATCGTGCTCAATCGCTGGGGCAAAGGTTGGGTCGCCAGTTTACTGAGCGCACCGCAGACAGGATCGACCCAGGGTGCCGCAGAACCGTGGAATGCAATGGCGGCGTGGCCGAGTTTCGTCCCACTGATGCAACAACTCGTTCAGGCCACTCTGTCCGATGGCGCGACTCCCTTCAATCTAACCGTTGGACAACCGATCAGCGGAGCGCAGCGAGCGAGCGGCGACAAAACTTTGATCCAGATCGTGCGCCCCGATGGCAACGCAAGTGAATTACAAGCTTCGGAGGTTTACGAAAACGGTTTACGTGCTTGGAGTTTCCCGGCAACGACACAACGAGGGATATATCAGGTCAGTGTCGAAGATGGCGCGCCTCGTCCGTACGCTGTAAATATCAACCCCTCACAGAGTGAACTTCGTGCGGTACCCGTTGAGCAGCTTGCGAAGTCAACCGAGAAACTGTCTTCGCAGCTGTCCGTAGGAGTCGACATCGATTCTGGTCATTTGTCAAACACGTTGGTCCGCTGGTTGTTAGCGTCGTTGGCGGGAATGCTGGTCGCTGAATCTTGTTTGGCCTGGACTCTCGGTCGGAGGCTAGCTTGATGCAGTCCCTTCCGGATCAAGCGGCTGAAAGCCGCGTGTCCCAAAGTATCGAGTCGGTTTTGCAAGCCGATTGGCCGTTGCCGATGTGGTTGACAATCATCCTGGCCTTGGTGACCCTCGCGTTGCTCGCTGGATTGTATTTCCATGAACGCGGCACGTCCGGGCGCGGCTTGCGGGTACTGCTGGTTGTAATTCGATTCACTTTGCTCGCGATCGTTTTATGGATGTGGGCCGACTGGCATTGGTTGCAGTTTCGTAGCGACAAGCCCGAGTTGTTAATCATGCTCGATCGTTCGGCAAGTATGGACACGCGAGACGTGCTAACAACATCGGTAGCCGCGTCCAGCGCGACCGGAAATAGGCTCGGGACAGCGGCTGAGCTCTTAAAGTCGCTCAAACCCAGAGACCGCGCTCGCTTGCAAAGCAGCTACCAAATTCGCTGGATGTTGGTCGATGAGCTGGCCGAGCCAGCGAGTTTCTCGTTAGATTCGATTAGCGACGATCTAGAACGAATCGTTGCATCCGGACCACAATCGCGTTTAGGCGATTCGCTCTCAAGTGTTATTAGCAGTCAAGCAGGACGTGGCACCGCAGCAATTATTTTTTTCTCGGATGGAATCAACACCAGCGGTTCACCGCTCTCAGCCGCTGCCTCGCAAGCTCGTTCGGCTGGAATACCCATCTATGCTGTGGTCACGGGGCAAGAATTAGCACTTCCCGATGCAAGACTCGCGGACTTGCTGCTGGACGAATCCGTGTTTCTGGGTGATCAAGTCACTATGTTGGTCACGGTCAGTGTTAGCGACGTTGTTGAAGCAAACCTGACTGTACGTTTGCGCGATCACAGTTCCGGCGAAGTGCTCGATCAAAAGCCCGTCAAGCTTACTAAGCTACGCAACCAGCAACAGTTGAGCTTGGCTTTTATTCCAAAAAAAGCGGGAGAAATGCTGCTGCAATTGGACGTGAGCGAAACCGCTGGCGAGACCAACCTTGAGAACAACGTGGTGCAACGAAGTATTCGGGTGCAAGACAAAACCCTACGAGTACTGCTGGTGCAGAAGCAACCTAGCTTTGAGTTTCGATTTCTCAAGAATTTGCTTCAACGGAGTCAGGCAACGGATGCGCGTTCCGCAAGTTTTGAATTGAATAGCGTCCTACAAGAATCAGATATGGAGTACGTCGAGCAGGATGCCGCAGCGATTCGTCTGGTTCCCAGCGATAGTGAAACACTCTCGAAATACGACGTGTTCATCTTCGGCGATATCAGCCCCGACCTAATTAGCCGCAGCGCGCAACAAGCGATCTACGATCAAGTTACGGTTTCTGGTGCGGGATGCATCTTTATTGCTGGTCGCCATACACCGCTGTCGTCGTTGGTCGGTTGGCCCATCGGTGATTTGCTGCCAGTGCAATTCGAAAACATAGTTCACAGCACAGAGTTGGCAAGCGATGCGGCGGCGCTACCATTCTTTTGGTCACCGACAGTACTGGGTAGTGCTGCGTTGCCCATGCAATTGGCTGAAAATGCCGACGCGTCCGCGAAGATCTGGTCAGCGATACCACCTGCGATTTCGTTGTATACATCTTTCAATCCAAAGGTCGGCTCGCAAGTTCTGGCGGTCGGTGTACTGCAGCCAGCAGCGGATCAAGCAACTGCTGTTCAACAGCCTCGCGAAAGCTACTCGCAACCCCCATTGCTCGTCAGTCAGTTTGCTGGGGCTGGTCGCGTAGCGCTTCAAGCTACCGATGAAACCTACCGTTGGTCGAGTTTCGGCGGCAGCGATCGCTACCACCAACGCTACTGGGAACAGATGCTGCGCTGGGTGAGTCGTGGCCGTTTGAGCGGCGATGGGCAGCAGTCGCAATTGGTAGTGGAACCGCGGCGCGCGAAGTTGTCGCAGCCGATTCGTTTCGAATTGCATTTAGGTAAGGGTACGGAAGCAAAAGACCGCGATGGACGGGCGGAATTAACGATTGAAGATGCTTTAGGAAAGAAAAGTGTTCTTTCCTTGGCACGTGACGTCGGTGCCAATCGCGTCTTCTCTGCAACCAAATCCGACTTCCCACCCGGTGCCTATCGAGCGATCGTATTTCAACCTAGCCTTCAACCACCGCCGGCTGAAAGTTTTACAGTGGTCACGCCGCCCGGCGAACAAGCAAACCTACGGGCGGATTGGAATGCTATGCGCCAATTGGCGGAACAATCTCGCGGTCGATTCTATCTAGCGCAGCAGGCACAGCGTTTATTTGACGATTTACCGCCTGGAAAACCCGCTCGACTTGGCTCGCTGCCACCATTGCCACTGTGGAATTCACCGTGGGTGGCTACCGCATTTGTGCTTTTGCTGACCAGTGAATGGCTGCTGCGTCGCCGGTCCAGAATGCTATGAACAAGCCTCTCGCTGGACTCGTTGGGCTTGTACTTGTTACTACATGGAGTAGGATGCGAGCTTGATAGAGTTTCGGATGAATTCGCAACCCAAGGCGAAGCAATGGTTATCAGCGATTTGAAAAAAGCGATTCAAGCGGAGCTGGTTCGATTGCAATTGCATCCAGTCAATCTGGATGTAGTGTCCGAGGAAAACGGCCAAGCGATACTGCGCGGGAGCTTGCTGACGTTTTGGAAAGTTCCTAAAACGGTTGAATCAGCCTGGTTTCTGCATCTATTAACGACGCTCGCCGACAACCTCGGCCCGGAAGCAACCATGAACGCTTTCGCAGCTGCGATTGCGAATGCTTCACCAAAATAAGATTTACTTTATTCGCCGGCCGCGAATCGTCGGGTATTTGGCAGTTTCCGAGCTGGTTGCGTCGTCTATTCTGAAACCGGCGGCTAACGCCCAATGGCACTCACTTTAGGCGCGTAGGTCCATCTCTCCGAGGCTGTGATTTTTTGTAGGCGAGTCGCTCCGCGACTCGTCGAAACCCGCGAAAATGAACGCCTTTGATCAAGCAATGATGGCGAGTCGCAGAACGACTCGGCCACGTTTGCCAAGAAAATCACAGCCTCTCCGAGACAGACACCGCGATTTATCGCTGTGTCCGACCCCCAATTAAATTGACTGCTTGGAAAAGATTCTGCGTTTGAAAAAACTTGGATTTTTTCTTGAATCCAGGCAAGCGAGTACTCTCGTAAATCTCCCGTGAAAAGATGATTCTCGTTGGCAGTTGAGCCTTGCTCAATTAACGCGCATCCGCGCGCGAGAATCTGAACTGCCTCGTTCCCTAACTGGAAGAGTACTATGCGATTAAGTTTACTTAGAAAGGCCGTCGTTGCGGGCACGCTGTGCTGGGCGGCCACACCCAATCTATTTGCGGCTAATCATCGTGAAGCGCCCATTACCGCGCTCGATCACAAAGCTGATATTACCGATGTTTATGCCTTTCGAAGCTATGATGGCGGCGTCACTCCACGAGTCACCTTGATCTTATGCGTCGATCCTCTTTTAGAACCTGCCAATGGGCCGAATTGGTTCCCGTTCGATCCCGAGGTGCTCTACGAGATCAAAGTCGATAACAACAATGATGCGGTCGCGGATATTACGTTTCAGTTCCGTTTCAATACGGAGCAGCGCTTGCCGAACCTCTTCCAAGTCTACGCAGGCGCGGGTGGCGGAATCAACGCTCCGGCGAATTCTCCAGCACCCGTAGCGCCTGGCACACCGATCGTACCGCCTCAGATCAATTCATTTTCATCAACCGGATTGGGAATGCGCCAGAGCTACACCGTCACGGTAGTTAAAAATGGAGCCGCGTCGAGTATTGCCGGTTCGGGGCCACTGTATGCGGTGCCTGCTAATGTAGGCCCGCGAACCATGGATTACGCAGCACTTTTTTCCGCGGGGACCTATGCCTCCACCACTCAAAATGTGAGCCTGTTTGCCGGCACGACCGACGATGCGTTTTGGATTGACCTCGGCGGTGCCTTTGACACACTCAATACACATATCTCGCCTGTCTTGAGTCCGTTGCAGGATGCGGCAGCCCAGAATTTTGCGAGTGATACCGTTTCGGGCTATGCGGTAAATTCCATCGCCATCGAGGTACCCGTTTCAATGCTTACTCGAACCGGAAATGTCGAGCCAGCGAATTCTCCTGCAGCCACGATTGGTGTCTGGGGAACGACCTCGAGACCCCGTGTTACGGTGCGCCAATCACCCTCACCGCATCAAGGTTCAGGTGGATTTCGTCAAGTCCAACGCATGGGCAATCCCTTGATCAACGAACTGCTGGTCGGCACTGGTTTTAAGGACCGATTCAGTATGGACGAGCCAAAGAACGACTCGCAGTTTGCCAACTTCTTTCTCGATCCAAACTTGGCGCGTATCCTCAATGCTGCCACAGGTGGAGCGATCGCAATTCCCACTCCACCGCGCACTGATTTGCTGCCGCTGGTAACCTATGCGCCGCCTATTGCAGCGGCCGGTACTGCGGCTGGTCCCGTGGCCGATTTACTTCGTCTGAACACAGGCGTCACACCCACGCCCCCCGCGAATGCCAGCCGACTGGGTCTGCTGGCAGGCGATCCTGCAGGCTATCCCAATGGCCGTCGCGTATTCGATGACGTTACCGATATCTCGTTGCGAGCGGTAGCGGGAGTTTTCAATCCAGCGTTTAACGTCTCTCCGAATAATGTGCTTGGTGATGGCGTAAACATTAATGATGCACCTTATCGAATATCCTTCCCCTATCTCGCGAATTGTCCAAGCGGACGTGATCGCCGTCACGTTGATCCGGGCGAAGCCGGTGGCGGGCCCCCATAGCCATTCGCCGGTAGGATGACCGCCCCGACTAGCTTAGACGGTTAGCCGGGGCTGCGACCGCGAAGCCCCGGCAAAACACTCAAGAATCTAATTGCCTAAGAACACCGCATCTGTCCCCGCATTGGGGCCTACAACTGCAACCACTTCTAGCTTTGCAAACGCCTCTGGTCCCATCGAGAATTCCTATGAATAACAAATTGTTCTCAATAAGCCTCCTGTCGCTTTGCTTTGTTTTCGTCCCGGCACTTTGTGTCTCGGATATCTCGGCGGCAGCGGAGTCTCCAGCGGAAGAGAAAATTGCAGCTGCCAAGAGAGCCATCGCGCTCACCCCGCAGAGCGCTGACGCTCACAACGCTCTGGCATTGGCCCTGACACGTCGGGCGCGTGAAACTTCCGATCCCAGCTATTACCAGCAAGCCGCCGAAGTCACGAAAGAGTCGCTGCGGATCGCCCCCGACAATTTCGACGCACGCCGCATCGAGACTTGGATTGCACTAGGCAATCACGAGTTTTCGCGAGCGCTGGAACTCGCGCGAGCCCTTAGCAAGAGCCGTCCCGATGACGTGCTGGCTTATGCGTTGCTGACCGATGCATGTGTTGAAACAGGAAATTACGACGAAGCCGAAAAAGCCGCACAATGGGCCCTGGATATGCGCCCAGGAGAAATCTCTGGCCTCACGCGTGCCGCCTACTTGCGTGAACTGTTTGGAGATATCCAAGGATCCGTTGACTTAATGCAGTCAGCTTATACCAAAACCGCTCCGTCCGAACTCGAAGATCGGGCTTGGATTCTGACGCAATTCGCTCACCTGCAGTTGCTCAGCGGCAAGCCCGATGTGGCGGAACCCGCGCTGGCGGATGCTTTGAAGTTGTTTCCTGGCTACCATTATGCGCTGGGCAACATGGTGAAAGTTCGGATCGCCCAGAAGCGATATGACGATGCGGTCACCGTGGCTCGCGAATTCATTCGCTCGGCACCCCATCCTGAAAACCTGTACGTGTTGGGTGATGCGCTCGCTCGAGCGGGCAAAACCGACGAAGCCAAAGTCGTTTTTGACGATTTTGAAACGCAAGCGATTGCAGAGTCCGAGGGGACTGACAATGCAAATCGCGAGCTGGTTTACTACTACGTCAATCACGCCGCAAAACCGGCGGAAGCGTTGCGAATCGCTACGAAAGAATTGGCACGCCGCCAGGACATTTTTACCCGCGAAGCCTACGCTTGGGCCCTGCAAGCCAACGGCGATCCTAAGGCAGCTAGCACCGAGATGGATAAGGCGCTCGCCATCGGCTTTCGCGATCCTGTGTTCTTTTACCATGCCGGCATCATCGCTAATAAGAACGGCGACAATGTGCAGGCAGAGAAATTTTTGCGAGAGTCGCTCAAGCTAGCTGAGCATTCCGAGGTGGACGATTTGGTACGTTCCGCGCTCGAGCGGACGCAGGCAATCACTCTTAAGACACAGTAGCGTCGCTGGCAGTAGCGACCCTCGCGTTCCGTAGCGGTTCCGGTTTGCTTCCGTAGTGTGGCTCGGGCAACTTGATTTATGTTGTCAGATGTCTCATTCGAGAGAGCCCACTGCAACAGTCGGAAGCCGTGCAATGACTCAGCCTGAACCCAACGAGCTTGTGCGGATCGATCCGATCTTCCAGCCGCTCGAGTTTCGCAGCGGGTTGAAAGTCAAAAACCGACTGTTTCGTTCCAATATTTCAGGTCGATTTGACCATTACGACGGGCACGGAAGCGAAGCTCGATTGCGCTGGGAAAGCAGCTTTGCAGCCGGTGGTGTCGGTTGCATCATCTCCTCGTTCACCCCGATTTCGATTCGCGGTCGCATCATGGTCAACTATGCCACGATCGATAGCGACGACAAGATTGAGTTCTGGTCACGGGTTGCCAAGCATGTGCACGCGGCTGGAAAAACTGCCTTTCCAAACGACCCTGTGCAGAGCGACGAGTGTAAGTTCATTATGCAGCTCAGCCATTCTGGGCGCCAGCGAGACGTGGGTGGTGTCGAAAACCAACAGAATAAAGCCCTCAGTTCTACCAGCCAACCCGATTACTTTCACGGCATCTTGTGCCAAGCGATGACGCGCAGCGAAGTGGCCGAGACCATTCGACAATTCGCTAGCGCCGCAGTTCGCGCTCAAAAAGCGGGCATCGACGGCGTCGAGCTACACGGTGCCAACGGCTACCTGATCACGCAATTCCTCAGCTCGGCGATTAACGACCGACGCGACCAGTACGGTGGCGAACTTCGCAAGCGAGCCCGGTTCCTGCTGGAAGTCATCGATGCGATCAAGCAGAGTACCGGCGGGAATTTCCATGTTCAACTGAAAACGAACGCCGCTGATTTCAACAACGCTCTCTACCCTTGGCGAAAGCGCGGAAACAAGCTGGAGGATGCGATTCAGATTTGTCAGTGGTCCGTAGCTGCCGGAGCCGACGCGATCCACGTTTCGAGCGGAAGTATTTTTCCGCATCCGCGCAATCCGCCCGGCGACTTCCCGGTTGAAGACGCCATCCGCTGCTACGACAGCATGCTCTCCAGCGGCGTGCGAACACGTTTTAACTACTTTGTATTTCGCAATCCGATTCTGGGGCCGTTTTTCCGTTGGTGGTGGAATTACCGGCGTGGACTTGCCTACGAAGATATCAAGTCAGGTATCAATCTTGGTTTCGCGCAGAAGATCCGCAAGTCGCTTGATAAAACTATCCCCGTTCTGGTCACCGGAGGATTTCAACATCGCTCCGTGATCGGCGACGCCATTCGCACCGGGCGTGTTGACGGAGTCTCGATTGCGAGGCCTTTGGTTGCGAACCGTGACCTACCGAAACTTTTTTATGCAGGTATGGACTGGGATCACGCCTCATGGGTACCGGCTGGACAATGGCCCATTAAGAACCGCAATCCATGCAGCTATTGCAACAAGTGCTTGATCAACGACCTGGAGAATCCACTCGGCTGCTACGACGAGAATCGTTACCAAAACTACGATGAAATGATTCATGAAGTCATGGATGTGTTCCGCAATCTGGAAGAATTCCGGCGAAGTGACAACCAGAATGATGCCTTGGCTGGCCAAACGCCTTAGAAGGGTGGGCGATGACACAACCCATGAAAACCACGGACCACGTTGCCCTGGGATACCGACGAAGATTTTGGCTTAGAGTCTATTGGGTTGCCGGACTGCTCGCGATCCTCGCGACCTTCGCTTACTGGCGTTACTTTGCGGGAATTCCTGTCGAATACTCCCAAGACAGCGACCATTTTTTGTACGGGTCAATCGGTTCGGACTCGTACGACGGCATTCCACTGGCCATCTGGAAGATCTTGCCCGAGACCTTTCCGGAGTATCTCCCCAACGCGGGCCGCGACTATCAACGGATCGTGGCGCAGAAGGAGAATTCCGGAGCAGGTCCGGCCGACTATCGCGATGGCTATGCTCAGTTCGGGTTCTTGATGCAAGCCGGGCATACGTTGCCGGTTGGTTTTTCGCAGCGCCGAGTCTATGTCGAGCGTGTGGGGCTGAACTGCGCCGTCTGCCATACCGGTACTTTAGCCGTCCAAAACAGTAGCCAAGCCGATCGAGTCTATGGAGAATCGCTAGAAACGCATTACGTGGGAAAGACGAGCCAAGTGGGTGCTGGGCGAATCTTGATTTATGGCATGCCCGCTCACTCGATGGACCTGGAGAGCTACTTTACGTTTCTCTTTCGCTGTGCCGAAGATAGCCGCTTCAATAGCAACACGTTGATACAAGCCATCGATCAAGCGTCGGCCAAGGGAATCAGCGAACCGCTGTGGGGTATCGATCGTCTGATAGTCAGTCGCTCGGTGGCTCAACTGCGCGAGACTCTGCTCAAGCGCCGTCGTCAGCTGCATTACCTGCATGATCTGGCGCATAGCCCAGGCGAAGACCAAACGCCGCGATTTGGTCCGGGACGCATCGACACGTTCAGTCCCTACAAGTCGATTCAGTTTGGCTTTCCATTCGATGGTACTTTTGGAATCGCTGACTATCCATCGATTTGGAACCAGCGGCCGCGCGACGGCATGCAGTTGCACTGGGATGGCAATAATGAATCGGTCTTTGAACGCAACATTAGTGCATCGCTGGGTGCAGGGGTTACTCCCATCTCGTTGGACATGAAACGGATGTTGCGAGTTTCGCGTTGGATTGGTTCGCCACCTCCTCCCAATCCGGCCTTTCAAGGAGTCTTCAAGCGTCAAGCGCAACACGGCGCCGATCAGTACCGGCCCTTCCCCGGCGAAATGCCGATCCCAAATTATCCCTTCGCAGTGGATGGGATTCTCGCCAGCCAGGGTCGTGCTGTTTTTCGCGAGTACTGTGCCCATTGCCACGGAGATTGGAGCCGATCGCCCGCCGGCAAAGAGTCGACCGAGAAAGTGGCCATCGATGGGAAACTAATGAGGGCTGACGCATCATTTCTACCGCCACCCGGGCTTGTGTTACCGCCACCCGGGCTTGGAAGAGTGCTACCGATTGGCGATATCAATACCGACCCAGCGCGATTGGATTCGTATACCGAATCATTGCAGGTCAATCAGAATCAGCTGGGGTCGGGACAGTGGTGGCGTTTCACCCATTTCCGGAAGACCAACGGCTACGCTAACGGCCCACTTGATGGCATTTGGATCAAGGCACCTTACTTGCATAATGGCTCGGTGCCGTCGCTGTACGATCTCTTGAGTCGGCCTTGCACGACGCAAGATCTTGAGGGACTCGGCATCACGGCGACTACCGACCTTGCAGAACTGGCGCGACAACCAGAGGTGGTCGCCGAAATGATTGGCAAAGCTCGCAGTCAAGGCTTACGGCCACCAGTCTTCTATCGTGGCGATGACACGTATGACGAAAAGTATGGAGGTTTCCGCAGTGACCGAGATCGCACCGAAGATGGCCGTGCCACATTTTTCTACTCAACGGTTCAAATTAAGAATGGCATCGTAGAACCGCTGCTTGGCAATGGTCATGAAGGGCACTACGGCAGGAAATTTTCCGAAGAGGCCAGCTTCGGAAGCGAACTAACGAGTGAAGAAAAGTGGGCGTTGGTCGAGTTTCAGAAACTGATCGGCTCCGACCAAGCAAAGGAGTTGCCATGACTCCTACGGGTAAGGCTTTCCGCTTTGTCGTTGTGATCGCTTTCGCAGTCACCAACTTCTTTGCCATTCCAGGCATCTTTTATCCGATCACCGCAGCGGAAAAACTGGGGGCTGCGACTCCCAACGAAACCGTATGGGCAGCGTTTGGGTTTCTCTTGTCGTTCCTCGTTTCGCTGTTTTCGATTCCGATAGTGCTTGACATGGGGCGTTACAGGTTCAATGCATGTGTCGGAATCGTTGGCCATTTTCTTTTGTTCATTTACTGGTTCATGCTCTACCCGAATCAAACGAACGAGTTTGTGCCTTGGATCGCATGGTTCGAATTACTGATTGCTGTGGCGGAAGCAATCTTGTTGCCGAGAGTTCTGAAGGAGTTACTTGAAAACCCCAGCTTGAATGGAAACCCTTAGATGAGCGTCTTACCTCCTCGAGCTGCCAAACGTTTCAAGCTCTGGCTATTCAGGGCCTCACTTGTCGTAGCGGCATTGCTGATAGTGGTCGCCGCAGTTCTGTGGGAAAAGCTCTTTCACGCGTATCCACAGCGATTGCCTGAGAACGTAGCCTACAGCGAGTTCAAATACGGCTCGATAGGGGTCGAGGAATCGGGCGGTATCCCCTATTGGATTTGGTTGGCGCTACCACAAATTTTCCCAGAGCATTTGCCTGGTCCGGGCGGGTATGCATCGCTGGGAATTCTGTGGGAACCAGGCTGTGAGATGCCGATTGGTTTTTCCAAGCGACGCATTGGATACGATCGAGTTGGAATCAACTGTGCCGCCTGCCACACTGGATCTTATCGGCAGAGCTTGGACGACCAGCGGACAACGAATACGACGATATTGGTCGGAGCACCTGCCAACAAGTTTGACACTCAGGCCTACCTGCAATTCCTAACCGCCTGTGCCAACGACGCTCGCTTCAACGCTGACACAATTCTGGCCGCGATCGAATACAACACCAAACTTACCGCTTTGGATAAAGCGATCTACCGTTATGCCCTGATTCCTGGAACTCGTCAGGCCTTACTCGAGCAAGGCAAGGCGGCCCAGTGGATGAAGTCCCGACCACCCTGGGGACCAGGCAGGATCGACCCATTCAATCCTGTGAAGTTTGGCATGCTGCGGATGGACCCCAAGCTTGATCAGACGGTTGGCAACTCCGATATGATGCCGCTCTGGGCGATGGAGCAACGGAAATCGCCTGACGGGTATCAACTGCATTGGGATGGGTTGAGCACCAACTTGCTTCACTGTTCTTTAGCAGGCGCCTTGGGCGACGGAGCGACGCGGAAATCCTTGCCGGTAAAACGTCTCGCTAAGTTGGTCGAAGAACTTAAGATCATGCCCGCGCCGCTGTGGCCCCTGAAAGTTGATCAGGAACAAGTTGCCCAAGGGAAAAGGCTGTTCGATCAGCATTGTGCGCAGTGCCACGCTCTTGAAGGCGCTCATGTCAACAAGCCTTTTGATTTCACAACGCAGCCCAACAGTTGGCAGCACACTACTGACGCTCATCGATTGGCGATGTGGAATGCACCCGATGCACAAGGGCGAGCGCCGTTTGAAATCTACAATCGATTTGCCGACGGATACTCGTGGGATCTGAATTCGTTCGTAGCCACCAAAGCCTATACCTCAGTTCCGCTGAACGGCATCTGGGCCCGCGGTCCCTACCTGCACAACGGATCGGTCCCTACACTTGCAGACCTTCTGAATCCACCGTTTTCAGCGGCCGATGCGAAGTCTACGATCGAGAGTATCGACCCTCACATGTTCCAGCTGATTTCAGACGAGCTGACCCGCAGTGACAACCCTCGCCCGAGTCACAGCGATGCATCCCATGCGCGTGAAAAGATTCACCAGTTCGTCAATGCTGTGGTCACCCAATCGCGAGAACGGGGATTTCGGCCCCCCGTTTTTCTGCGTGGCTGCGATGTGCTCGATGAGTCTCACGTCGGCTTCGTTTCCGATGGCAGCATTGCTGTTGGGCGTAATGGTCTTTTCCTCTATGCGACCTGGATTCAAGGCAACAGCAACGCGGGCCACCTCTATGGAACTGAGTTAACGAATGAGGAAAAGTTGGCGATTGTCGAGTTCTTGAAAACCTCCCCACATGTTGGAGGAGTCGCCAATGTCAAATGATTTGTCTACCGAATCTCGCAACCGTTGGGCCCGTTGGTTTCAAGTGGTGATGTGGCTGGGGATCTTGCAGGATTTCGTGCTTGCTTTTCCAACGATATTCTGGCCTGCAGCGATGCTCGCCGCGCTCGGGCAAACCGTACCGCTCGACACAACCTGGGTGTCTTTCGCAGCGACAGTTTTGGTGGTGCTGGGAGCGATGTACATTCCGGCAGCCTGGAATCCCTATCGCTATCCCTGGACCGCTTGGCTAGCAGTACTAGCGCGACCACCGGGCGTCATTTTCTTTTTCTTGCTTTATGCGGGCACCTATCCAGTCTTTGGCTGGGTGGATCTCGTGTTGACTTCGCTTCAATTGCCGCTGTTGTTGTTGACATTCTTCGGTGCTCGTCAGAGCGGCGTCGAGCTTACCGATCGCTTGGCGGCCGATGCTTGGAAGGCCCAGCCTGATGGCGAGTACCGTGGCACCTCCCTGAATCGGATCAAGCAAGTGGTTTGGAGTGATGTTTATGAAGCACTTCCTTGCCACGTGGGGCTGGGGCCGCTGAAACTCGTACAGTTTTTTAACCACTCCTGCCGCAATCTGTCCGACAAACGCGACCTGCTTCCCTATTTCGACAAACTCATACATGCCAATGGCATCTCGTTTACCGGCACATGGGAGATCACCCAGTCGAATCCCTATACGGGCTATTTCCAATTGGGCAAGAAAGGGTTGGTCCTCATTCGAGCTTCAGTGGCTGGCCTGTCGACGCGATCGGGTACCTATCGCGCCTTTGGCATCGGCGGCAAAGTTTTCCCCACGCTGGATCCAGATGAAATCGTCTATCCAGGCAACTTTGTGACGGTCAGTCACTTGAGCGGGATAAAGACTAAGCATGTCATCGATATCGAAATGACCAATCGTCCAACAGTCGGCTTGGATCCCGCCGCCAACTTCGTCAATCGGATCATCTTTCGGCTAATGGACACGCGGCCTGGCTTTCGCCAACTGCATCCCGTATCTCGACTTGGACTCGCTGAAGGCCAACTCGATGTCACACCGGACTTGCTCATGTTGCGAATCGCTGCAGGCACGCCCCACGTTCAGCGCAAGGACTTTCGCGATGAACTAAGGCTGGAGAACTATGTAGGAAATCAGTTGGTCTATGACATTCTGGTACGCAACTTGGATGAAGTCCAATGGGACACGATTGGAAAAATGGTCTTGACCGACTATGCGATTTCAGAATCGGGTGACAAACGCTTGCATTTCTGGATTCCGCGCGATCGACTTACCACGACCGAGTCCAATTTGCGCCGCGGGAATTGAAATGAACCAGCGCGATGCAGACGTCATTGTGGTGGGCAGCGGTTTTGGGGGAGCGGTCACTGCCTGCCGATTGTCTCAGGCGGGTGCCAAAGTTTTGCTACTTGAACGGGGACGAAGATGGACCACCGCGACGTATCCCCGAGCTGTGGACGATCCCTGGTTGTTCGACTGCCGACGTCCGCATAAGAAAAATGGTTGGCTCGATGTTCGCTTCTTCCCCAAAATGATCGTGGCTCAAGGTGCGGGTGTCGGTGGCGGGTCTCTGTGTTACTCCAGCGTTTTGCTGCAGCCTGACGCTCGTGTTTTTGATAACGGCTGGCCTTCGCAGATTCGATTTCAGGATCTCCAGCAACACTACCAATTGGTCTCGCGCATGCTGGGGGTCAGAACCATTCCAGAGCAACAACGGACGGTCCGCAATCGCTTGCTGCGGCAAGCTGCGGATAGTTCAGGTTACGCTGAGCGAGTTTTTGATACGCCATTAGCGATCAATTTTGATGATGATTTTCAGTTTGACCGACAACATCCACAAGCCATTGACCAAGTGGTGGCTCAGCGAAATCCGCAAGGTCGCTGGCAGGGTACCTGCATGCACCTTGGCAATTGCGACATAGGGTGCGATGTCCAAGCCAAGAACACGTTGGATTTGAACTATATTGCCAGCGCTGAAAACTGGGGCGCCGACGTGCGGCCGCTGCACTTTGTGAAAGCGATTGTCTCGGAGAACGGCGGCTATCGCGTCGACTATCGGCGAATTGCCGACAGCCATTCCTTCACGGGTAGTGTTCGTGCTCCCAAAGTTGTATTGGCCGCCGGTTCGCTCGGGACCACGGAGCTGCTATTGCGATGCCGCGACGAATTGCGAACCCTGCCGAATTTGAGTTCGCACTTGGGCTCGCGGTGGTCGCCCAATGGGAACGTTCTGACACCAGCCACTTATGCCGATTGCGAAAAGGTACAACAGACCACGGGCCCGACCATTTCTGCCGGTTTGGATTTTACAGCTGGATCAGAGGCCGCCAGCTCATTTGTGATTGAAGACGATGGTTTTCCAAACGTTCTGTTCAATGCGATTCGCGCCGGTAGCGATCGAGGCTGGTTATCCGTCGCCGGTTGGACTTGGATGGAACAGGTGCTTCGTGCACAGCAAAACAAAAACTTGCTGGCTGGGGTGATGGTTTGGCTTGGCGCGGGCGAGGATCAAGGCGATGGCAGACTGTCGCTGAAACGCGCTTGGTATGCTCCATGGAAGAAGAACTTGCATCTGGCTTGGTCACCCGACTCGGCGAGGACAGTAGTTACGAACATCCTCAAGATTCATGGCGAGCTATCGCAGTCGACCGGCGGTAAGTTGCAGACTCCTCGTTTGTGGCGTTGGTTTCACACCATGATTAGCGTCCATCCGCTGGGCGGTTGCGGCATGGGGGACTCGCCTGAATCTTCAGTGGTCAACCATGCTGGCGAAGTCTTCGGTTATCCCGGTCTCTATGTCTGCGACGGAGCCATGATTCCCAAGCCGATAGGCCTGAATCCATCGATGACGATTGCCGCGTTAGCCGAGAGAAATGCTGCGATCTTAAGTCGCAAGGGCTAATCAACAGTGTCAGACCTGCGAATATCATCGCGCAGGTAGTTCACTCTGCCGAGAGTGAGCTTGAATTGTCAGGTGGCTCACTCTTGCCGAGCTTGCCGAGAGTGAGCTCGCATGGGCAGGCTGTCTGCAAGGATTCTCTAA
>JANLQO010000597.1:0-2591 GCA_031367855.1 Planctomycetia bacterium | reverse complement strand
GATCCGCGACCGTTCTGTCCTACATAATAAATGAACGAAAACCCTTTTGCCCCAAGCTCCACTGTTGAACCTTCCAAGCTAGTCACCTTTGAACTGGCTCGTTCTCGGGTGCGCCGCGTAGCGTTTCCAATGACTTTGGTCGCACTCGTTTCCCTCTTAGTTTCAGCGTCCGTCGGCATGTACGCACTTGTTAATTCTGAGCCTAGATTTGATGCAAGTGAACTGCTTGTCAGTCCAGAAGCGTCGGGAGGATTTGTCGGCGGTTTAATAAGCACGGCATCGCTTCCATTTGCGAACCTTCTCGTCCTGCTCGGCGGAATTTCAATGTTCCGCATGAATTCACTCACGAACTCACGAGTTGCGGCGATTATATGTTGCACCCCAATATGTTCACCGCTTATCGTAATCGGCATACCGATCGGGTTGTGGGCGGCACTGATTCTCTTCAGCAAGCAGTACTCAGTTCACTTTCGTTCACGATAGCTCGACCTGTTCGTGGCCGTCCCGGCACTTCGCTCACATTCCCAGGTACAATATGTAGTCAAGCGAGAGTCGCGTAGCGACGGCATGGGTAATCCGAATGACGCTGGTAGCAAAAAAATCAATGCATTTTCACCATCAAGACACATTCGCCGTGCTAATTCTCCGTTTTGAATTGAGCTACAATTGAGTCGACCCGCCCCTTCTGCCCGTTGATCCTCTCGCCTGCATCAGGCCTGATTTATGAAGCCGCTTTTATCTACCTGCCTGATGATGACGTTGAGCGTTCCTGTTTTCAACTCAACACTCTGCAGCCAAGAGAATTCGCCAAATGATTCCAAGGCAAGCGGCGCTTCCACGCAACTTGCACAGGCTTGGGAAACTACTATCCGTCCGTTGCTTTCGAAGAACTGTTTGGAGTGCCACAGCGCGACCGAACACGCTGGCAAGTTGGACATGGAGACGATCTCAGGTTTGATTAGCGGCGGCCTTAGCGGTTCTGTGGTCGATCATCAGCACCCGGCGGGCAGTTTGTTGCTCGAAGTACTCGCGCCCAAAGCCACAAAACACATACCACCCGAGGGCCAACTAACGGACGTTGAGATTGGAACGATCTCGCGATGGCTTGAAGATTTCAAGCTAGAAATGCCTGCCGAAGAGTGGCTGGCTGGCGGTTCGAAATCAATCGAAGATTATGAACAAGCAAGTGCTTCTGAGAAAGCTCGCGATCCAGTGAGTGCACTTCCGTTGGGATTGAACCCATCGCAGGTGATCGACTTGGCACTCGAGGCGGTTTGGCAAGGAAACAAAGGCACGCCGGCAGTGGTTGCGAACGATGCTACCTTTGCGCGTCGGCTCTACCTCGATCTCGTCGGTCGCATTCCTTTGGAATCAGAACTGAAGCTGTTCGTCAGCAATGCCGATAGTCGCAAGCGCGAGCAGTTGGTGGATTCACTGCTGGCCAGTGACGAACATGCACAGCACCTAGCCGAAGTGCTCAATGCTGTTTTGATGGGGCGGAAAACGTCGGAACGAAAAGGCCAGCGAGAGAAGACCGGGCACGAGAAAGCCGCCTGGATGGAGTACTTAACATCGGCCGTTCGCGACAATCGGCCTTGGAATGAAGTGGCACGCGAAATCATTTTGGCTCGGCCGTTGGGCGCCGAAGATCGCGGAGCCGTTTGGTATCTTTACTCACGACAAAACAAACATCAGGACATAGCCGAAGCGATTTCGAAAGATTTTTTCGGTGTCCGCATCGATTGTGCTCAGTGCCACGATCATCCGCTGGCGTCCGAAATTGAACAACGGCATTATTGGGGTTTGGTTGCTTTCTTCAATCGCAGCACCAACGCCGATGCGCCGGACGGCCCTCGTATGGCCGAGTCAGCGATCGGTGGGTTCTCAGAATTCACCAATGTTGGCGGCAAATCAAGTGAAAACACACTGGTCTACTTGCGAGCCAAATCGATCGAGGAAGCTCGTCCCGCCAAGGATGTGATGGAAGAGGATCGCGAAGATCTTTATATGCCAGCCGCCGATGGTGAACCCAAAGTTCCAAAATTCTCACGGCGTCAGCAATTCGTCGATCAAGTACTCGCAGGCAATCCGCTGGTGGCCGAAGCGATGGTCAATCGCATGTGGGGCTGGATGTTTGGACGCGGCATAGTACATCCCGTCGACGCGCTCGATTCGTTTCATCCAGCCAGCCATCCGGGCCTACTCGATTGGTTATCGCGAGATTTTGAGCATTCGCAGTACAATCTACGAAGACTACTCCGGCACATGGCGCTCAGTCGCGCTTATCAGCTCGAATCGATAGCAACCATAGGCTCGGATCCCAAGTGGTTTGCCTACGCGCTGGCCAAGCCGCTTACGGCTGAATCACTCTACCGATCATTTCAGGTAGCGCTCGATGTGGCGGATCCAGCCGCTTGGAATGCTGCACCAAAACGCGCCGAGTTTGCTAATTTATTCCCAGATGTTCTCACCGAGGAATCACTCGCCAATGTCTCGCAAGGATTATGGCTATCGAACAGCCCGTCGATTCGAGAAATGGTTTCCGCGAAGAATTCGAAGGTAGTGCAGCAAGTCCTTCAGATCGAAGCGGC
>JANLQO010000584.1:0-9003 GCA_031367855.1 Planctomycetia bacterium | reverse complement strand
CTACGCAAACGTCGGCCTCAACGTTTTCACAAAGGGCCGCTTGAGTCGGTATTGCTTTTGTTTGCATCCAAATTGACGTAGTTGATTCTAAAAGCGTTTTCAAAACTCTATTCCTTTTTATTTCACACTACAACTCAAGCGAGACGGCAGCAAACGCGACCGCAGCCAAGAAAAAGAATGCAGGAAGTGTACCACTTGCTACTAGCACACTGTCTAGTCTCAAAGAACGGTCGGATTCCAATCGATATGGAAGCAGAGTTGACATGTTGACTTATAAGCGTACAGATCAATTTCCCACTATTCGATCGACATTACCATCACTTCTTAACTTAGTCAGAGTTTGCCGTCATTACTTAGTTGTCTCTCAAAGAAAAATTGATGGCGGAGGAATTTTTCTTCATGAACTGGAATCACATTTGCATGACGGTCTTGAATATCGGCAAGCGAACAAGTCGCTTCACTGAGGCGCGACTGCGAGCATAACTAAGGTCCATCGAAAGGAAGGAAACAGAATGAGCACTGCAACGAGAGGTTCAGTGATTGGCGTTTTTACTTCACAGAGTCAAGCGCGGTCGGCTGTAGATGAACTTCGGCGTCTTGGTTTTACCGAATCACAAATTGGAGTGGCATCCAAACGCGAGCATCTGCCCGGTTCGAGTCCGGAAACAGATTCAGTTGACTCGACGACTGCTGGAGCCACAACAGGTGCTGCAGTGGGTATTGGAGCGGGAACGCTATGGGGCCTGGGGATTCTGGCGGGAGTCTTACCGGCGATCGGTCCGGTTATTGCAGGTGGTACCTTGGCGGCCTTAGTTGGAAGTGCAGCAACGGGTGCCGCTGCGGGCGGCTTGGGTGGTGCATTGCTAGGAATGGGCCTGACTGAAGAGGACGTCGGATACTACGATGCGGAACTTACCAATGGCCGAGTCATCGTGACGGTAGATGCGGGCAGCCGCGTTAAAACAGCAGAACAGGTTATTCTCGATCACGGTGGGTACAACCGTGAACGAGCTGAGTAGATAAACGAACTGATGGAAGATTGGATGTTACAGTTTCAGGGTCGAGATTTTTAAGGAAAGCAAATGATGTCAGACAATATCAAAGACAAAGTCAAGGATGCAGGCAAAGCGGTCGGAGAAGCAGCCAGCAAGGTAGGCGAGAAGGTCAAGGACGCGGCCAAAACAGTTGCGGAAAAAACAGCGGATGCTACCAAGGCTGTCGGTACCGCGGTGAAAAATACAGGCAAAGCAATCGAGAAGAAGAGCGGCACCTAGTGGACCGCACTTTGAACAGGTGAAGGCAAGACTTTTTGTCTTACACTCAACGCGATTCTCGGAATCTGCTTGCGCACTCACGCCCTACGCGTTATTTATCACGCAATTATCACCGCTCTTTATTGACGGTGCATTTAACTGTGGCTGTGAGCGGGCACTTTCCGAGATCGCTTTTTGTAGCTACGTTCGCCAGAACGTGGTGAACTGCTTTGAGTTACGTTCTGGCGAACGTAGCTACGACAAACCGTTTTTTCAAGATTCGACGTAACTCGTCGCGTGATATTCGTTTACGTAAAATCGTTTACGTAAAATATTGATCAGGAATATGAATAATCCGGCCTAACGCCGATGGCTCATAAAACTGAAACTTCTCTCATCACTCGCTGCCCCGTCGCTGTGACGATTGCAGATCTTGCGAAGAGTGACCTTTTGAGGCGCCAAATTGCTTCACCACGTTGCCTCGACGTGCGTTAGCGGCATCGTGTGGCAGTAGGTTCTGCCAATCAGTCTTTGTCAAATCAGTTTTGGCATGTTGGTTTATCGAGCACGAACGCTATGATGGGCGCAATGGGGCAGTCAAATTCGGGCGAATTATCAGTGGAACGTTGAGCGAACTGGTTTTGACACGATAACGGAGTGGGAATGAGGTGGACACAACGCCAGAGTCAATGGTTTGGCAGTCAACGATTTGCTAGGCAAATGATTTGGCTTTTGGCAGCCTGCACGTTGACTGCAGCTTGGGAGGGAGGCCTCACTGCCTCCCAAATTGATCTCACTCCGTCGGCGCAGGCTGTTCAACCGGGCGCCTCAACAGCAGTCCCCGAGGTGCAAGTTGCATCGCCGGCGCTTCAGCCACCTAAAGCACCTCCTGCACTGGCCACGCAGCAGCCGCCTCAAGCATTAACTCCCTTAGAAGCGGCCGCGCAAGCAATTACCGCGCGTCAACTGCAACTGCAAGAGGATCCGGATAAAAACCCTGAGCTGAAAGAGTCCCTGATCAAACTATACCAGCAGTCGATGCTGGACATCAAAGCCGCGACCGAATCGCAGAGGGTGCGAGCCCAATGGGTGGCTCGCGTTGCTGCTGCACCTCGAGGATTGGAAGACGCAAAGGCAAAGCGCTCGCAATCGGCATCTCGAGCTAAGATTAGCGACACGTTGGATTACATGAGCTTTGACGAAGTGCAGAAGGAACTGCAGCAACTGCAAGCCAAACTTACGACAGCGACCGAGGCGCGAACTAAGTTGTCCGAGCAAGTTGTTGCCCGTGAGAAGCGACGCAAAGAACTGCCGCAGTTGGTTTCTGACGCACGTGCGAAAGTCGAGTCGCTTAATACAGTAAGTCCATTAGCAGCGCCCGCGAACGAGGACGCCCTGACCAAGGAAGCTATCGGTTGGGTGGCGATGGCGGCGCGCTCGGCCGCAACGGAACAACTGCAGACGCTTGAAGCCGAGCAACGGGCCTACGAAGCGGAAGCAGAATTGTTACTGCTGCAGCTGGAGTTGGCGCAAGCCAACGAAAAACAGTTTCAAGAACCGGTTCGCAAGGTTACAGAAGAATTAAACCGCATGCGTCAGGATCGCATCCTGCAACTGCGGGACGATGTGCGGGCATTAGTGAGTGATCTGCCGCAGGAGATGCAACCCACGAGCGCGGACTTATTACAACGAATTTCAGAGTGGCTGGCGTTGGCGGCGAAAAAGGCGGCGATCAAGGTAGATCTGGATAGTTCGAAGAGCACCTTTGATCGTTGGAAAGAACGCTTTACCAAGATGGAGAATCGCGTTGACCCCCAGGATGGTCAAGATATCGTGGCAGGCTTTAATAGCTGGGTCGGGTTGATGCTGCGCAAGCAGCGCAGCGAGTTGCCGGACCCGAATCGATTGCGCAGCCAGATTCGCTATTACCAACAGGAAATGCACGCTGCCGATTCGATGTTGTTTGAGCTGGAAGACGTTCTTCTTGAGAACAACATCCGACTGGAGAGCAATCGTAGTAATCAACTGATCGAGGGAGGCAACAGCCAATTACGCTCGGAGCAACTGCTGCTAGAGAAATTTAAAGAGGTAGTTAGTGCGATTCAGGTTGACGTCGATAGCTACTTGAATGACCTCTATCAAGTTGCGGATATGAAAGAGCAGACACGTGGCCTGGCTGTAAAATACCAGGCGTTCATTGATGAACACGTCCTCTGGATTCGCAGTTGCGATCAATTGGAACGCTCGGATTGGATGCCGTTGATGGAGGCGTTTCGGTGGCTGGTCAGCTACGACAATTGGCGGGATTTGATTAGGGACTTAGCAACCGACGCGGTAAACGCGCCGTGGTGGTATGTGTTGTTTTCCCTAGCGTGGCTGGTGTTGATTACCAATCAGGCTCGATTGCGTAGAGCCCTTGCACAGGCATCCGAACAGGCGTCGAAGAAGAATTGCACCGCCTTTCGATTTACCGCGGAAGCAACCGTGTTCACCTTGTTGATTTCTTTGCCGGTGCCGCTGCTGCAGCTCTTTGCTTACTTGAGGTTGGCCAATCTCAATGAAGGCGAAGGGAATTTCTCAACGGCCATTGGTACTGGGCTGCTGGTCGCCATGATTGTGTTTATTCCGCTGGAGGTTTTTCGACAAGTCAGTCGGCTTGGTGGTTTGGGTTTAAAACACTTTGATTGGTCAGAAGCAGGTGCCAAGCAGTTGCGAAACAATCTTCGCTGGTTGATCGATTTTTCGATGCCACTGACAATTATCGCCGCGACTTTCAGCACACATAACAACCCGCGTTGGGAGGCGTCGCTAGGGCGAGCTGCATTTATTTTGCTGATGACAGTTCTTGCCGCCTTCTTTGCTCGAGTGTTTGTTCCGCGGACTGGTATTTTGGCGCGTTACTTGATCGCTTACCCCAATGGCTGGTTCGATCGGCTGCGATATGGATGGTACTCCGCCTTAGTCCTGATTCCCATCATTTTGAGCGCACTCAGCTTTGTGGGATACTATTATACGGCGCAGCGCTTGGCGTCACACTTAAATACCACTTTGTGGGTCGTAATTGGTTTGACGATTGTCTTCTTCCTGTTAAGGCGTTGGTTAACGCTCAGCCGCAAGAAGTTGATGTTGGCGCAAGCCAAACAACGCTTGGCCGATGCCGCCAAACGAGATCCGAACCAGCCGTTGGCATTGCCCGTGGGCGAAGATGCCGAGGTGAACCTAGTGGTAATCAACGAGCAAACGATGCGGCTGGTTAGCAGCTTAATTGTGGTGTCGGGGCTGGTAGCGGTGTTCATGATTTGGTCCGATGTTCTGCCCGCTATCGCTTTGCTTGAAAACTTCAAATTATGGAGTGTGCAAGGAGACAAACCGGATGAGACGATCGTCATTACTCTGGCCAACTTGTTGCTGTTGATTCCCATTCTGGCTCTGATGGTTATTGCCGGCCGCAACGTTCCAGGATTACTCGAGATCGCCTTACTTCAGCACTTGCCGATCACCAGTGCTGCGCGGTATGCAATCACGACCCTCAGCCGCTACACGATCGTGTTCGTCGGCATCCTATTTCTGTTCAACACGATCGGCTTGCGATGGGCCAGTATCCAGTGGCTGGTTGCGGCGCTCGGTGTGGGCTTGGGCTTCGGTTTGCAGGAGATCTTTGCGAATTTTGTTTCTGGTTTGATACTACTTTTCGAACAGCCGATTCGGGTAGGCGACGTGATTACGCTGGATGGGACCACAGGAGCAGTTTCGAAAATTCGTATGCGGGCGACGACGATCGTAAACTGGGATCGGCAAGAGTTGATCATTCCGAACAAAGATCTCATTACGGGTAAGCTGTTGAATTGGACCCTTTCCGACACCACCAACCGCATCGTGATCCACGTGGGCATCGCCTATGGCAGCGACACGGAAATGGCCTGTGCGGCAATTATGGAGATCTGCGAAAAGCACCCCAACATCCTGGCTGATCCTGCACCGGTTGTTTCCTTTGATGCTTTCGAAGACAGCAACTTGAAACTGACGCTCCGCGCCTTTCTTGCCAACTTGGACGTTCGCTTGCAGACGCTTCACGAACTGAATACTCGTATTCATCGTAGGTTCAACGAAACGGGTATTGAGATTTCTTTCCCGCAACGAGATTTGCATATTCGTTCGATTCCACCCCAAGTCGCCAAGTGGTTTGAGCGATCCAAGCTCTAAGTGGCGTAAGCTTCCAGCTTGCGATTCTTCATCCACAAAGCATCCTGGGAAGTGGCGATCGTGGCGTAAGCTTCTAGCTTGCGATCGAGTCTCTCCATAGCCACCAAGTTGCTTACCCTGCTTCCTGCCGACGAACAATTGCCATGGCAAGAGTACGAATGTTGCGAACCATGCCGTCCAGGCCGCTGCGCCGTTGGGACGAAATGAATTGGTCCAAGCCGATTCGCCTAAAGAATGATTCCAAGTCGAATTCGAGCAGCAGTTTTGCGTCCTGTCCTGACAGCAGCGTGGTGAGCACGGCGATCAAGCCGCGGACGATTTCAGCGTTCGAATCCGCCACAAACTCGAATTTGTGAGGCGCGGACGGCAGGGGTCGACCCAGCAAATAGACTTCGCTCATGCACCCCGGCACCGCTTGGCAAATGGGTTTCAACTGTGCAAAGTTGTTTGGTAATTGGCGGGCCATATCGATCAACAACTCGGTCTTGCTTTCGCGATCATCAAACGTCAGGAACTCATCTGCCAATTGTGCTGCAGCTTGGTCCGGAGTCGGTGCGGATGCTTGAGCAAACTTGATTGATGTTTCGGCAATTACGGGTACCTGCGTCAAGCGTTCTCCAATGATTTTCCGCAATCCATTGACGAGCGCATCCACGTCTTCGCGAGTATTGTAAAACGCCAATGAAGCTCGCGTAGTGCCGCTGACCCTCAAGCGCTGCATCAACGGCATGCAGCAGTGATGCCCAGTCCGTACTGCGATTCCCAAACGATCGAGCCCGATCCCGATATCCAACGTGGCCACATCATCGCAGACGAAACTAATGACACCTGCTTTGACGCTGGCAGTGCCTACAATTCGCAAACGCTCGATTTGACTCATCTGTTCGGTCGCATATGCGAGCAGATCGTGTTCATAAGCCACGACTTGCGAAAAATCGAGTGACTGCATGTAATCGATGGCGGCGCCTAACCCAATCGCACCGGCGATGTCTGGCGTGCCCGCTTCCAGGCGATTGGGAAGCTGAGCGTAGGTTGTTCGATCAAAGCTGACGGTTTCGATCATGTCGCCCCCACCTTGATAGGGCGGCATGGATTCCAATACGTCGCGGCGACCCCACAGAACTCCAATGCCTGTTGGACCAAAAAGTTTATGTCCGCTGAAGGTGTAGAAATCGCAATCAAGCGCCACGACATCGGTTGGGAAATGGCCAACCCATTGGGCTCCATCGACCAACACTTTTGCGCCCACCTCGCGAGCTCTTGCAATGATGGTTGGCAAATCGTGTATCGTCCCCAACGCATTAGAAACTTGTTGAATCGAAACCATCTTTGTGTTCTCGTTCAACAGTGCGTTCAGACCGCTCAAGTCAAGCTCGCCGTCGTCCAACATGGGAATGGTGCGTAGAGTTGCGCCGGTGGCTTGACAAGCCATCTGCCACGGCACGATGTTCGAATGATGTTCGAGATCAGTCAGCAACACTTCGTCGCCAGGTTGCAAATTGCCTTTGCCCCAGCTCTCCGAGACTAAATTGATTGCCTCAGTTGTACCTCGTACAAAAATACAGCAGGCGGCATCGGGAGCACCGATAAAGTTCGCCACCTTTTGTCTAGCGAGTTCGAAAGCTTCAGTCGCGCGTTGACTAAGTGAATAAATGCCTCGGTGAATGTTCGCGTTCTCGTGTGTGTAGTAATGCACGATTGCGTCGATCACGGCCTGCGGTTTTTGCGTCGTCGCCCCATTGTCGAGATAAACCAACGGATGGTTATTCATCCGGGTCTGCAATATCGGAAAATCTTGGCGCACTCGGTAGGGATCGAAAGTAGTCATAGTACAGTATTCAGTCCAGGCAACTGCCCGAGGCAAGTGTAAGTTCATACTTACAGATTCTTGCGATTCCAGACGCTTCGGCAAGTCAGTTTCGTGTCGTCCGATCGAGTTAAGCAAAAAGTACCCTGCTGGCGCGTGGCCGAATTCGCCACCGGTCGCAACCGGCAGATACGACCCACTCAACAGAGCGGTTTCTCGCGGTTCGGTAAAATCAGGGGTGACCAAACGAGAAAACGCGGAATATTAAATCCGCGTTTTGTTGCTTTATGACTTTATTTTGAGCGCTAGAAAACCTTAAGGCTACTTGCGAAACTCAACTTGACAGCCACGCGTCAGCATGATGTAAGCATCTGCGACATCGAGGGGTGCGAGACCGATGCAACCTGCGTTCTTCAGGTCGGTCGCTGCCATTTCCGGCGAGCCGTGGATGCAATTACCTCCGAGGTCGATCCAGTAACCACCGTAAGGATTGCTTGGATCGGCGGCGTTTATCACTTTTCCGCCCGCTCCATAGTACGTTCGATCCGTTCGCTTGTCGGCAACTTCGAACAAGCCCACTTTTGAGTCGAAGTCAGTTCCCTTGGAGATTGGAAAGCGACATGCATACATATCCTTCAGGAAAAGCGTCATCTCACCGACCGTCAAATCGACTTCGCCGCGAAATGGGCCTTCAATAACTTTGAGGTGTTGGCCTTGGGAAAGAACTTGCGCATCGCCCAGTTGATTGATGCTTTTTAGCAGCTCGGGTGTAATGTTGTGTTGTGCAGCGACGCTGGCAAGTGTATCACTTGCTCCTGCCGTAAAAGCTGGCTTCAGCAGATGACGTGGCGAATAGATGACTTCTCGTGCCAGTGCGTCAAGGATATCCAGCAAATCCTCATATTCTTTAAGAGACATTTCTGGACTGTGGTAGTACGGAGTTAACGCAACCAAGGCGTCTTTCAGTTTCCCATCCTTCGCCTGTTTGAGCGCTTTTTCCCGCGCTACCGCGAAGGGTTCAAGCACGGCTTGTTCCTTGGCATTGGCTGGTTCAGTCGAAGTTACCGTTGGGGATTTTGGCAGGTCGTCGAGCAAGGGCAATCCGCCTACATCGGCTTTGTGAGTGCTAACAAGGCTGCCGCTAGGGAGCGGGATCGAGGGAAAGTCTGTGATCGCTTTTGCAGGATTCGTCAGTGGAGCCGCATTGTTTTGGCTTGGAGGAGGGACAGCAAGCTTGTCGAGCGGCGACAATGGAAAACCTTCCGGCACCAGGCTTTCCGATTCCACGGTCGGATTAGCAATTTCCAGTGGTGCTGGAACTTTGATAGCGGGGCCATCGGTCCCCTGGGTTAGCGCAACCGGCAAAGCTGGACTTCCGCCAAGTGGTTGCGAATGCGGTTTAGCCTCTGGCTTTGCCTGCGAGGAGAGTTCTGCTTGGGGAAGCGAGATGGTGGGTACCCCACCTAGTTCTGTTTCGAACTTGGGTTTGCTGGTCCGATCCGGAACTTGAATATCGTCAACCAAGCTATCGAAATCTGGTTCCTCAGCTACCCATTCCGCTAATTCCGGAGGCAAATCGGGTTCTGGGGCATTCAGCGCTTTGAAGGCACCGTAACACACAGCGAGCAAGAGTGCGACAACTATGCCAGTTTTTAAGTTCTGCACGACGGTCCTCCTTGACGATTCTGACAATCGATTCAGACTTCGCAGGCGAAATCTAACCTATTTGACGGATACTAC
>JANLQO010000552.1:0-3551 GCA_031367855.1 Planctomycetia bacterium | reverse complement strand
CCTCCACCGGAGCCAACCGGAGAATCTTACGTAATTTGTTAAAGAAGTTGGACAATTATTGAAACAATGGATAGTAATCGTTAGAGAACGACCCGCTTAGGAGATTGAATTGGATTTGCTCTTTGCGCTGGTTAGATTATGTCAGCCGGAAGGTTGGGGACGCAACCGGAGGCTAACGCCTAATGGCACTGACTTTACTTATTATTCTTAATCTATGATAGAACGGTACGACATTTGCGCCATATCGGAGATTTCCTTTTTTGGAAGTCATTTTGGCATGTCTGCCCTTGAATCTGAAGTTGTTGACCCTGAACTTGATGCAGAATTTGATCGTGCGTTCGAATCGCTCAAGGATTTAGTGGATCTGAAGCACGCTGATCAACTCTGTCCGGTTCGTGGCAATTCCGTGTACACCACGAGTGTTGTGCTTTGGATGCTTGTTTACCAACGTATGAGTCCAGACTCGACGCTGGAAGCTGCTGTTAAGAAACTCGTGAGCTCGCAACCGAGTTTGCTTTCCAAAAACAAACGCGTCTTGGAGAAAACGCTTTCTACAGACACTGGTGGCTATAGTAAGGCCCGAAGCCGAATGCCACAAACGGTTGCGCGATGGTTTGCTGAGCAGGTTAGTCAATCGCTGATTGATGCATCGCCACCAACGTTTGAGCAGCAAAGAGTCTTCACGCTCGATGGAACAACGATCACTCTGGCACCGGAAGATGCGCTGCAACGTGCTTTTCCACCAGCTTCCAATCAATACGGCGAAGGTGTTTGGCCGGTCGCATTGTTGGTAGTCGCTCATGAACTTGCCAGCGGTGCTGCGATGATTCCGGAGGTTGGTGCCATGTATGGCCCAGACGCCGTTTCGGAAACTTCGCTCATTGTTAAGAGCCTCGCAGCCATGCCATCGGGAAGCTTGGTGATGGCAGATGCGGGCTTTGGGATTTTTGTAGTAGCCAACGAAATTTACAATGCTGGCCATACTTTCGTGCTTCGAATGACCAAACAACGCTTCACATCGCTTCGCAAGAAAGCGGTGTTGATCGACAGCGGTGCACGGCACAAAACTTGGTCGCACACTTGGCAGCCAACCTCTAAAGAACGCAAGGCTCATCCCAGTCTTGCGGCCGATGCATGTCTGAATGTGCGGCTCCATGAAATCGTAATCAGCGAGCATTTGACGCTATACCTTGTTACTGATCAGACATTCGGTGCTGAGTCCTTTGCCGCCCTGTATGAGCGGCGCGGCGATGTTGAGATCGACATTCGAAACCTCAAAGTAATTCTGAACACCGAAGCCATCCGTGCACGTAGTGTGGATATGTTTCACAAAGAGCTGTATGCATCGATCGTTTCCTATAATCTGGTAACACAGTTTCGCCGCCAAGCCGCAGCGATGATCAGCCAACCACCCCGTCGCATGAGTTTCAAGCGCACATGGACAACCTTCCGAGAGTTTCTACTTTCTGAGATGCACACCGAGCCCAAGAACTGGCGAGATCAATACCGAATAGCGCTAAATTATGCCACCAAAGACAAACTTCCAGATCGCCCCGGTCGTCGATACGAACGCGAGGCTTACCCAAAACGCCCAAAGTCGAATCAATTCAAAAAACGAAAACGAAAAATGCCGGTTACCGAAGAAAAAATCTAAAGTCAGTGCCATTGGGCTAACGCCTTCGGCTGATTTCAAAAACCCTAATTCCAAGTTGTGCCGCTGCCCTAGCCACGTGAAATTCGCCCAATCGCCATCTGAGATTCACTCGCGCATTTTTTCCTTCCTTGGGGACAACCCATGTTTTTTTCCAGCCTTGCATCCCGCAAACGATTACTCCGTCGAGTCAAGTCCTTTTTTGCTTCCCGCCGTCGCAAGCTGTTCTTAGAATCGCTGGAGGATCGGAGACTGCTCGCCGGAGATTTTCCTCGAGCGATGATTTATAACTACAATCCTCCGGGCGGTAATGGAGGTACGTTTGACATCGTCTTGCAAAAGAGTCCGGAGCTAATCGCCAACGTCGACGCGTCGGCTGCGTTCGATCGTGCAACGGCATTCTGGGAGAGCCATTTTAGTGATCCGATTACCGTTACCATCGACGCCCATCTTGGGACAAGCGATTTGAGTGGAGGCGCATTTCTGTCCACGGTTCTTGGCAAAACCAATTCCACTTGGGCTTTTATTCCGCTGAGCGATGTGGTTACCGCGATGAAACGCGATGCCTCGACCGATGAGTCGATTGTGAACTCCCTTCCGGGTGCAGGTCAGATTTCATTCAACTTGGCCGCTAACAATACAATGGCTGAGACGGGAGCAGGGTCGACGACGACCCCCACGAACCCGGTGATGAGGGTTAACCGTGCGAATGCGATTGCACTTGGATTCAGCAATCTCGCGGGCACTCCGTCGCTTACCGGCGGCAGTTCGGTAGATGCCCAAATAAGCTTTAATAGTGCGTTTCCTTTCGACTACGATAACTCGAATGGCGTCGCGTCCCAGACTTTTGACTTCGAAGCAGTAGCAATTCATGAAATTGGTCACGTCTTAGGGTTTGATAGCGAGGTAGACCGCCTAAATTCCGGCAATTCACTTCTTCCAATGCCCATGGATTTGTTTCGAATCGCCCCTGGACAAGGCTCAAATTTCGCGACTAGCCCACGAATTCTGAACGACGGCGTCAGCGCGCCGATCCAGGTCCTTTATGACGGCCAGTTTAACGCTACTCCGTATAACGGGCATGGCGGGCTGACCGGACTACAGACGGGCGATATCCCAATGTCTACCGGGAAAACGAATGGAGATGGGTTTCAGGCGGGGCATTTCAAGGACGACTCATTGACCGGCATAAATATTGGTCTGATGGATCCTCTGATGGTTTCCGGAACGGTGGGCGTACCCAAATCCGCCGATCTCCGCGTGCTTGGCCTACTGGGTTGGGATTGGAAAGATAGCCCATCACCGCTCGATGGGGCGGTACCGGTCGTGACCGTCAATTCGCTCTCAACGTCCGACACGACTCCGGCATTGACCGGCACCATTTCCGAGCCAACCGCGACGGTGCTAGTTCGAATTCCGTCCATCACGGGCAATGACGTCGCGACTTTCACGGCAGACGGGACCTTGGGTGGACACACCAACGGAACTCCTGGCGCCGAATACACCTTGACGAATACCGCTTCCTCAACTGCCAAGATAGTCCGCTTGGATGTGGCTACTCCCCAAGATATCAACGCGTTCTACTTCAATACCACGAGCTTCAACGGTGATTTTGCATCTGTTGCTGGAGCTACAACAGTTGGACTGCAGTCACCGCAAGACGACAGCTCCTTCCAGGATGGCGACGTTTTGAACCGTACCAAGTTATTGTCGCTAACGTTCAATGACTTCAATCCAGGCGAGACGTTTTCTTGGGAGATGTTTATTTTAAAGGATAGTGGATCTATTGCCCGGGGCAACGAACTGGCTGGGGCTGTGGTAACGATTGAATTTGATAATGGCGTGACCGTCTACAACAAATTGACTGCCGTTGGGGCCAGTAATCCGGACGCTTCCGAAG
>JANLQO010000548.1:0-4042 GCA_031367855.1 Planctomycetia bacterium | reverse complement strand
AGCGAGTTCATTCAGATGTTCGTCGGTGTGGGTGCAAGTCGCGTGCGAGATCTATTTCAAACCGCCAAAGAGAGCGCGCCGGCGATTATTTTTGTCGACGAAATCGATGCCGTCGGTCGACAACGTGGCGCTGGGCTAGGTGGCGGTCATGACGAACGGGAACAAACGCTCAATCAGATTCTCAGTGAGATGGACGGCTTCACTGGCGTCGATTCCGTGATCGTCATTGCAGCCACGAACCGGCCCGACGTGCTTGATCCTGCGCTGTTGCGCCCAGGTCGCTTTGATCGTCACATTACCGTGGGTCGCCCCACTTTTAAAGGTCGCTTAGAAATATTCAAAGTTCACACGCGTGACGTGCCACTCGATAACGATGTGGACTTGCGGCGGTTGGCGGCGGTAACGATTGGCTTGACCGGAGCCGACATTCGCAATGTTGTTAACGAAGCCGCGTTATGGGCCGCACGCAACGACAAGAATCGAGTCACGATGGTCGACTTCGATTACGCGCGCGACAAAGTTCTGATGGGTGCCAAGCGCGAAGAAGTGCTTAAACAAGACGAAAAAGAGAAGACGGCCTATCACGAAGCGGGTCATACACTGGCTGCCTGGTTGCTCAAAGGTGCACAGCGCGTCCATAAAGTGACGATCGTGCCGCGCGGACGTTCACTGGGCAGCACGCATATTGTCCCCTCGGAAGATCGTGTCAGCACCAGCGAAAGCGAATTGCGAGATACCTTGGTCGTTTTGCTATCGGGTCGTGCGGCAGAGAAGATAGTCTACGACGAAATTACGGTGGGAGCTGAAAACGACCTGGAACGCGCCACCAGTACGGCACGCCGCATGGTGACGCATTGGGGCATGAGTCCCAAGCTGGGGCCGGTCAGTTACAAGTCGTCCGAAGATGATCCGTTTCTCGGTCGTGAAATGCATCAATCGCGTCCCTTTAGCGAGCACACTCAGGAAACGATCGACGATGAAGTTTCGATTATCTTGAATGACGCCAGTGCCCGCGCGATAGAATTGCTGAATGACCATCGCGATAAACTGGAAATCATTAAAGAGTCCCTGATTGAGCGCGAGGAATTGACCGAGAAAGAGATCGAAGAACTGATCGGCGTTTCGATTCATGGTCCCTCATCGGAAGCGTTTGAAGTGCCTGCCGAGACGGTAGCGCCCACTTGAGCGGAATCGCGGTCGAAGCATGCCAAAGAAGAAAAAATCCCACAGCAAGATTCGAACTGAATTTCGTAAGAATCATCAAGGCCGTACGCGCGACACCGATCTCACTCGCAAGTACGAACAAGATCGACTAGGTGATACCGCCTCGCGAGAACGCGTAAGCGGCAAAGGCGAATTGACGCGTCATCGCACCGTGATGGGTCAACACTCCGCCACGGGCAGCGATGGTCTGGCCGTAGAGTTGCAATTCGATTACCCGACGATCGTTTCCGGGCGTGTGCTGAGAGTGCATGGCTTGAATTGTATCGTCCGCAGTGAAGACGGAACTCAGAGTAGTTGTGCCGTGCGGGGCCTCCTCAAATCGCTCGCGACCGATCAACGTCACGTCGTGGCCGCTGGAGACCAAGTCTACTTTCGGCCCGAGGGAACCAGCCAAGGGATCATTCTAGCGGTCAAAGAGCGTCACGGCGTCCTGAGCCGCACAAGCAAAGGCCGACGACACATTATCGTGAGCAACGTCGACCTGCTGCTGATCATCGCCAGCGCAGCGGAACCCGATCTCAAACCTCACCTGATCGATCGCTTCCTAGTGACTGCCGAACAAGCCAGCCTCGAACCCGTTATCGTCATCAATAAAGTCGACTTGATAGACCCGGTCGAGCTGCAGCCCGTGATCGGTGTCTATGCGCAAATGGGCTATCGCACGTTGATGGTCAGTGCCACGATGGGCTGGGGAGTCGATACGCTGCGCGACTTGGTGCGGGGTCGTCAAAGTGTGGTGACCGGCCAGAGCGGCGTGGGCAAGAGTTCGTTGCTGAATGCGATTCAAACGGGTCTAGCCTTGCGCGTGCAACGCGTTAGTCAAGAGAACATGAAAGGTAAGCACACCACCACCACGGCGGAGTTGATCCCACTGGCCGCTGGCGGTTATTTGGTCGACACGCCTGGCATTCGGCAGTTGGAGTTGTGGGACGTTTCCCCGCCCGAGGTTTGCGGTCTGTTCCGAGACATTCGATCTTATGTCAGTCACTGTCGATTTCCCGATTGCACTCACATTCACGAAGTGGACTGCGCCGTACTCGACGCGGTCGCCGACGGACGCATCGACCCGCGCCGCTACAACAGCTATGTGCATCTCATCGAAGACCCCGGCGAGTCGTTTTAGAGTGCACGGCTTAGGTTCACTGACGACTCGAATTCGCTCTACTTCTTGCGAGGGCTACAAAAGAACGATTTGCAAAAGTCAAATGGAGCGAACGAAGTATTTGCAATCTATGGGGCTCTTATGAATAGAACTAAATCAATAGTGTTTTCTATACCAGAAAAATATCGTTTCGCTTGATCATCTTTCAGAGCAGCGCCCGTGACCGCGCTTGTCCGTCGGCCCAAAGGGCCAGCAATTCACCCAGCCAGGGTCGAAGGCCCTGGGAAATCCATTCAAAAAATTACCGTAGGCCCAACGGGCCGACCGTTCGCCGACGCGTGGGAACGATGAATGGAATTGTCGGCCCGTTGGGCCTACCAAACATTGGTGCGGCCCGTTCCCCGGCCCGATGCGCCGGGCTGGATGAACGGCTGGCCCTTTGGGCCGGTCCGGCCCGTCACCAACGTGGACCGGTGCAGGCAGTGACGTGAGAAGCCATGCGCGAGCGACCGTTTAGCCTATTCTGCCTGCCGCTCCCGACGCCAAAACTGGCACCGCACTCGCTATGTCTCGATACCACCTAGAAACTATGAGTGTCCCCGTGCTTCTCGGTACCGTTTCAGTCAAATTAGCGGAAAAGGTACCTAGTATCTAGCCTCGAACATGATTTTATTCGATTTGGATAGAATCAGAATTAGAAACAAGTGCTTCCAAACGTCTTGTAGATCGTTTGTACCTTGGCTCTTTGAAGCCGTGTGTCAGCTGGATCGCAAGATGTTCATATTGAACCCGAACCGTCGCATGAGCTGCCTTGCGCAAGCTCGAATTTACTAGGCTGGGATTTTTTGATGTCTACTTTGAAAACAGAGAAGATTTTTGTTGGCGTTGATGTTTCTAAGTTCCATTTGGATGTCTTTGACCCTGATACAGGAGTGCTTTTAAAGCTCGATAACACCGAGAGTGCAGTGGACGAATTCTGCCAATTCCTCGACAAGAAAGTGCCCGTCATGGTGGCCATGGAAGCGACCGGTGGTTACGAAAGGTTACTGTTGAATCAGTTGGCCAAACACAAGATCGAAGCGACCGTCTTGAACCCAAGGCGTGTTCGGGATTTTGCGAAAGGCATTGGTGCTGATGCCAAAACAGATTCCATTGACGCTCGGATCATCGCCCAGTACGCGACCGTGGTTAAGCCGACTCCGACAGCTATGAAATCGGATCACGAGCAGAAACACTCCGCGCTCGTTACGCGTCGCAACCAATTACTGGAGTTGATCAATCAGGAGAATAATCGACTGAAGCAATCTTGGGACGAGGACGCGAAGGAGAGTATACGTCAGGTGCTCGAAGTGCTGAAAAAGCAGCTTAAAAGCATCGATTCGCAGCTTTCATCCATGCTCAAAAACGACACCGAGAATCAAAGGACAATTGAAATTCTTGGATCGGTCAAAGGGGTTGGACCAGTGACCATCTCGACGATCATCGCAGAACTTCCCGAGATCGGCTCTCTTAATCGCGGAGAGGTCGCAAAGTTGGTGGGGGTCGCACCGATCAATCGAGATTCAGGTAATAAGTCAGGCAAACGATTCATCGGCGGCGGACGCGGACAGGTGCGACGTGTACTCTACATGGCAACCGTTGTCGCAATCCGCCACAACCCGGCGATTAAGGCATTTTACATGCACCTCAAAGCGCAAGGCAAAGCGTCCAAGGTGG
>JANLQO010000443.1:0-12193 GCA_031367855.1 Planctomycetia bacterium | reverse complement strand
GGGAACAAATCGGCTAAACGAATCGTAGGGCCAACGGCCAACGCTGTGAAGCATTTTGTGCTAGGAAACTGTTGGTATTCATGCATCATACGCGCATCGATTTCAGAGAAATCGATCTACGTAGGCCGATTTCTCCGAAATCGGCACTTCGAAATGCTTCACAGCGTTGGCCATCGGCCCGGCGGTTTGTTCGTTAGAATCACGTCGTTCGACAAACGGACCTTCGGCCCTAAAGAACGATCTCGCCGAACACCCATCCCGTTGGGCGCTCGCAGCCTTGAATATCACAATTCAGGCTGCTAGTATTTCAATCGACTCAAATAAAGCCCCGTCTATGTCAGATCGCGACGGCCGAGCGCCAGAGTATTCCCACCCCTAAGGACTTACCCATGAAGATTTTAGCTTCGTTACTCGCATTTCTTGCAACTATGCAAGTTGCACTTGCACAAGACAGTGCCGACCCTTGGATCAAAAAGAAAGCCGACAGTTTCAAGCCGCTCTCAGCGGAACAAAAAGCGGCTATCGAAAACACGGTGCCTACCGCTGCAGCCGCGAAGCCCAAGAAAGCGCGTCGCTTGTTGGTCTTTTATCGCTGCGAAGGGTTCATTCACAGTTCGATTCCGCATGCCAACCTTGCACTCGAAACGATGGGCAAGAAGACAGGGGCGTTCACAGTCGACCTAGCGGATACTTACGATGTATTTAATACAGAGAACTTGAAGCAGTACGATGGAATTCTGCTTAATAGTACTACCGGAATGCAGTTTCCAAAACCTGAACAGCAAAACGCGTTTCTTGATTTTGTCAGTGGCGGTAAAGGCTTAGCAGGTATCCATGCCGCCAGCGATAATTTTGGTCGCCATCCGGAATGTCGTGCGATTGTGGGCGGCGAGTTCGGTGGACATCCTTGGAACGCAGGTGGCAATTGGGCCTTCAAACTCGACGATCCCGAGCATGTACTGAACAAGGCTTTCGGTGGGAAAGGCTTTTGGCACTCCGACGAAATCTATCAGTACAAGCCTGAAACGTATGTCGGCACCAAATTATTACGCGTACTTGTCAGCCTGGATATGAAGCAAGACGAAGTCTCCAAGATTATCAACGATGGGCCACGCGAAGTGCCTGTTTCATGGTTGCGCAAAGCGGGAGACGGCCGGGTCTTTTACACCAATTTCGGTCATCGGGATGACACATTTACCAAGCCTGCAATTCTGCAGCACATGCTTGACGGGATCCAATACGCACTCGGTGACCTCGAGGCAGATGCTACACCGACTGCTGAAGCTGGCCCGAAGCAAGCCGCGTTGGCGCCTGCCAAGTAAATCAACGTTGCGTGTCTTCAACTTAGGTATAGCAAAACAATAAGTTACCGAATTGCACGTGGCACACTGAACCGTTAACCCTGTCGAAGTGGGCGGCACGTCTTCTTATATCCCACATCTCTTTGGACCCCCGCGAGTTCGTCTCGCGGGGGAAATAGTTTTGCAGGCTGAATAAATCGGTAACTCGTTAATTTGCAGGGCTTTGCCCGGCTGGCGATAACTTCCATTTGATCTTCGTAACGCTATGCCGCACCCGTTTTGGCCGCAGTTTTTCGAAGCGTCGTGAGTATCTCGTCGAGCATTGTTCTTGCATCGCCGAACAGCATACGGTTGTTGGCTTTATAAAATAGCGGATTGTCGACACCCGCATAGCCTGAAGCCATGCTGCGTTTGAGTACAATAGAATTCGTAGCCTTCCAAACCTCTAAAACCGGCATACCAGCGATGGGACTGTGTGGGTCCTCTTGAGCGGCGGGGTTAACGATGTCATTCGCACCCACCACCAAGGCCACGTCTGTCGTACGAAACAGGTCATTGACCTCATCCATTTCAAAGACGATATCGTACGGAACTTTCGCTTCGGCAAGCAATACGTTCATGTGTCCAGGCATTCTGCCGGCAACCGGATGGATCGCGAATCGCACTTCAACGCCGCTTGAGATCAGCAATTTGGTGATCTCGCAAATGGAATGTTGAGCCCGCGCGACTGCCAGACCATATCCCGGAACGATGATGACGCGCTTGGATTCCGTCATCAACGCCGCGACTTCTTGAGGCAAAATCGGAAACACCTCGCCGTGGATGTCCGAAGCATGCGGACTGGTTGCGGAGGAACTCTCAGTGCCAAAGCCACCGAGAATTACCGACAAGAAACTTCGGTTCATCGCTTCGCACATGATATAAGAGAGAATCGCACCGCTGGAACCTACCAGAGCCCCTGTGACAATCAGCAGGTCATTAGAAAGCATGAATCCTGTGGCCGAAGCTGCCCAACCGGAATAGCTGTTGAGCATCGAGACGACAACTGGCATATCTGCCCCGCCAATCGCCATAACCAAGTGGATACCGAATGCGAGGGATGCTAACAGCATCAAAAAAATGGCAAGTGAGCCCATACTGTTGGCTGACGATGCGACAAAGAAATAGCCGAGCCCGACGATGATCAACAAGCAAGTTAAGTTTAGCCAGTGTCGGCCGGGCAGCAGCCAAGGCTTGCCACTGATTTTTCCCGACAGTTTGCCGAACGCGATCAAGGATCCAGACAGTGTGACCGCGCCAATAAATGCGCCAAGGTAAATTTCAATCAGGTGAATGCGTGCTTCAGTGATGTTCAGTTGTTCAGGAACTGCGTAATGACTGATCAGACTAATCAGAACCGCGGCCAGTCCGACTAGGCTGTGCATGAGCGCGACCAATTCGGGCATTTGCGTCATTTCAACCTTCTTGGCGGCGACAAATCCAATCGGACCACCGATGGCTAACGCGATCACCAAACAAGCAAATCCTGAGGGTGTCCAATGGGTGGCGCCAAGTATGGTGACGATCATCGCCAGCGCCATGCCCGCGATGCCATAGGCGTTTCCGCGACGGGCCGTTTCTTGTTTGCTAAACCCGCCTAGGCTGAGAATGAACAGCACTACTGCGCCCAAATAGGCGGCTAAAGTGAGAGGTACACCAATCATGCCGGAGTCTCTATTTCTGATTAATCATGTTCAGTATCAACAATGCTAGCGACGGAACATGGCCAACATCCGCTGAGTGACTGCGAATCCGCCAAACATATTGATGGCAGTCAACGTCAATGCCGTGCCGGCTAACAATTGAATTACGACGCTAGAGCCGGTCAATTGCATGACAGCCCCGATAGCGATGATGCTGCTAATCGCATTGGTAACACTCATTAGCGGAGTGTGCAAAGCTGGCGTGACATTCCAAACAACCATGTAACCCACGAAACATGCCAAAATGAAAACCGTAAAGTGTCCAATAAACGAAGGCGGTGCGAAGCTGCCAAAGACCAACAGCAGTAATATGCCCATGGTTACCAGCAACAGGGGGTGCGCCGCCCGAGCCCGATGTTCCTGCTTGCCATTTTTTCCATTTTGCACGACCTTTGGCGCGATAACTGGACTAGTCCCTCCCGACGGCAATGCAAGCTTGGGTGACGGGGGCGGCCAAGTTATCTCGCCAGCCAAAACGATAGTCGTTCCCCGCGACAACGCATCCTCCATGTCGACGGCAAGCTGGCCATCACTCTTCGGGCATAAGTGCTGCATTAATCGCAACAAATTATTCGAGTAAAGGTTGCTTGCCTGCTTCGCCAGGCGACTTGGCAAATCGGTGTAACCAATGATTGTAACACCATACTTGACGACAACCGAACCGGGTTCCGTCAATTCGCAATTGCCGCCTTGTTCAGCCGCTAGGTCAACAATGATGCTACCGGGCTTCATGGACTCCACCATGCCCGCCGTTATTAGCTTTGGAGCAGGTTTACCGGGGACCTGGGCAGTGGTGATAATAATGTCGACGTCGATCGCTTGACGGGCATAAGCGTCCCGCTGGGCTTTTTGATATCCTTCGCTCATCAAGCGTGCGTAACCGCCTTCGCCGCTGGCGTGTTCCTCATAATGCACTGGCACGAACTCGGCACCCATCGACCTAATTTGATCGGCTACTTCCGGTCGAGTGTCGCTCGCGCGGACGATCGCGCCTAGCCCGATTGATGCGCCTATCGCGGACAACCCAGCGACTCCCGCGCCGATGACGAAGACTTTTGCAGGTGGAACTTTACCCGCGGCTGTCACTTGTCCAGTGAAGAATCGGCCAAAATGATGAGCGGCTTCAATGACTGCGCGATAGCCCGCGATGTTTGCCATCGAACTTAGAGCATCCATCTTCTGCGCCCGCGAAATGCGAGGAACGCAATCCATCGCCAGGACAGTTGCTCGATTGGATGCAAACTGCTTCAGCAATTCGGGCTGCTGAGCGGGCCAGATAAAACTCACTAGCCACGAACCGGGCCGCATCCGCTGGACCTCTGATGCAAGCGGCGAACGTACTTTAAGGATTACATCGGCATTCGACCAGATCGATGTTGAGTCTTGAATAGTTACTCCAGCTTCGCGATACGCGTCGTCTGAATAATCCGAGCCCAAACCAGCCCCTGACTCAACTTCCACCGTGAAACCCATCGCAATCAACTGCTCAGCGATTTCGGGAGTCGTAGCGACTCGTTTTTCGCCAGGAAAGGACTCTTGCGGAATGCAGATCTTCATAGACTTCGATTCATGTTGCGGCGGCGTTCTTAGTAAGATTTCTCACACGACACCACCAACGAATGATGCGGCCTCAGCCTTTGGATGCCACCCAGATCAGAATATACAGTATCTATTCCAGGTTGCACAGCAACGGATGGCTCCGCTACATACGTAGGCGGGGGCGGCAGCAGCGAACGATGACGAAGCGACTGTCAGGCGTTAAGAACGCTAAAATGGGTTGAGCTGCGGTGGCCGTTGCGGGAGTAAGCGGCTGCAATTCCTCTACCCACTGCTCAGCAGTTCTCGCTTGACTAGGCAAAACGAACAGCCTCGGCTGACCACGATAGACTTCGGCAGTGGTGATCAACACGGACTCGTCGTTCTCACAGGCAACTACCAGCGAGTACCTATCGGCTAAATCTCGCATGCATTGTCTCAACGTGCGATCTCGGGTCACAATGAAATCGACGGTGTGCGGTCCAAGTCCCTTTTGTCCAACACTGGCCCAATCGATCCAACCGTGCAGGTGGTTTGCTGCACATATCTCGGAAAACAATTGCGCTACCGGTGCCCGGCTGACCAGCGTTAGGCTCAGCGGTTTGTTAAACGCCTCGACTGTTTCTGGATCGACGAACTTTGTTACAAATTTGGATTGATCCATTTTGGTCTTGTCTAACTGTGTTTCCATGCCAGCCGCAAATCGCCAGGACTCAAGCATGCGAACAGCCCAAAACCAAGCCATGGCATCGACGATTACTGGATCGACGGTCAATTCGCCGTCGCGAACGATCCATTTGCCTTCATATTCAGGCCAGATTTGCTCCAATGTCTTGACGAGCCATTGCTGTTGATCGTTGTCAGCAAGAAGATCGCTGATCTTGATCGCTGTCGGCAAATACTTACGAATCGCTGCTTCAGGCGCTTGAAAGGCCAAGAAACGATTTTCAATGGTGATCAGCTCAACGCCCATCTCCTTGGCAAGCAATCCACCAACCTGGGCCAAAGGCGCGGCGCTGACATGTATCTTGCCGATCGGTTTGTACGGATCGAGGCCCGCTGCGACAAATGAATCGAGGTCAACTACGGTTGGAATACCACTGAATTGAACCCACTGGATGACCGCATTTGATATCGAACCTGGTGGAACAATCACACCGGTCAGCGGCAATTCCAATTGTTTGCCAACATCCACGGCGGGGATCGCTTTGGAATTCTGTCCAGTCGATAGTCCAAGTTCCTTGGCAGTGGGCGGAGCCTTTTGAACTGCTTGGTCCTCCAAGAACTGAGGCTCGATAACCGTGTTGAGCATGTTCTGGAATTTTTTCAGTTGGTCCGGCAATTCGGTAACAGGTTTCGCAACCGTTTCAGAATTCGGTGCAGCAGGTTGTTCATCGGTTTTTGGAGGAGGAACGTCAGAGCTAGCGAGAGCGTTATTAAGCGCACTGCCAATGCTATTCCTATCCTGCGTTGGTTCCTCTTGGGATTGGATAAGCTTGTTCGCGTCGGGATCAACTTCATTAAGGGAGCGAGGCTGCTCAAGCACAGCAGCCTCGGGGTCATCCAAGGGGTCATTCAACAGGCCTTGTTCGGGCTCAATTTTTGGACCCCCATGCTTTTGTTCCGGAACGTTCTGTTGGGCGTTTGTCGAATTCTTTGCAATGGGCGGATTTGATTTGCGTGTATACCAATACAAGAATCCCACAAAGAACATACCCGCGAGCAAAACACCACTTGAACCAAACACCGCCACCATTAGCAGCTGACGGCGACGCGCTGTGCGCTGCACCGCCAGAACTTGAATGCTGCTGGAGTCCGCAGCGTACACACTGGCTAATTTCCGCTCGGGCAATGGCGGCGTTAATGGGTTTGGGAAAACGGGTTCCTCATCCACTCGCGGCGGCGCGAGCAAAGGCGCATCGCTGTCAGCCTGGGGTTCATCCGTCTGACTGGGCGCGAGCCGATACTCATCTTCCAACTCTGGCGCAAAAGCCTCTTTAGTCATCGCGCTCGAGTCTATAACTCCGCGATGCGACTCGACGCGTATCTGCCGTGCTCCGGTGTGCGGGGGCTTCTCGTCCTGAACCTTTTCTATCGGAGGCTCCGTGATCTGAAGCATCGAATTGCACTTGGGGCAATTGACAATCTGCCCAATCATTTTCGGATTGCGCACTCGAATAAGGCTCTGGCACGTCGAGCACTGAATCGTGAACGGTTCCACGACTGTTACGTTCCTCTAAGATGAGCCAAGCGAGGGATGCGATCATCCAATGCGTCGAGAATTTCTAACCCACATCTTTAATTCTACGCGATCCGCCAACGATTCTCCATGCGGCGTGCCTTCCGAGGCCAAATTTTGCGGCATTCCGATCGTTTCGGGCGGTACAAACCAATCTATCCGACGTGAATTCCCAGGCCGCCGTCCCAACCATGCAGTAGCTCCGCAGGAGTGTCGCTCTCCCCGTTTATTGCTATTCACATGGCAAAGATGCTTCACGCATTTGTCGGCGTGTTTGCCAATCGAACGGCCAGATCGCGTATGTTCTCCAGCAACGAAACTTGGTCGGAACTCCACTGTCCGCTGGCTTCTGCCGTCCCGCGCCGCGGTCGAAGTACATTTTCAGCGAAATCGTCCCCGACGCCAGCCGAACGACTGGCGCCCCATTTAGCGAGGATCAACCCGCGAACTTCTTCTGCATTCGAGATACCTTCGAGCAAACCAAAGTGACCGACCACCGTACCACCCTCACGGCCGGTCGATGCGCCACCGCCGGCGGTTTCTACCAACACATCGGCTATCCCAAAATAGCGTTGAACGGGGCCCTGCTTGACCGACACGTTTTGAATATTCTCGTAAGTAATCGTGGTTTCGTGAATCGTCCAAATGCCGCGGCGAATCCTCATGCTGCGATCGCTGAGGACGTACCATGTCGTGTCGTAACGCAAATGAATTGCAATGTAAGCCACGATGTCTGGCAGAATGATGATCGCCCAAGCCAACGGCGCGATTATGATTCCCATCAGCGGAAATAGTACTAACAATACCAACCATGCGATCGTGAGTACGATATCGATCGCGGCCAGTCCAATCCAAAAGAACAGCTTCAAGTAACGCAGATAGCCCTCGGACGGCCGGAAACTGCGCACGCTGTCATCGTCGGCGCCTTGGATATGCGGTGGTTCCTCAGGGACATAAAACCATTTTGTGGCAATACCCCAAACACCTTGGTAACACCACTGACTGGCTCGCAAAACTGCCTTTTCACCAAGCACCATTACGCACCTCTCTTTTCGACGAGCGCCTTTAAGGCATCGCGAATTTCTTCCAATGCCCGAGTCGCACGCTCATGCTCGGGTGAGGTAGCTAGTTCACCAGCCGTGCCCTGCAAAACAACTTCCTTGGTCCCGCTCGTTTCATTCTTTGCACCACGCATGCGACTGTATAAAAAATCTCGCAGTCTGTCAGCCTGCAACACGCCCTCGATTGCCATTTCGGCTTTGCTACTTCCCGATGCGGTCTGCAAACTAATCGTGGCCAAACCCATCCAGCGTTGAAGAATATTACGAGTCAGATGAATATCTTGAATGCGACGATAAGTAAGGTAGACCTCTTGTTTGAAGAACACCCCCCAACACATGGCAACTCCGGAATCATCGAATTTGAAATGGAGTGTCGAGTAGCGAAACCACAGCGAAATAAACACGATCGGTGAAAGCGGCCCAGTCAGCAATGCACACCACAGATAGTAGTGAAACAACTTGGGATCGGGCCGCTCAATTTGATAGGCGTCGAATGCCGCATCCAAGTGCGGCGGGTTATGGTTCGTCATGATTGCCTTCGCCAATTTGAAGCACTAAGCGTATTACGGGTAAGAAACTCGTTTTTATACCAAACGGCAGCTTACGCACGGAGAACTGTGGGAAATGAAGTGAGTTGTCCAGCATAATTTCGCATTGTGACACCAATTCTTTGCAACCAGTCAAGGAAATCTGCGAGGAGTCGATGCTTTGGCTGCTTGGCACCTGGGATTTTTGCACCTGGGATTACGGTTTTCGCGTAGAACGATAGCCGCAGCACTTCTAAAAGCGTAAAAGCGTGTCAAATTGCCGTGGCATAGGCTTCCAGCGCTTCCAGCCTGTGTGGCCTTACCCATTCACTGGCTGCAAGCCTATGCCACGTTTCCTGTGTGACCGTGCTCTACGGAGCTTTGCAAAGGAAGCTAGGTCTCGAGGCGCAGGCAATGACCTTACCGCTTGAAATCCGTTCTGTAAACTAATCAGTTTGAATATTGGATGCGCAGGGAACAAGAAAACCAATCATGCCAAACACGCGAGAAAAATTGCGGATTGTAATCGTCGGAGGCGTTGCTGGTGGCGCGTCTGCCGCAACGAGAGCGCGGCGGGTAAACGCGCAGGCTGAGATCACGATTCTTGAAAAAGGCCCGGTGATTTCTTTTGCGAACTGCGGATTACCCTATCATCTGGGGGGAGAAATCGAACAACGCGACAAGTTACTGGTGGCGACCGCTGAACTGTTCTGGAACCGCTTTCGAATCGCGGTGCACACACAACACGAAGTTACCTCTATCAATCGCGAACAACAACTCATATCGGGATGTACTGGAGAGGGCAAAACTTTTGAACTGCCCTATGACCGCTTGATCTTGTCGACTGGATCAGAACCCGTTCGCCCACCGTTCTTCGCAGCGAATGCGAAAAATGTCTTTCAACTGTGGACGCTCGAAGATATGGATTACATTCTCGCGTCGTTGCGGGAGCGTCCGGTCAAAAAAGCAACCGTCGTCGGTGCAGGCTTCGTGGGGCTTGAAGTCGTTGAACAGCTCGTACGTCGTGGCATCGAAGTTACGCTTGTCGAACGCGATCCCCAAGTCCTTGGGGCGCTCGACTGTGAAATGGCGAAGTTGATTGAAGGCGAACTTCGCCGCCAAGGCGTGGCAGTTCATTTGTCCGCCTCGATTGATCGCTTGTGCTACATCGATGAGGCAGCGACTTCTATTGTTCTCGCGAGCGGCGATTCGATTCCTACCGATCTGGTCATCGTGGGCGTGGGTGTTAGGCCTCGTACCGGATTAGCCATCGATGCCGGATTAACCATCGGCCCGAGCGGAGGCGTGCGAGTCAACGAATTCATGCAGACCGACGATCCGAACATCTACGCAGTGGGTGATATGGTCGAATACCGTCATGGTGTGCTCAGTCAACCGATGCGCATCCCGCTAGCTGGTCCGGCCAATCGTGCGGGACGGGTCGCTGGTGCTCACGCTGCTCTGGGTCATGAGTCTCCGTTTCAAGCAGCTTCTGGAGGTCAGGCTCTATCGATGGGTTCCGTTGTGGGAACGTGCATTGTGCGGGTATTCGACCTGACCGCAGGCGCGACGGGGTTGAACGAGAAAGCCTGCCGCGCCGCCAAAATTGACTATCGAGTCGCCACGATTCAGGGACCGCATCACGCCAGTTATTTTCCTGGCGCAAAGAACTTGACATTAAAGCTAGTCTATCGCGCCCATGACGGCAAATTGCTTGGGGCCCAAGCGGTCGGTGCTGCGGGCTGCGATAAACGGCTGGACGTGATCGCTACGGTGCTGCATTTTGGTGGCACCGTCGATGACCTGAGCAAACTCGACCTGGCTTACGCGCCGCCCTTCGGGGCTGCAAAAGATCCGCTGCACATGGCCGCTTTCGTGTCGATAAACGATTTGCGTCAACTACCGAGGCTGGTCGAGTTCGACGCTGAACTGGAAGGTTTGCAGATCGTCGACGTGCGCAGTGCAGCGGAGATTGCTCAGTTGCCGCTTGCAGGCGCGATTTGCATCCCGATCGATGAACTCGCCCAACGCTGGACCGAGCTTGATCCGCAACGCCCTACGGTGACCGTTTGTCACTCAGGTAAGCGCGCCCACATTGCCGCCTGTTGGCTGAATGGCCAAGGGTTTGCAAGCGTCAAGAATTTGAATGGCGGCATGTCGGTCCGCAGTTTAGCTTAAACCGGCTAGCCCATCCCACAGCTCGCCTTCCAGGCGTACAATGCAGTACTTCGATGTTCAGCCAGTGCTGTATCGATTGACGAGCATTGCAAGGAGCCCATGATGCCGATCTATGAATTTTATTGCCGCGACTGCCATACAATATTCAGTTTCTTCGCTCGCCGTGTGGACACCGAGACCATTCCAAAATGCCCCAAGCATGCGAGGCATAAATTGCGGCGACAGATGTCTCGCTTTGCCATCTCGAGTGGACGGTCAGAGTCACCGGGTGGTGAAGGTCCAGAACCGGACTTCGATGACGAGAAAATGGAAGCAGCCATGATGCAAATGGCGGGTGAAGTCGAAGGAATGGACGAAGAAGACCCTCGCGCGATGGCCCGCGTCATGCGTAAACTAATGGACTCAACGGGTATGCGCATGGGCGACGGCATGGAAGAAGCGATCCGCCGGATGGAAGCGGGTGAAGATCCCGACAAAGTCGAAGAGGAACTCGGCGACGTGCTCGACGGTGAAGACCCATTTGCCTCGGGTGAAAGTAAACTCAAAGGTATCCATCGCCGTATGACCGAAGCGCCTAACGTCGATGAAGAGATCTACGACATGTGATTCGATGCAGTTGCTCTCCGCCAGTTAGGTCCTTTGATTCCTTCGCCAGCCCTCGCTGGCGTCGCTCCGGTCGTTTACCGAGTTGTGATCACAGTCGTCGCAGAGCTCGTGTGAATTTCTCGAGCGCTCGTGCACGATGACTCAGCACCGACTTAACCGTCGCACCCAGTTCCGCGAACGTCAAATGATATTCGGGGATCTCGAACATCGGGTCGTATCCGAACCCGCCTTCGCCGCGAAGCGAACGCAAGATCCGACCCCAGCAGCGTCCCTCAGCTTCCAGACAAACGCGGCCCGAGGGATCCGACAGAGCTATTGTGCAAACATAGTACGCCGCGCGCTGCGCTCCATCGAATTCACCCATATCATCTAGCAATTTGGCGTTGTTCTTCGCATCGTTCGCGTTGGGGTCAGAATAGCGCGCCGAGTAAATCCCAGGCGCACCACCTAGCGCCGGAACGCACAAACCGCTATCTTCGCCAATTGTCCACTGGCCGAGATGAATCGCCTGCACAGCTGCCTTGAGCCGTGCGTTCTCCATAAAGGTGGAGCCCGTTTCATCCACGGTGAGTGGCCTGTCGACTTCGGCCAACGATCGCAACTCGATTCCGAGCGGCTCCAATAGGCCCCGCAGCTCGCCACATTTCTTGCGATTGTGTGTGCCCAGGATCATCAGCTTCGGAAGATTCATCGGTGCTTCTACGGTCCGTATCGAGTTTGCGTCACTCCGAATTAGGATGTTTCGCAACATCCTTCGAGCGTCCTGCCAGCTGAGAGAATCAGATGGGGCTGCCTGCAAGCCTGGGTGACAAAACGCCGTAAGTCCTTGCGGCACAAGAGAATGAGGGCGGTGGGACTCGAACCCACGACCAACGGATTAAAAGTCCGTTGCTCTACCGACTGAGCTACGCCCTCATTGGCAAGAAAAAACAGAGTTTTTCCTCGTTCCTGACGACCCATTCTGAAAATGGACGTCATCGCACCTTCGCTTTTGCAAGCTGAA
>JANLQO010000440.1:0-11308 GCA_031367855.1 Planctomycetia bacterium | reverse complement strand
TTGCTTTTGGCGGTTTTGGCATGCATTCAGATTTTCACCTGGCAACTTTACTTCTACGAGGATTCGCATGACACGGTCGCATTATGGTGTTTTGCGGTTGCCATAGTCGGCGGCGCGCTCGTATGGAGAGTTTCTAGGATTTCGCCTTCGGCCCATCAGTCGTTCGTTCGAACTTTGCCCGTGGTTGTCGCTATGGTTTCACTCGCCGAATTCGCTGGCTTTGCACAAGCCACCAAGCACTTCACCGGTCCCCAGCCAACGCTGCGCGCAGTGGATCCAGGCATCCTCGAAGTGAACGCGGAATTCAGTGGAATAACTGACTGTGGAACACGAATCCAGCTGTTTGAGCGTCAAATAACCAGCGATGCTTTCCAAGAGTACATTGCCTACAGCCAGTCTTCGTTTTCAGCGATGGCCGAGAAGGCGATGTTGCGCGCACAACCGTTTGTTCAATCCAATTGCCATGGCTGGGTTTTCTCTCAGGGCGAGCACATCGTGAAAGGTGAAGATGTTCAACGAATCTTGGACGAAAACAACTACACTCTGGTGTCGCAGCCCGCAACCAACGATGTCGCCGTCTATCGCAGCGACGAGGGCGTCATTATTCACACTGGCTTGGTTCGCGGCTCCCTAAATGGCGCGACCATGGTCGAAAGCAAATGGGGTGTCGGCGCTATCTACATGCATCTTTCGGACGAGCAACCCTACTCGCAAAACATTTCGTATTACCACACTAATCGCCCCACGCACAACATTTTGATTTCAAGCACCAAACCAACTGTGGAAGCTTTGGCCGAACACTCGAAGGCGGAAGCCGAATTCAAACAAAGAATGTAAGTTCTACTTACCGACCAGACGATCGATAATTGAGTCCAATGCGGCTCTTTCAATACCCATCTTGGCCGCAGCCAACGCAAATAGCCGTTTTTCAACTTCGGAGAGCTTTCCATCTGCGGCCATCATGCGGATCAGATCGGACAGCATCTGGTTCTGCTCCAGCCGATCTACTGGGAAGACTAATTTCGCGTGGCCGCTCATTGCAAATGAAATTGCAGTCTCAAGATCTTCTTCTGCCAATCCGAGCTCACTGCACCGATCGATGAGCAATGCAATTTCTTGTTCCGTCAAGCTGCCATCGGCTGAAGCCATGACAACCAGGTTCTTTAGGTGATCGAGTTGTTGCATGAATGCAATTCCGGGCAAGCGATTACAAACAATAAGTAGGTGGAGTTATTGTGATGCAAAACGGCCATGGATGCTAGTGCTCAATCACCCTCGCTCGGAATGATACTGAGCATCGACTGAGTTCGCTCGACCCCTCATGATGCCCATCCCGGGGTATATTGTCGATGAAGTCGAATGACAAATTCTTTTTGGAATCTCGAACACCAACACCATGCTTCACGCTGAAGATGTGGTCACGGTTTACGCGAGGAACTCGATCTTCGCAAAACTCCTAAAGCGAGATGACACCACCCAGGGTGATTTTTCGCGCGATGAAATTGAAAGGAAGGCATGATGTCGACTCGCCGTCAAGCTCATAAGCGACATGGGATTCCGCATCGTCGCAGGGGAACCACCGCCAAGTTTGTGCAGTTGCGGAACGCGGGTGCGGGTGCATTTGCCTCATTCATGGCCGTCTTAGGGCCGGGTTTGCTTGCAGGTTTGTCGGATGATGACCCAGCGGGGATCACGACGTATTCGGTGCTGGGGGCCGATCATGGCTATCGACTTCTTTGGATCATTCCTGCTTCAACTATTCTGCTCGTCTATTTCCATCTGCTTGCGGTCCAAATCGGCGCAGCCAGTGGCAAGGGATTTATAGGAGTCGTTCGGCATCGATGGGGGCCCAACATGGGCTATCTTGCAGTCATTGGATTGCTTCTCGCAAACTTCGGGACCATTTGCGCAGAGTATGCGGGCATTTCCGCAGCCGCCTCGCTGGTTGGGATTCCCTCATGGATCAGCACACCCCTAGCAGGACTGTTAATTTCTTTATTGGTGGTGCTGGGATCTTTTCATCGAGTCGAGATCATCCTACTCGTTGTGTCGTCAACCCTGGCACTCTATGTCGTCGACGGAGTTCTGGCTGGTCCCGATTGGGGACTCGTTCTAGACAATTCATTGATCCCGCGTATGCCCGTCAATCACGCCGGTTGGATTGCAATCACCGCAGCGTTGGGAACGACGCTAGCCCCCTGGGGGCTCGCCTTTTTGCAATCCTATGTAGTGGACAAGAAGATCGATGTCGCCAGTCTTAAGTGGGAACGCATCGATGTCATCATTGGCTCGTTATTAACTGGAGTCATAGGGCTCGCCATCGCGGTTGCTTGCGCATCGACGCTGCATCGCGAGGGAATTCATATCCAAGATGCGAGCGATGCCGCAATTGCACTCAAACCCTTGGCAGGTTCATTTGCAACCATCCTCTTTGGAACGGGACTGCTGGGAGCATCGCTGTTGGCGGCAGCTATTGTACCGCTTGCAACTGCTTACTCGATCGCAGAAGGGATTGGAGCCCCCGCTTCGCTGGATCTCGATTCCAGCCACTTTCAATTCTTTTACGCCGCATTTGTGGGTTTGACGGTCGCCGCTGTTAGCGTCGTTTCACTTCCCAGTCTGCCCCTCATTCCATTGATCTATTCCAGCCAAGTTGTTAACGCTGTCTTATTGCCGTTTCATCTAATCGCACTTCAATTATTAGCCAATGACCCCAAGGTTGTAGGAGCAACCAGGATCGGCAGGCTGGCGAATGTTTTTGGTTGGATAGGGATCGTGTTGGTTACCGCATGCGTCGCTTCACTGGCAATTAGTTGGCTAGTAAACTAACACCAAAACTATGCGAGTATTTTCTTGACGACCTCTCCATGCACATCGGTCAATCGATAATGACGTCCTTGGAATTTGAAGGTTAACTTCGTATGATCGATCCCTAGCAAATGCAAAATCGTGGCGTTGAGGTCGTGTACATGAACAGGTTCACTGGTGATGTTGTAGCTGAAATCGTCGGTCTGCCCGATAGTTGTTCCAGCATTCACGCCCGCTCCAGCTAACCAAACGGTAAAGCAGCGGGGATGATGATCACGACCGTAATCGTTGGCGGTCATTTTGCCTTGACAGTACACGGTCCGTCCAAACTCCCCGCCCCACACTACCAGCGTGTCTTCTAACAGCCCAATTCGCTTCAAGTCCTGCACCAACGCGGCGGTCGGTTGGTCGGTGGTCTGGCACTGAAGCCCAATATTCTTTGGCAATTCAAGGTGCTGGTCCCATCCGCGATGAAACAGTTGGATACATCGAACTCCCCGCTCGCAAAGCCTCCGAGCCAGCAAACAATTCCATGCAAAGGTACCAGGCTTCCGGGCCGCCTCACCATACAGTTCAAAGGTACTCTGAGGTTCATCGGATAGATCGGTCAATTCGGGGACCGAAGTTTGCATCCGGTAAGCCATCTCGTATTGAGCAATTCGAGTCGCTATTTCGGGATCGCCCACTGCCGAAAGTTTAAGCTCGTTCATCGCGGCCAAATCGTCGAGCATCCCTCGTCTTAACTTTCGATTGATTCCGGGTGGATCCGACAGGTAAAGTACGGGATCACCCAACGATCGAAACTTAACTCCGGCATAGCGTGTTGGTAAAAAACCGCTTCCCCACAGCCGATCGTAGAGGGGCTGATCGCCCGTCCCCGAGATCATTGCGACGAACGCCGGCAGATCGCTCGTTTCGCTACCCAAACCATAAGACAACCAAGCGCCCAGACTGGGGCGTCCCGCTAATTGCGCGCCAGTTTGCATGAAGGTGATAGCGGGATCATGATTAATGGCCTCGGTATGCATCGATCGAATGAAACACAAATCATCCGCAATCTTACTGGTATGCGGCAGTAGATCGCTGATCCAAGCTCCACTCTTGCCGCGCTGTTCAAAGCGAAATTTTGTGGGGCACAGTGGAAAACTAGCTTGCGTACTGGTCATCCCGGTAAGACGTTGTCCCCTTCGAACCGAGTCTGGCAATTCCTCCCCGCGCCGAGTTGCAAGGTTGGGTTTGTAGTCAAAGAGATCTAGCTGCGAGGGCGCACCCGACTGAAAAAGATAAATAATGCGTTTTGCCTTGGCTGAAAAACTCGGGAAGGCGGGTTTCTGTTCCTGTGCAACAACGAATCCGGATTCCTTCAACAGCGATACGAGCGCCGCCAATCCAGCCGCCTGAGCCCCGCGCTGAAAAAAATGACGTCGCGTTTCTTGCACCGCAATTTCATCGACAAGCATAGTATTCTCTTGAACTTTCGATTAATGCACTAAGAGCCTGTCTGAAAAGGGGTCTGACCCTCTTCGGCAACGACAAAAACGCATTGAAACTGTGTTGCCTCCAAAGGGTCAGACCCCTTTTCGGACAGGCTCTAACACATTGTGCACGGTGTGCACCCGGACGAAGCTCGCACTATTCTTTGGTAACGACCTCATCGAGATTGAGCAAGAGACTGGTGACGGTGGTTAGTGCGGCCAGTTCCGTTGCGACTAGGGTCTCGTTGGCGGGGAATTCACCGACGCTGATCAATTGCTTGGCGGCCTCTGGAGCAGCTTCAAATTCACGCAAGCTCTGGTCGTAACGTCGATCTAAAATATGCAGCTCTGCGGGACTTGGCGGACGCGATGTTACAAGTTGAAAAGCTCTCGAAATTCGTTCATTCGTAGGATAGTCAGCCATCATTCGCTGGGCGAGCACCCGAGCTGATTCAACAAAGGTAGTGTCGTTCAACATAGCCAGCGCCTGTAAGGGAGTGTTGGTGCGAGTCCGTTGCACGATGCAAGCTTCACGCGACGTAGCATCCATCGTCACCATGGTTGGCGGAGCGACCGTCCGTTTCCAATAGGTGTATAGGCTGCGGCGATACAGTTCAGCACCGTGTGATTGTTGGTACTCAGTGTCGGTTGCAATCTCTTGCCAAAGACCCTCAGGCTGATACGGCTTGACCGAGGGTCCGCCAATTATTGATGTCAATAACTCGGCGAAAGCTAGGGCCTGGTCGCGAATCGCTTCGGCGGGCATGCGTCTTCGCGGCCCCCGGGCCAGCAGTCTGTTTTCGGGATCGATCTGCAAGTTTTCTAGGCTCAACTCGGATGATTGACGATAGGTTGCGCTGCTAACAATCGCTCGCTGCATTGCCTTGATATCCCAACCGTTACGAATGAACTCGGCGGCCAACCAATCGAGCAATTCAGGATGGCTCGGTAGGTCTCCTTGCGCTCCAAAATCTTCGGGGGTTCGAACAAGGCCCTGCCCAAAGTGATGTTGCCACAGCCGGTTCATGATCACGCGCGGCGTCAGCGGTTGGTTGACATCGACCAACCATTTAGCAAGCCCCAGTCGATTGTTGTGAGGCGAGTTTTTTCCATCGTTGCAGTCCGGTAGTGCGCTCGGCAACCCAGGATCAACCGGCTCTCCAGGTAGATCATACTGGCCGCGCACTAATACGAACGTCTTGCGCGGCTGCTCCATCTCCTGCATCACCATGACCGTGGGAATGCTTTCATAGAAGGCAAGTTTTTTTCTACGAAGATCGGTGAGTTGATGGTCAGCCTCGCGGATTTCATCGGCAGCAACATTGTCGATGAAGTAGCGAGTCAGCTTGCCACGTTCCGCTGTGCTCCGATTCTCCGCCGCAATCTGCAAGATTTCAGAGATGGAATGACGAACAGCCAACAATTCGATCTCGGTTGAATTCAGCTCCCTAGCGTACAATCGCAAATCGTCGAGCTTGCCGCGAAAATTCCTTTCGCCACCGCCGATTCTCAGAGGTTCGGTCGCCACCGCGAAAGTTTGGTTGAGACGATCCAGGCGAGTCACGAGGGGTACAGAAATTCCGTCAACAAATATCTTAATCCCTCCAGCTACACGTGAGCCATCGTACGTTACCCCTAGGTGACTCCAATGTTGCAGGGGCAGGGGATCACGGGTTTCCACCCGTAAAGCGTCGTCCAACCAGCGTTTGACTAAATTCAGTTGCACACGACCATTGCGGAGGTGGATAGCATAGCCAGGGCCTTCCTCGACTGGCGTCATTTTCGATAACAGCGTGCCGTCCGCCTCGTCGGGTGATACCCACGCAGTAACGGAAAACTTATCAAAATAACCAAAATTGGCCGTATTCCCAGCGTCTATAAAAGCTGCCCCGTCAAGTTCAATAGCCTGCTCACGAATACCTTCAACATAATTGGGTTGCCGCTCGACCTGGGCGACTACTTCGCTGCTTGAATTTGAAAGTAAACTGTCGAACGTGAAACATCCGATCATTTGATCATTAATACTCCAGTCGATCGATGAACCCCCAGAGAAATTCGCCTCCCATTGCAATTGGCTTTCCTGCAATGACTGCTGCGATTGCGCTACACGCTTCTCCGTCGCGACAATCTGTTGATCCAGCCAAGCTAACTGCTCTTGCTCTTCAGTGCGTGGGGCTTTGATCAACGGTGGTGAGTTGCCTTCTTTGATGGCACGCCCGCTTTCCGGTAAGTTATTGAAATAAGCGAATAACTTGTAGTAGTCCTTTTGTGCGATGGGGTCATACTTATGATCGTGACAGCGTGCACAACCGATCGTCAATCCAAGCCAAACGGTAGCGGTTGTATCGACGCGATCGACGACATATTCAACTTGATATTCCTCAGGGATGATTCCACCTTCCGCATTGCCGCGATGGTTGCGGTTAAAGCCTGTCGCGATGATTTGTTCGAGCGAAGGATTTTCAAGTAAGTCTCCAGCGATTTGTTCGATAGTGAACTGATCAAAGGGAAGGTCACTGTTGAACGCGTGGATGACCCAATCGCGCCAGCGCCACATGAATCGTGGGCCATCGTTTTGATAACCGCTGGTATCGGCATAGCGAGCCGCGTCCAGCCAGCCCACCGCCATATGCTCTCCATAGGCAGGCGAAGCGAGCAGTCTGTCTACCGCTCGATCATATGCGGCAGGAGAGTCGTCCTTGACGAACGCCTCGACCTCGACTGCAGTCGGCGGAAGTCCGGTCAAGTCCAACGAAAGGCGACGCAACAACGTATGTTTGGCTGCAGCGCCGGAGGGCTTCAAGCCCTCGTGATCCAATCGATTGCCGATGAACTGATCAATCGCATTGCGAGCCCAATGAGTGGCTTGGGTTACTGGAACAACGGGTTGCTTGATTACAGCGAACGACCAATGCTCGGTCCACTCTGCTCCTTCGCGTATCCAGCGTTTAAGCAAATCCACTTGGTCAGCCGTCAGTTGACGCGCTGATTCGTGCGGTGGCATATGCTCTTTGGGATTCGTCGAAACGATGCGTCGAATCAGTTCACTAGCATCTAAGTCGCGAGGGACGATCGCCGTCTTGCCATCATGCACGGTTAATGCGCTTTGTCGCAAATCCAATCGCAATTGGCCTACACGCTGATTTTCGTCGGGTCCGTGACAGGTAAAGCACTTGTCCGAAAGTAGCGGACGAATATCGCGACGAAAGTCGACGGACCTTTTCTCGTCCGGCCTAGTATTCGCTGGCCCTATTATTGGCGAGGTTGTATTTTGCGAGAAAGCAAGCCGGTTGTTCGTAACCAGCAGCAGGCATGTGGCAGTGGCAACAAGTGCTCGCGCGTACCGGGAAATCCACATGCTCGGGCTCCGTTTTTGAATTCAGAAGTCTACCTTGAATTCTAGGCAGCTGCAAACAAAACTGCACTCAGTCATTTAAAAAACATCCAAGTCTGCGCGAATTTGGCTATCCAGGGACAAGTTCCGGACGACTCAGCGCTTCCTTAACAATCTGCCCATAAACGTCTGTCAGGCGGTAATCACGGCCTGCATGTCGGTAGGTCAGCCGCTGGTGATCAAATCCCATCAAGTAGAGGATTGTGGCATGGAGGTCATGAACGTGAACCTTATCTTGCACGGAATGCCATCCATATTCGTCCGTGGCTCCATGGACCATGCCGCCGCGAATTCCCCCGCCAGCCATCCACATTGTAAAGCCAAAGGGATGATGCTCGCGTCCATCGTTATTTTCAGCTGTCGGGGTCCGACCAAATTCGCCACCCCACCACACCAGTGTGTCATCGAGTAAGCCACGCGACTTCAGGTCGGTCAGCAAGGCGGCTATCGGCTGATCGACCGCCAGGCAGCGTTGGGGTAGTTTCTCGCGCAGGCCTCCGTGATGGTCCCAGGCATTGTTCTGCGGCGCGTCAAACAGTTGCACGAATCGCACACCACGTTCGACCAGGCGCCGTGCAAGCAAGCATTGCTTTCCGAAGAGTTCTGTTTCGGGTTTGTCGGTGCCATACAGCTTGTGAACAGCCGCGCTCTCGCGCGAGATGTCGAACGCCTCGGGCGCCTCGCGCTGCATTCGAAAAGCGAGTTCGAACGATTCGATGCGCGCTTCGAGTTGGCTATCGCTGGCTCGGTCTCGTTGGTGAAGTTCGTTTAATCGCGCGAGCGCGTCCAGCTTCTTTCGCTGACGTGCGAGCGATAGAGTGGTATCTCCGAGGTTTGCGATTGGGTTCTTTAGATCGCGGACCAGCGTCCCTTGAAAGGTACTCGGCAGGAAACTCGACGCCCAGAGTTGTGCCCCCTGAAAGACCGCAGCTGGACTTACCACGACGAAGCCAGGAAGGTTCTGATTCTCGGTGCCCAACCCGTACGTCAGCCACGATCCGATGCTAGGCCGCGAAAAGGCTTGCTCGCCAGTACACATTTGTAGCGCCGCGCCGGTATGGTTGATATTGTCCGCAACCATCGAACGGATGATGCACAGGTCGTCTACGTGCGCAGCGGTATGTGGAAGTAACTGGCTGACCTCAATCCCTGACTGGCCATGCTTAGAAAACTTCCACGGTGAAGCGAGCAAGTTTCCAGTTTTGGTTCGTTCGAGCTTCGGCTTCTCAAACGGCAACGGCTGGCCGTTTTGAGCGGCCAGTCGGGGTTTGGGATCGAACAGATCAACATGTGAAGGCCCACCGGGCATGTACAGAAATATGACTCGCTTGGCTGTGGGTGGGTGATGCGGCCCGCGCTCGCTATTCGCGGACGCAGCGCGAAGGGATGCATTGGTGGCCAACATGTCGGCCAGCGTCAGCAAGCCGAATCCGCAACCGGTATGGGCCAGTAAATCGCGTCGCGAGACAACTGCGGATTTCAAGGTTTATACTCCGATGAATCAATCGAGGTAGATGAATTCGTTGCTGCACAGCAATACATGTGCGAGGTCGGTCCAGCCGCTCTCGTCTGATGCCTGCTCCACCAACTGGCTGGCAATCCCCAGTTCTTCGTCGGTGGCCTGACGGCTGAAGAGCAGTCGGTATGCGTATTGAATGCGTGCAGTTACGAAATCCGTTTTTGCGGTGGGTACATCGCGGATTAACCGCTCCGCCAATTGCTTGGCTTGGCTCAGTGTGAAACTGTTGTTGAGAAAGAACAACGATTGTGGAGCCACCGTACTGACGTTGCGTCTTTCTTCGGACGCGTCGGGATTGGCCGCATCGAAAAGGGTAGCAAAGTTACTTCGGTCCCACCGTGCGGTCTGCACATACAGCGAACGGCGCGCAATGGCAACATCCTCGCTGGCCGGTCCACCAGGGGAAAAATCCAGTTTTCCCGACACTAATAGCATCGTATCTCGAATCGCTTCGGCCTCCAAACGTCGAGCCGCAAATCGCCCAAGCCAAAAATTATCGGGATCAACTTGACGGTTGCGATCGCCATCCTCAACTAACCCAGCCTTACCCGACAGGCGTGCCCGACTCGCTTGCCGGTACGTTTCTGAGAGCACGATGCGGCGATGCAGACTCTTCAACGACCAACCATCCTCGATAAAACGTGTTGCGAGCCAGTCGAGAAGCAAGGGATGCGTTGGCGGTTCCGACAACAATCCAAAATTATTCGAAGTGCGGACAAGCCCTTCACCAAAATGCCATTGCCAAACACGATTGACGATCACTCGCGCGCTTAGCGGATTTTCCGGCGAGGCGATCCATTCCGCAAGTTCGCGCCGGCCGCTGCCGACAGAGATTCCAGCCTGCCCCTCGCCAGCAAAGAACGATGGCATCCGGCGCGGGACTACGGACCCTAGTCGCGTGTAACTGCCACGAATATGAATGGGTACATCCTGGATTGCCGGGAAGAGCCCTCCCGGAACTCCACCTTCGCTGACCGCCAACGCCATGGGCGGCTCGGGCGGCAATTCCTTTTGTAGAAGGTCGCGTTGTTCGACGAGCGCCCGCAGCGTGGGGTCATCCGGGCTAGGCTTGGGCGACTGCTTGTCCAACTCGGCGAGTTTCGAATTCAAGTCGGCGATTTGCCTCAACTGCGTGTTGCGAACGTCAACAATTGCTTGCGGCACCAGCAGCCGACGCTGTAGCGTGATTTCACCTCCCTTGGTGCCAAGTTCCGTGAGCATCCGCGTACTGTAAAAAATGCCTGCCAGCGCATAGTAATCGGACTGAGCAAGGGGATCGAATTTGTGATCGTGGCATCGCGCACAGCCCAGCGTCAAACCAAGAAATGCCTTGCCAAGGGTGTCAATTTGATCGTCGACCATGTCGCTGACCATCTTCTCTTTGTCTGCATCGCCACGATCCCACGCCCCGTTAACCAGGAACGTTGTTGCGATCAACCCGTCGGCGTATGGCTCGTGTCCGCTGGGGGCTGGCAGCAAATCGCCAGCGATCTGATGAACAATGAATTGATCGTAGGGCAGGTCAGCGTTTAACGCATCGACGACCCAGTCACGATAACGCCATGCTTCAAGCGGTTCGCAGACGGGATTGCGAGCCTTGGGGTCGCCGTCGTGATAGTCGGCATAGCGAACAACATCCAGCCAGTGACGAGCCCAGCGCTGTCCGTAAGCCGGCGAATTCAATAGTCGATCCACCACACTTTCAAACGATTGTCCACTTTCGTCCGCCTCGAAGTCGACAAGCTCCTCGCAAGTTGGCGGAAGGCCCGTCAAATCGAGCGTTACTCGCCGCAACCACACGCGCCGATCCGCTGGTGGAGAGGGCGACATCGCGCGTGCCTCCAGTTCCGCCAGGATGAATTGATCGATCTCGTTGCGCGACCATTGAGCGTTCTTCACAAGCGGCGGCGAAGGATGCGCTAAAGGCTGATACGCCCACCAAGTCCGCTGCTTGGGAGTTGCTTGGAAGTTACTGGAGCCGGCATTCCGGTTGTCCAGACTCGGAGTGAATGAACTCGCCGGCCATGCCGCTCCCATCGCTACCCAACGCTCTAGTTTTGCAATGTCTGACTCAGCAAGCTTTTCTTTCGGCGGCATCTTTAGCTCGTCGAC
>JANLQO010000383.1:0-7962 GCA_031367855.1 Planctomycetia bacterium | reverse complement strand
TCATTGGGCAAATTGGCGTTGGCGGCGAGTTCAGTTGCGATGGTACTCGCGCGCCAAGCCGAAGAGTCACTCCCCGCGGTGGGTGAGGCAGATTCGATGCCTTGGATGAGTGGTGAAAGAGTATGGCGCGTTTCGCTTTGTTGCAGCCAATTCAGCAACTCGGTGGCGCGTGCGGATTGGCGGCAACTGGCAGATAACGCTGCGATCATGCCACCTCCGGTATTCCAGCCGATGCACTTTGTAGGTAGTCGAATCGGTTTGCTGCCGGTTGCTTTAGCTGCGGCAGTGGACAATAAGGAGGGAGACACGATGGCAATTGCAGGCTTGGCTTGAGCGTTAATCCAGGACCAAGCCTGAGAAGCGTCGCCTGTTACGGACTGCATCGCCGCGGCCGGGTCGCTCGCTTGTCGCGAAAGTATGCGCATAATCTCAGCAGCGCGTATAAATTCGGGTTCGGTCATGCGTGGCTTCATGCTTTGCAACTCAAACAACAATCCATAAGTTGGCGAACGTTGCGTCAGTCCTCCCGCGATGGTGAAAAAACGATCGACAAGCGCGGCGCGGTTCACTACCGCGAAATCGATCTTGGGAGTAGGCCCCGTGGGAGATTCTATTGCCAGCGACTTTAGCAGAAGATCCCAATCTTCCGAGGCTTGGATCGATACATCCGCACTCGCGCTGCTGATCACCACGGGAATCGAAGCGCCCAGGGAGACTGCCCAAACGTCGCTGCCGTAAGCGGCTTGACGAGCCCAAGTTGCAGGGACTTGAGGGGCACTCTCATTTGGCACGGTTAACTTAGTGGGGAGCTTCCTGAGCCATTGGCGGTCAATCATTTCGCCCAGCAAACGCGAAGGAAAAAGGGTCACATCGCAATTGCATGCCTTTTCCGACAGATACTCATCGACCGACAGCGTACGAATCTCAAGCCGTTGATCCGAACCGGTTAGCCAAGCGCGCTCGACCAATGTCGGATCACTCACTTGACCAACTATCCACAATCGCAGCGGCACATTGGTGACGGGTGGGGCCACTGTTTGGGACGATTCGGGAGAATTATGGTTGCTGTTATTTGATTCGCAACCCATGATCGTCCATAGCAAAACGATCGCGAGCGAATAGGATGCAATAGGTCTAAGCATAACGCATTGGCTTTGTCATGGATTCTAAGCGACGGAATGTTGGGCGGTAGGAACGCGCCCGAAAAGGAAGTATAGTGTGCGACAATAATTTCTGGGACCGTAATTTTCGCATTGGGCCTTCGCGACGGAGCAACTGACCTTGGCTTACACAATTGGCATCGACATCGGCACATCGGGAACCAAAAGTCTGTTGGTAGATCCCGATGGCAACATCATCGCTGAAGCGGCCGCCCAATACGGCATCGCGATGCCCAAACCCATGTGGACGGAGCAGGATCCTGAAGATTGGTGGACGGCGACGATCAAGACTGTCCGCGCGGTGATCAAGCAAGGGCGGGCCAAACCTGGCGATGTTAGCGCGATCGGACTGTCGGGTCAGATGCACGGTTCGGTATTTCTCGACAAAGCCGGCAAAGTGATTCGGCCAGCCTTGCTGTGGAACGACCAGCGAACTGCAGCGGAGTGCGAAGAAATCACGAAATTGGCTGGCGGGCGCAGCGAGTTGATCCGTATGGTGGCCAATCCCGCTCTCACTGGTTTTACAGCACCAAAGATTCTGTGGCTGCGAAACAACGAGCCGAAAAAGTATGAGCGACTGAAACATGTACTATTACCCAAGGACGAAATTCGTCGCCGCTTGACTGGCGAATTGGCGACCGATGCCAGCGACGCGAGCGGTATGCTACTACTGGACGTGTGCAAACGCGACTGGTCCGATGAGTTGCTTGGCAAACTTAGCTTGGATCGCTCGATGCTTGCCAAGGTCTACGAATCGGAGGAGGTCACAGGTTCACTTTTACCCGACATTGCTGAAAAATTGGGTCTAACGACCCGCTGCAAAGTGGTTGCCGGAGCAGGCGATTGTGCCGCCGGGGCGATCGGTAACGGAATTGTGAAGGCGGGTGTTTGCACCGTCAGTCTGGGGACATCGGGAGTCGTTTTCGTCCATTGCGATCAGCCGCAATACGATCAACAAGGCCGTCTGCACACGTTCTGTCATGCCGTAAGAGGCAAGTGGCACATGATGGGCGTTACTCTATCGGCGGCCGGTTCTCTGCAGTGGTTTGTTGAAAACATGTGCCCCGAGTTGGCAGCGCGACGCGGTACCGATCCTTATCAGACGATAAATGCCGAAGCCGCTGAGATTGCTCCGGGAGCTGACGGATTGATCTTCCTACCGTACCTCGCCGGTGAACGCTCACCGCACGCTGATCCGCTTGCGCGCGGCGCATTCGTCGGTTTGACGAACAAGCACACTCGCGGTCACCTGGCCCGCGCGGTCATGGAAGGCGTTTCGATGAGCTTACGCGAGAGCCTAGAAATCATACGCCAACTGGATGTGCCAGTGCGCGAGATGCGATTGAGCGGCGGTGGCGCCAAGAGCCAACTTTGGAAACAGATCATGGCCGACGTGACCGACCAAACGGCTTGTACTATCAATGCGGAACAAGGCCCCGCTTACGGCGTCAGCTTGCTGGCCGCAGTCGGCACGGGCCAGTTCAAGAGCATCGAGGAAGCCTGCAAGGCGACGATCGAAGTCGTAAAGAAAGTGCCGCCGCGTAAACCGGCTGTCAAGTCGTACAACAAATTGTTTCCAATTTACCAATCCCTTTACCCGGCACTTTGCACCTCCTATCAGGCGATCAGCAAGTTGGCGTAGATTTCTTCAAATAAAGGGGCTAGTTGTCCAACCCCTTTCAAACAATGTCCAGAAGAGCTGCAAACAATTTATGGCTTCGCTTTATGTAATCCGCGGACGCGACAATGGGCAGCATTTCTTGCTGCGCGGTTCGAGCATTACGATCGGACGCGACACTGCGAACCAAATCCAAGTTCACGACACGGAAGTCTCGCGTCACCATGCGCGGATTGAAATTACAGAGGACAAGTCACTTCGATTAACCGATCTCGGCAGCAGCAACGGAACGTTCGTCAACAGCCGCAAAGTGAACAGCGAAATCCTGCGCAGTGGTGATCGGGTTCAAGTTGGCCGCACTCTCATGATTTTTACGGGGGGGCCGGAACCGCTGACACCCTCAGCAAAAGAGGTTGTGAACATTGTTGGCCAAGGCGATTTGCTGGACATGTCGCAAATTCGCTCGTCGATGCAGACGCCGTACGAAAACAGCAATTTGCCTCCTGCTTCCGACAGCGCATCAAGCATCGCCGAGACAATGAACCTCGCTCTAGCTGCCCCAAGCACATCGCTGGCAGGCGAGACCGCTGCACCTCGGACACACTGGGAAATCGTATACTTGGTCGGACAAGCGATCAGTCGCACCGTAGACTTGGACGATCTATTACGACAAGTTCTCGATCTGATCTTTCAGTGGATCGCCTGCGACCGCGGTTGCATCCTTATGATCGACGATGCCTCCGGCCACTTGACGCCGACACATAGTCGCAGTCGCAAGCAAAACCACGCGAACGCGAAAATCGAAATCAGCCGTACGATTTTGGACTACGTCGTTGCGCAAAAAGAGGGTGTGCTGACCAGCAATGCGCAAGACGATTCACGTTGGGACAATGTGCAGAGCATCGTAAATCTCGGCATTCAAGAAGCTATCTGCGTGCCGATGTTGGGGCGTTATGGCTTTGTGGGCGCAATCTATATTGATACATCGATGTCGCCGGGGCAGTACGCCGAATGCGGACAGGTGAGCAGCTTTAACGAAGATCATTTGAAATTGTTATTTGCGATCGCCAGTCAAGCGGCACTGGCCGTTGAGGACACGCAGTTTTATCGCGCGATGCTTCAGTCGGAGCGGTTGGCGGCAATGGGGCAAACCATTGCGAATTTGTCACATCACGTGAAGAACATTTTGCAAGGTGTGCGTGGCGGCAGTTATTTGATCGAAGATGGACTGCGCAAAGAGGATTTTGAAGTCGTTCGCAAGGGCTGGGGCATGGTCGAACGCAATCAAGATCGCATCAGCAACCTGGTGATGGATATGCTGTCGTTTAGTAAAGAGCGGCAACCGGAATTGATTGAAACCGACTTGGGACAGACGGTTACGGACGTGGTTGAACTGATGCAGGCCCGGTCCAAAGAATTGAGCGTGCAATTAAAATGGCAAGATCCGCACAACTTGAAATCCGTCAGTTTTGATCCCGAAGCAATGCACCGCGCCATTTTGAATGTGGTGACGAATGCAATTGATGCCGCAGGGGCTCGTGAACTGGGAATCGTTGAGATTACTGCGGTTGTAGATCCAGTCAAAAAACAGATCGCGGTGTGCGTGTCGGACAATGGTGAAGGGATCGCTGTAGAAGATCGCGAACGGATTTTTTCGCCCTTTGAGTCCAAGAAAGGGGCGCGCGGAACCGGTCTGGGTCTGCCGGTTAGTCGGAAGATTCTGCGCGAGCATGGCGGTGATGTCGATGTGGACAGTACACCCGGCCATGGCACCACTTTTATTCTGCATTGGCCCTTGCACGAAGTAGCTGGCGATAGTCCCACCAGGATGGACTGATTAAAATCTCTGCATAACCAACACTTCGAACGCACTCTGCTAGGAAAGAGACTCCCTTGAAGAAGGCCGCGATCCTCTTTCTGAAAGTGGCCATCCCGCTGGCGCTATTTGGGTATTTGCTGTGGCGAGTTGATCGGGAACATTATCGCGTGTTTTGGGAACAACCCAAACGCTGGGATTTGATGCTCCTTGCGACTGCCACTGCACTTATGGCAATCATAGTTAGCATTTTGCGCTGGCGTCGGTTAGTGCTCGCCTTCCAAATTCCCTTTACGCCTATCGAGGCGTTGCGATTGGGATTTCTTGGTTATCTGCTGAACTTCATATCATTCGGAAGCGTTGGTGGCGATCTTTTCAAAGCTATCCTCGTTGCCAAAGACAAACCGCAGCGCCGGCCAGAAGCGGTCGCCTCGGTGTTGCTCGATCGTGCCGTCGGTCTGCTCGGTTTGATCTTGCTGGCCAGTGTGAGTCTAATTGCGTTTTCGGGCAGGGGTTTGCCGGCTCCGTTAGCGGTGATTCGCGATTGGTCAACCGGGCTCGCGCTGGCATCCATCGTAGCCTTGCTCACGGCAATCTACGCCGGAGCTTGGTTCGATCGGCTGGTTGACTGGGGAAACGGCATTCCGATCGCCGGCGAAACGCTCGCGAGAATGGCGCGGGCGTTGCGATTGCTGCGGCAGCAACATTGGACATTGCTCAGTGTCATTGTCGCCTCCGTCGGAGTGCATGCGCTGCTGGCGTTTTCCATTTACTTGATCTCCTGCGGAGCGTACAACGAGCATCCAAGTTTGGCCGACCACCTCATGGTCGTTCCTCCTGCGCTTGCCGCCGGCGCCCTGCCACTAGCGCCAGGCGGTCTCGGCTATCAGGAAGCCGCTCTTGCAAAATTGTTTGAGACCTTGCCTGACATGCCTGATGGTTACTCAGCCATGTTGGTCGCCACCATCTATCGTTTGATCACTCTCCTGATCGCCGGCTTCGGGTTGCCGTTCTACTGGGCCAAGCGTGTGTAATTCACGGTACAATCATACCTCTTCGGTTTCTTGGTGCTCGGAATCGCCAGACAATGAACCTGTATCCGACCGATACTTGTCCAGCTTGCGATACAACGTGCGCGCGCCGATGGCTAAAATGCGAGCCGCCTCTTCACGGTTGCCCGCAGTCAACTTCAGTGTTTCCTCGATAGCCCAACGTTCAATTTCATCCATCGTGCGACCGAGCAAAGCCGAGTCATTGACGGCGGCGATGAGGTTGCTTGCGAGTGCTGGTTTTTCGGGCTGCTCGGCCAATAGCTTCCGATCACCATCTTCCATCAGTTCGGGTGGCAAGTCGTCTAAATCGAGAATACCATCGGTGTCGAGCACGACCATGGTTTCGACAAAATTTCGTAACTGTCGAATGTTACCGGGCCAGTTGTAACCGTAGAATCGTCGAGTCACGGCTGGCGCGAAACTGCATTGGCCTTTTCCATGACGACGCAAGAACATCTTTCGGAAGTGGTCCATCAACGGCACGATGTCTTCCAACCGTTCACGCAACGGCGGCAAGTGAACCGTGACCACTTTCAATCGATAATACAAATCGTTTCGGAACACGCCTTGCGCGACCATGTCTTCAAGCGGTCGGTTGGTCGCACTCAACAAGCGGACGTTGACTTTGATCGACTTGTTATCGCCCACGCGAGTGATTTGATTTTCTTCTAGCACTCGCAGCAATTTGATCTGCGTGCTCATCGGCATGTCACCAACTTCGTCGAGGAACAAGGTGCCGCCGTTGGCGAATTCGAACGCGCCCATGCGATCACTAACGGCGTCGGTGTACGCCCCTTTGACGTGACCGAACAATTCGCTTTCGACTAGATTCTCAGAAACAGCGCGAACGTTGAGGGCCTTGATGCGTTTGTTTTTGCGTGGACTGTTTTGATGAATGGCTTGAGCGATCATTTCCTTTCCCGTGCCGCTCTCACCCGTGATCAGGACCGTCGCGTCGGTCGGCGCAATGCGTTTAATGCGCTCAATTACGTCCAGCATCTTCGGACTGGCGAAGATGATGCCTTCGAAGCCGAATTTCTCGTCCAGTCGCTGGCGAAGTTCGGTGTTCGTCTGCCGCAACTGAACCGCTTCGACAGCTTTAGCAGTCACGGCGCGGAGGCGACCCGGCGTAATCGGCTTTTCGAGAAAATTGAACGCACCTTCCTGCATTGCTTCCACAGCTTTGGGAACGGTCGCGTGGCCGGTGACCAAAACCACTTCGCAATCCGGCAAGGCTTGCTTGGCTTTCTGCAGAACTTGCATGCCGTCGAAGTCATTCATCACCAAATCGGTAACGACCACGTTGTAGGTGTTCTGATCGATCTGAGCGGCTCCTTCCGGGCCGCTGGTTGCAACGGTGCAGCGATACCCAACTCGCTCAAGGCTTTCCGTCATCGCCCGTGCATGAGCTCGGTCGTTGTCGACGATCAGTATAGAAAACTGCTTCGGATCGAACGAGCGTTCGGCTTCCAAAGTAGGGTTTGTTTCACTCATGTGCGTTTTTTACCGAAAAAGCGGTTTTCACGTAGGCGAGTCTCCTCCGAGACTCGCATCCTTCCAAAAAACGGTGCCTCGAAACTTGCGGCCCGCATCCTGAGGCTTGGACAATACGGCTCGCTGGGTGGACGTACAACGGGGGCTGAACACAAACTCCACTGGTGATATAGTAGCGTCTCAAACCGTTATCGAGCACCGCCCCTCCGCAAATCCTTGATCGAGGCCCGCTATGACGTTATGCAGCCGAGGCGTACGAGGCGCAACGACCGTCACCGAAAATTCTCGCGACGCGATCCTCAACGCGACTCGTCAGATGCTTGCATTATTGATTCGCCGCAACCAGATCAAAGCCGAGGACATCGCCAGCGCCATCTTCACAGTTACGAAGGATTTGAACGCCGAGTTCCCCGCGTTGGCTGCCCGGCAGTTGGGCTGGATCGAAGTGCCGTTGCTTTGCGGCTATGAAATCGAAGTCCCCGGCTCGCTGCCCCTCTGCGTCCGCGTCTTAGTCCACTGGAACACCGAACTCCCCCAGAGCGGCATCGAGCACATCTACATCCACGACGCGGTCCGACTCCGCCCCGATCTTTCAAAACTTCCGCCAGTCGATTGGGCTGAACTGGAAGAATGGATTGGCGATAATCTAGGGCGGAAGTAAGGCTCATGAAAAAAAGCAAAGAGGCTGTGCAACCCGACGGTGTTGCTCAGCAAGCGGAGCCATTGTCTGATAATCAGACTTCGTTTTCGCGCGCGTGGTCGAGTCGCGGAGCGACTCAACAATAGCGGTACGGGCGAATGTTGCCAGCACCACGCAAATCC
>JANLQO010000376.1:0-3884 GCA_031367855.1 Planctomycetia bacterium | reverse complement strand
GCGCGAGCACGAAACAATTAGTGGTGCGGGCGAGAAAGGCGAGCTATTCAAGACCGGTCCGATCGAATCGCTAAAGGAAGCATTGCGGCGAACTGACTTTGTGGGCTACGACGCGACAGACGCTGACGTTGTGGTTAAAGGGATAGTGGTTGGTTTGACCGACGATGAACGTTTGGTGGGGCGTTTGTCGGCTGGCGAAAGCAAAGATGAACTGGTGCGCGTCGTGTTCGACAAGTCTCCATTCTATGGAGAAGGTGGCGGTCAAGTTGGCGATCAAGGGAGGCTCGAAGCAGCCGGCACCCTATTTGAAGTGACCGATACGCAGCGGGCAGGTGAATTGATTGTTCACTACGGCAAACTGCAATTAGGCGAACTGAAGGAAGGCATGCGAGTAACCGCGAAAGTTGACATGACGCGCCGCGATGGCATTCGTCGGGCTCACTCGGCGACACATATTTTACATCACGCTCTGCAATCCACTGTCGGCAGCCATGCTCAACAGCAAGGTAGCAAGGTCGATACCGATTGGTTGCGTTTCGACTTTACGAATCAAGCCGCACTGAGTGACGAGCAGGTCGAGAAGATCGAATCGATCGTCAATGAGAGAGTCCGTTTGGCGGAATCGGTTTCTTGGAAGCTCGTTCCATTGGCTGATGCTCGCAAGGCCGGAGCGATGATGCTGTTCGGCGAAAAGTATCCAGATCCAGTGCGGATGGTAAGCATGGGTGAGTTCTCCAAAGAGCTGTGTGGCGGTACGCATTTGACCAACACCTCTCAGGTTGGCCAGTTCGAAGTGGTGGCTGAGGAAAGCGTTTCGGCTGGAACACGACGTGTGGTTGCTTTGACTGGCGAGCGGGCTGTCAAGCATCGCCAAGAAGTGCAGTCAGCGTTGGCGGCTGCGGCTAAGTTGCTCGGCTGCGCACCGGAAGCGGTCGCTGACCAGGTTCGCACGTTGGTACAAAACGTCCGAGCACTGAAGAAGCAGCTCGGCGGAGGCGGAGTTGCACAAGCGACTGCACCGTACGCCAAGAAGCCGGCCGGTGCAGCGGGCTACGCCACTCAGCGAGCCGTTTTGCGCGACGCAGCCCGACTGCTGAACGTTTCGCTGACGGATGTCCTGTCGCGGATCACTGCGATGCAAGACGAGCAAAACAAGCTTGCAGCACAGGTCGGCGCGATGGCCTCGAGTTCCGAAGTGTCAGCCGACTCGTTGCTCGAATTGGCTCAAACCGTTGGCGGCGCGCAAGTCATTGTAACGGAAACGCCAGGAGCGACTCCGAACGTGATGCGTCAGTGGATCGATCAAGTCCGCAAGAAGAGCACAACTCCCGTTGCGGTCTTGCTCGCAAGCAGCACTGGCGACGACAAGGTAATGTTGGTTGCTGGTCTAAGCCAAGCTTTGGTCGACAAGGGCTTGAGCGCGGGCAATTGGATCAGCCAAGTCGCACCCGTAGTCGGAGGCGGCGGCGGTGGAAAGGCGGATCTGGCGCAAGCTGGCGGCAAGCTGCCTGCAAAAATTCCGCAAGCGATTGAAGCGGCTAAGTCGTCGATCGCGCAGATGTTAGCCTAGGTAGCGAGAGGCTGGTTTCCTCCAACGCCGATTGACCCAAAAACGGCACACGCGTACCAACGTACTAAACTTGAGCAGTTTCCGGCTTATTAAACTGAGACTTGTTGCTTCTTTCGGAGCGCGGGCGTCTCGCCCGCTTGCGGCCCACGGCCATTTTCAACTAGTTAAGCACAACGCGGTGAAGTAAGCTGAATTGAGTTTTATATGCTCGAAGGGGTTTATTTTGATACTGACAAATTACGTGTGTCTAATCCGCCGCTTGCCGTTTCTGTTGTTTACGGCAGTTTTGTGTGGCGTGTTGGTGATGGCGTTTCAACATCGGCAGCCGGAATCGGTCATTATTTTGCAGCAGGTAGTTCAGCCGCCAGGTGAAGGTTTTTTCAAAGAGCCAGTGGCGATACCGGATTTTCCGGCTGGACTGGATTGGATCAATACCAACAGCAAGCTGCAACTGAGCGACCTGAAGGGCAAGTTGATGTTGCTGGATTTCTGGACCTATTGCTGCATCAATTGCATGCATGTTTTGCCAGTTCTAGATGCAGTCGAAAAGAAATACGATAAGGAGATCATTGTTGTCGGTGTCCACACTGCCAAGTTCGAAACGGAAAAAGACACCGAGAACATTCGCGAAGCGATTCAACGCTATGAGATTCGTCACCCAGTCATCAACGATCCGAATCATCTGCTATGGAACAAGTTGCAGATCAGTTCGTGGCCAACTTTGGTGTTGATTGATCCGCAAGGCAATGCGATTTGGGCGAATGCTGGCGAGATCGAGTTTGCGGATTTGGACAAAGTGCTTCAGCGGGCAGTGAACTACTACGAGCGGCGCAAAGAGATCGATAAGCGCAGCGTACACTTCAGTTTGGAGCTGACGACCGCCAAAGATACACCGCTCCGCTATCCCGGTAAGATTTTGGCGGATGCGGTGAGTAAGAAGCTGTATATTGCTGATTCGAATCACAATCGAATCGTGGTAACGGATCTGACCGGAAAACTTGTTTCCACGATCGGTAGCGGAAAGATCGGCTCCAAGGATGGAAGTGTTGCAGATGCCGAGTTCAATCACCCGCAAGGATTGGCAGTGCACGGTGATACTCTGTTCGTTGCGGACACGGAAAACCACATGATTCGGTCTGTGGATTTGAAAGCGGGGCAGGTCAAGACGGTCGCTGGGACTGGCAAACAGGCTCATCAAGCGTTTTTTGGTGCGAACCAAAATACAACCCTCACTCGCAGGCCTACGCGCAGCCCTCTGTCCGCAGACATTGCCAGTCCTTGGGATTTAATCGTGCACAACGACACTCTCTACATCGCGATGGCGGGACCGCATCAGATTTGGACGATGGATTTAAGTGGCAAAGCGATTGGTCCCTTCGCTGGAAATGGTCGCGAAGATATCGTCGACGGTCCGCTGCTTCCCAAAGCACCCTATGCGCTGGGAGCCGCTTCGTTCGCTCAGCCGAGCGGCTTGGCGACGGATGGCAAGCAGTTATTCGTCGCTGATAGTGAAGGGAGCTCGATACGCGCTTTACCGCTGGCCGGGTCGGGCAATGTTTCTACGGTGCTGGGAACCTCTAAGTTGGAAGCGAATCGCTTGTTTGTGTTTGGGGACACCGATGGTCCGGTTGCCAAGGCGCTGCTGCAACATCCGCTGGCGGTCGCCTATGGAGCGGGTCGGATCTATGTTGCCGATACGTACAACAACAAGATTCGCGAGATTGATTTGGCCGAAAAAACCGTCAGCACGTTGGCGGGTGGCGCGTCAGCCGAGGCTGGTGCAAAGCTGCATGAACCAGCGGGATTGAGTTTGCTGGGAGATCAGTTGTTCATTGCCGATACCAACCGGCACCGGATCTGCGTGTTGGATTTGAAGTCCAAGGAATTGCGAACGCTGGAGATTGAGGGGCTCAAACCGTTGGTTGAATCCAAGCCTCTACGCGTGATTAAGCTGCCCACCGGTGCGGAGGAATTCAATGTCGCTCCGATTACAGTGGGCGCTGAACAGGCCGAGGTTAGCATTCCAATCAAGTATGTTCTACCGGAAGACTGGAAGATGAATCTCGAAGCGCCGCAGGGTTATGTTGCAATTTGGAAAGATGCTGCTGGTAAGGTAATTGAAGGCGGTTCGGTATCTGGCAAGTTTGCGGAGCCTAGCAAAGACGTAACGCTAGAATTGAAAATTCCCGCGGGCGCGGACCTTAAGTTGCAAATCGGTTTGACCTATTACTTTTGCAAAGCGGATGGGACGGGATTGTGTTTAGCCGACTCGTCGATCTATAACATGTCCCTCGTTAGAGGCTCTGAACCGACG
>JANLQO010000359.1:0-16559 GCA_031367855.1 Planctomycetia bacterium | reverse complement strand
ATCGCCTACATTCGCATCACCTTATTCGGTGAACGCACGACGGAAGAATTTCGACATGCAATCGCAGAAGTGAAGGATCGCGCCCAGGCCCTCGTCATCGATTTGCGTTCGAACCCTGGTGGTATTCTAAAATCCTCAGTGGATATGTGCGACATGTTGTTAGATCGAGGGGTCATTGTCAGTACTCGCGGGCGCAATCAACAATTCGGCAGTGAACGCACCGCGAATCACGATGTACTTTTGCCACTAGGCATCCCAATGGTAGTGATAGTCAACGGAGATTCCGCGAGCGCAAGTGAAATCATGGCGGCCTGCTTGAAGGACTCTGGTCGAGCCATGTTGGCGGGGCAACGTTCGTACGGCAAAGGGACAGTTCAACAAGTATTCGATTTGCAGGATAATCAAACTGCCATCAAAGTAACCACGGCCAAATTCTATCGACCCAACGGCAAGAATATTCATCGTTCAGACAATTCGACTGAGAACGATGACTGGGGTGTGAAACCCGATGCAGAGTTGATGCAGCCAATCACTCCGCTGGAAGAGATGTACTTGTACAAACGCTGGAATTCTCGGGGCGACCCTCGACTGACCAAGGCAGTCGAAAGCCCACCCGCTCCACGCTGCGAAGGCGACCCACAATTGATGAAGGTGCTCAATTACTTGCAGGCAACATTGAAGCAGTAAGATCCGTCAAAAAATCCTTTAATGGTTGATGCACAGCTTGAACATACAACCCTACGGCGTTCCCGATCGTCGCTGGTCACCGAAGTTGACGCCGTGGTGGTTTCAACTGGCGCGGTTCGGGCGTCGCAGAGCGCTGAAGAAACAAGCAATTGAGCGCATCGATGTGCAGGGTTTGGATAATCTAGGGGGCGCTCTCGATTCGAGGCATGGCGTATTGATGACGCCCAATCATTCGTTCCACTGGGATTCCTATTGCTTGCTCGAAGGTGCGGAGCGGCTAAAGACTCCGTTCTATTTTATGACCGCTTGGCAAGTTTTCGCGCAAAGCAATTGGTTTGATTGCGAGTCGATGCGACGCTGCGGTTGCTTCAGCGTCGATCGAGAAGGAACGGATATTCAGTCACTGAAGACGGCCGTTGATATCATGCAGAATCGCCCTCAACCGCTAGTGGTTTTTCCAGAAGGGGATGTCTATCATACGAACGATCGTGTGACGCCGTTCCGCGATGGCGCGGCTGCGATGGCGTTAATGGCGGCACGTAAAGCGGAGCGCCCCGTGGTCATCATCCCCGTCGCGATCAAGCGTTGGTACACACAAGATCCGACGCCGAGCATGTTTAAGACACTGGAAGAATTAGAAAAACGCCTTTACTGGCGTCCGCGACACAACCAGTCGATTCGCGAACGCATTTTGCACGTCGCCCAGGGATTGCTAACGCTAAAAGAACTCGAGTATTTCGGTCAGTCCTCGGAAGGCAATCCCGTGGACCGCCTGAAACACCTAGCAAGTTCTGTGCTGTCGCGCTGCGAAGATCGCTACGCGATTCGCCACCGCGATGCAATTCTGCCCGAGCGGATCAAAGAAGTACGCCGACGGATCATTCAAGCTCAGCAAGAGTGTACTCCGCTGGCAACGGCAACAACAAAATCGCTTAGTGCAGACTCAGCCCTCGCACCGGAATCTGCAGCCACTCCCGAGCAGCAAAGACAATGGGCAGCGGACATGGAAGATATGTTCTTCGTGACTCAGTTGTACAGCTATCCGGGCGACTATATGGAGCAGAATCCGACTTGGGAACGTCAAGCCGAGACATTGGACAAACTGGAAGAAGACGCCTTGGGGGCAGCTTTTCCCAGCGTCCGTGGACCTCGCCGTGTGATCGTCCGCTTTGATGAGCCGTACGAACTGCCACGTGGCAAAGACAAGAAGGTCTCTCCGGCTGAGGTCACCGATCACATCGAACACCGCGTGCAAGTAATGCTTGACGAATTGAATGCCAACCACAGTCAAGACTGATTTCAAAAAACATCCTATTGGATCGCTCGTTTATGTTTGCTTTGAAGAGTGTTTCAAAATCGTTCGGGCCAGTTCAGGTACTTAAACCGACCACCGTCGAGTTTCGCGCTGGTGAATCGACAGTACTCATTGGTCCAAGCGGCTGCGGCAAGAGCACACTGCTTCGATTACTGGTCGGTTTGGTGGATGCGGACGGTGGGACGATTCAGTTTGAAGGAACGCCCATTACCAAGTCCAACATCATGCACATGCGACAACGCATGGGCTATGTAATTCAAGATGGCGGACTGTTTCCGCATTTGACGGCACGCCAGAATGTCAGCTTGCTGGCATCTTATCTCGGTTGGGAACAGAAACGCATGGATCAGCGCGTGGAAGAACTAGCGGATTTGACGCGTTTGCCGCGACTTGCCCTGGACCGTTATCCGGCGCAAATGTCGGGCGGTCAACGTCAGCGAGTGGGCATCATGCGGGCACTCATGATGGACCCTTCGGTGTTATTACTGGATGAACCCATGGGGGCGCTTGACCCACTGGTGCGGTTCGACTTACAGGAAGACTTACGCAAGATCTTTCGAACCTTGGCTAAGACAGCGATTATGGTGACACATGACATGGGCGAAGCCGCGTTTTTTGGCGATCGTGTAATGATGTTTGGCGAAGGCGAGATCGTGCAAGAAGGCCGACTGGAAGATCTCATTCGACATCCGTCCAACGAGTACGTTTCGCGGTTTATCAACGCGCAGCGACTGCCGGGGGTGCAATCATGATCCAATCCGTGCACTTGAGATTGTCGATTATTTTGCTGTGCTGCTTGGCGACACCGTTAACAGCCGCTGAACCACCCCATGTTTCAGTTGGATCAAAAGCGTTCACGGAATCCGTCGTTCTCGGCGAATTGATCGGCCACTTGGCTCGCGCACAGGGGGCTACCGTGAATCATCGGGCTGAACTGGGAGGGACTCAATTTCTATGGCAAGCGATGATTGCCGGCGATATCGACATTTACGTTGATTACACAGGCACGATCCGCGAAGAGTTGTTGGCGGAGGTCGTCAAGTCGGGAGTCGAAATCCGCAGCGAAGGCGACATGCGTGAGGCGCTCGCAATGATGCATGTACGCATGTCAGATCGCCTTGGATTCAACAATACTTACGCTCTCGGCATGCGCGAGGCGACAGCCGAAAGGTTAGCGATCAAATCGATTAGCGATCTGCGTGGTCATCCAGACCTGAGGTTTGCTTTCAGCGACGAATTCATGGAACGTAAAGACGGTTGGCGGCCGCTGGCTGAGAAGTACAACCTGCCGCAGAGAAAAGTCCGCACTATGGATCACAACTTGGCTTATCGTGGTCTCGAACACGACGCAATTCAATTGACGGATCTCTATACAACAGACGCCGAGATTGAGTTTTATAGATTGCGGACGCTGGAAGATGATCTGGGTTACTTCCCGACGTATTACGCCGTCATGCTGATGCGAGATGATTTGCAAGAGCGCGCGCCCGAAGTCGTAAAATCCATTTTGCGATTGGAGAACCTGATCGAGCCGAGCGAAATGGTCTCGATGACGGCTAAGGTACGACTGGATCGCGAGATGGAATCGAACGTAGCCGCAGGTTTTCTGCGTGACAAATTACACCTTGAAGTTCCATTGAAATCGACTGCCCTATCGGCACAGTGGATGCGCATCTTAGGGCGCCTGGCGAAAACCACGTACGAGCATTTATTTCTGGTCGTGATCTCGCTGTCATTGGCGATTGTGGTTGCCGTTCCTCTCGGCATCGTATCAGCTCGCAATGAGCATATTGGCAACGCCGTACTGGGGATTGTCGGCGTTATTCAAACTCTCCCGTCGATGGCATTATTGGTGTTCATGATTCCTGTGTTTGGGCTCGGAGCGTTACCTGCTATTGCAGCCTTATTCTTTTACAGTTTGCTGCCGATTGTGCGCAATACCTACACGGGCTTGACGCAGATTCCACCCGCGACGCGTGAATCCGCGCAAGTGATTGGCCTGGACCGGGGTGCGCGGCTACGGTTGGTCGAACTACCGCTGGCATTACCGTCGATTCTGGCCGGGATCAAGACTGCGGCGGTGATCAACGTGGGTACCGCAACCATTGGTGCGTTGATCGGGGCCGGTGGATACGGCTCGCCGATTCTTACGGGCATTCGACTGTCGAGTATCTCGTTGATTCTCCAAGGTGCTGTACCTGCGGCCGTTCTTGCGATCGTCGTTCAGTTCGGTTTCGGCTGGATCGAACGCCGCTTTGTATCGCCTGGATTGCGAAGTCAGTAGACTTCGATGATTCGGAAAATCGCGAAAGATTTGTTCTGAGTTTTTACCGGGTACATCAGCTCGAGTTTGTGGAGCGCGTTGACCTGGGTTCCCCGGTCGACGATTACCCAGCGAAATCCATAAAGGCGAGAGAGAGCTAGAATTTGTTCCGACGTCCATTCAGTACGTTCATCGGTGGGTGTTCGGGGCTGGCGACAAAGAACAATACGTTCGTACCATGCACGTACGCTCGCGTTGTCTTGAGGCACGTCCTTCCAACAAACAACTTCCGCACGGCCGGCATACCACTTAAACGTTTGCTGATGTTCCGGAGTCAACCATAGAGAATCGGGAGGAGAGTTTTTTTGAGCCCAGTCGCAGGCGGCGAGCCAATCGATGTAGCGATCCGTTTCGATCCGCCGGTTCACAGGAGCATGCATCAGTATGTCATCGGCCGGGGGATACTGGCGCGCAAAGTTGGCTTGCGTGTGGCGGACCATTAAGATCAAAACAAGCAGACCGGCAATGATCTGCGCCGCCCATGCCCACCGCCTAGAACCTGGTGGCTCTGGTGAAGCGATCTGTTCAGAAACAAGCGATTTGCCAGCGCGTAATTTGCCTATACGATGTGGCGATGTTGCGCCACTTGAGTTTGGAGGATCTTGCAAGTTGACCTCAACGCATTTCCAAAAAGTAAGTGTCCACGCAAGTGGCACAGCAATATCGGACCAGCGAAACCAATAAAACCGAAGGAGCTGAGAAGCGAATCTTGGATGGGATTGCGAGAGCGCCCGATCGATTAGCAATCCAACCGCCGAAAACGCTACGGCGATCCAAGCCAGCTTGAGCAACCATGTGACCGGATCTTGACGTCGAAGTTGGCGATTCATTTCGCGATGGATGAACCAGGCTACTATTGTGGCGGCGATCAAAAGTGCCAAGGAAATTCCGCCTGCAAGGTGACGATCGAAGGCAAACAAGGATGGGCACTGATGATGTGCAAGCCGCTTGTAGACGTGAATTTGAGAGGCGACTAAGTTGCCAACTTGATTGGGACTGTTCAATCCAAGTCCAGCGGGAATGACGCCCACGAGACCCATGACGGTGGCGAGGGCCAACCAGCCAGCTTGGGCGCGGGCTCGTTGCCATAGTCCAGGCAAGCATAACCAAGCGATTCCGAAACTGAGTCCCGCCCAGCCTCCGGCCAGCGGATGCCAGGCCACGGCGAGTCCCAGCCAGACCCAGACGCGAGCCCACCGATCGCGAAACAATTCGGCCAGCGCAACGATAATACAGGGGTAGGCCAGCGATTTCCCTTCAAACCCCCCAATCGCCCATTCGCCAGCCCAGTTGCCGTAAACGATCGCAAAGTACCAACTGCTTAAGGCTAAGCAACCGACAATCCAGTGCAATCCCATCGCGACGCGCAGGTTTCGCCAGGCCCAGGCCAAACACAGCCAACTCAATGACCGGCCGATCCAAGCAACCGCCGGCAGGGGCAGCCAAATCGCGAGGAATCCCGCCAAACCTGCTGCTAACCCATGCGCGTCATGCGATTCAAAAAATAGATCACCTGGGCAAAAGCTGCGGTTGAAAAGGTGTTTTGCCTTGGGGAGGTAGTGGGATTCATTGACCCCTGGAACCTGTTCAGCGGCCAGCAAAGCAATCAAGGCAAACAAGACAAGCACTTCGCCGATGGCGGCCTTTTTTGGGGTCGGCATGGGTTGGAACCCCGGGATCGAGACCACTTTTGTCATTCGGTGCCCTTGCCAAGCTCAATCATGAATAAGGTAGATTGCGCGGACTTTCGCGACTGGCCCGGTCCATTTAGCAAAAATTTAGTAAAAAATTCAGTTGCAGTCGCTTGTTTTCTTGACTGTCACCACTTCGTACGTACAGTGGATGTAGGAAGCCTCACGAGTATACATGGGTTTGAGCCCTGCCACCTCTGAAGCAGTTCTGCCGACCACTCCTCAGAAGCTCAGAAGGTTCTGGCTCAGTAGGAAACGGCTTAGGGCCAATTTACCAAAGGAAGGGTCCGATGTTAGTACTATCCCGCAAGAAGAATGAGAGCATTGTCATCAATAACGACATTACTATTGTCGTCGTTGAAATTCGTGGTGACAAGGTCCGATTAGGTGTTGAGGCTCCCCGTGAAGTTCCGGTTCACCGCCGCGAAGTTTACGATGCCATTCAACGCAGCCAAAATGCGGACGACGCATCCAGTGCAACGAATACGACAGCTCCACAAGATTAAATCATTTCTCTGACTATTTGGCAACGCTTACAATCTCACTTCCATTGGATTTGACGGAGCCCTTTGTTAGACTCAGAGCCTATATCAAACTTGTTTTTAAATTGAACAAGTTCGATATGGGCTCTATGTGTTTTATGCGACATGCATTTTACAGAAATTCTTCCCAGCCGCGAGTTTGAAGTTGCTTTACGACTTCGCGCACGCGTTCTTCTTCATGCTTGGGTGCCACTAGGGTAGCGTTGTCGGTATGAACGACAATCATGTCTTGCATACCGATAGTGACCAGCAGATGGTCGTGATCCCCATAAACGATCATGCGCTGTGATTGGATAGGCAAGTACTTGCCGCGAACACAGTTGCCTTGTTCATCCGGTTCAGTCAAGCGGCCAATCGATTGCCAGCTACCGACGTCGTCCCAGCGGAAAGTGGCTTCAATTACGGCCACGTCGTTGTAGCGTTCCATGACGGCATAGTCGATCGAGCGCGAGTCAATGGCGGCAAATTCACGTTGCAAGGTTGCAGGAAATCCGGGCGAGCCCATCGATTTGGCGATCTCGTCGATATGCTTCATCAGCTCGGGTTCGAATGTACGCAGGGCGTCCAAAATAGTGCTGGCACGCCACATGAAAATGCCACTATTCCAGTAATAGGTGCCGGCTTGGAGGTACTGCTCGGCGATTTGACGATTCGGTTTTTCACGGAACGATTCAACCCGATAAGCTCCAGCTACTTTGGAACCTGAAAGAGTCTCACCACGCTGCACGTAGCCGAATGATTCAGCAGGATAGTTCGGACGGATACCGAATGTGACGATGCGATCAGGAGCTTGTTCAATCAATCGCACGCCGGCCGACATGCAATCTTGGAATTGTTGATCGCTGCTAATGATGTGGTCGGCAGGCAGCACTAGCATGACTGCGTCAGGGTCGGCATGAACAATTAATGAGGCGGCAAGCGCGATGCAAGCGGCAGTGTCGCGTTTCATGGGTTCGCCGACAATCTGTTCTGGTGGAACCAGCGGCAACTGAATTCGAACGGCATCGACTAAATGTTGATTGGTCATCACCAGCGTATGTTCCGGTGAGACCAAGCCTTGCAAGCGTTCGAAAGTCGCTTGCAGCATGGTGTTATTTCCCACCAAATGCAGCAACTGCTTCGGAAACCCATTTCGGCTTGCTGGCCAAAACCGCGTTCCAGATCCGCCCGCCATGATTACTGCATGCAACACGTAAGATCCTCCACAGGATTTACACTCTGAAGTTCAAAAACTCAAATCGCCGCGCTGTGAATTCCTGGACGATACAAGGGCTTGCCTGGAGCCGATTGCGTCGCAGCTGACGCCGATTTCAAATGCTAACTTCGGCATTGTAGAATCCGATGTTCAACCAAGCCACTACTACAAACGCAAGCGTTTTGTGGATTAGCTGCACTGGCAGTTGGCCGGAATGCCGGACTGAGGCAACAAAACGGCCTTTCTTTTGGCCTTTAAGGAGACAACGCCTCCTTAAGCTTGTTGACTAGCGCAGGAAAGTATCGCAAGAGATTTTGCATTCAATTCCAACTTTATTTCGTACTTCAACGGCATCGAGCGCCCAGGCAGGATGAATCTCAACTTTAACTTCTGGGGCGACCGAAGCGCCTGCGGACTCTAACCAGCCTCGATGCAATCTGCACAATGCAGCTTTCGATTGCTCCGGTGTATCGACTGCGGCACCGTCGGCATTCTTTACAGGTGCAAAGACTTCGGCTGCATCGCCTTCAACAACCAGCGATCGCTCGGCCAGCGGCAACAGATCAAACACGAATCGTTCGAACTTGATGGCATTCGGCTTATCAGGTTTCACCCACTCCATCGATTCGTTTAAATGGGGGACCGCTTTATGAGCGCGATGAAACACCAGCGAATCGGTGTCCTCAACGACTGACTGCAGAAAATGGCGGTCGAACAAATGGACGGCGATGTTCCCGGCCCAGAGTTTTAAAGAGCCGTCGGCTTGCACCTGCTCGGCGGCCGCGTTCGGCAAGTCGCTGTACTCGATGATCTGCACTTTGCCATCCAGGCCCACGACGTTGCCCACTTTTTCCGTTGCAAAACGCTTGCGCACTACCTGCGTCGTCACTTGGCTCTCTGACAGTACGTGGTAGCCGACTAAATGAGGGTCGCAAAGTTGGACCAGTGGATTGTCGACTTGAGCATAGAAGAAATGTTCAACACCGCGGCGCTCGGCGTCCGCCAGGCAGCCGTTTTTATGCAATGCGCTGAGCAAGCCACCGTGACCATCGGGACTGACGGCCAACTGACAACGACTTTCCAACAGCAACTTGCCTGAATTCGCTTCGACTACAGGCATCGTCCCTTGGCAAAAAATGACTAGCTGGTCGTCCGCCAACCCACAGCGGTGATTCTTCGCAAAATACTCACGAGTCTCAGCGTCCGTAGCTGGGCTGGTCATGACGTACATGGGAATCGAAACATGGTATCGTTGCATGACCGCCAGCAAGCGATCGGCTAGCATCTGAAACAGAGTCCGGCCGCTTAGTGGCCCTACTGGAAACATCCCTTTGGGATGTTCAAACCCAAGCCTCGTGCCCTGCCCGCCAGCGACTATGATCGTCGCCAATCGCCCATTGCGCAAAGCCTGATCGCCAGCGGCTCGAGCCGCGCCGTATTCGAATCTCGGCTTCGATTCATTCAGCCGAATTGCGGGCGGAGCCTCCGCTCTGACAGCCAGTTCCGCCCAATCGGGACCAGCCTCCACGCCTGCCACTAGTCGCTGAAGTTGTTCGAAGTCGATCTCAACAAGCTGCGCTTCCAGCCTTGCTCGTTCGTCGGGAAGAAGTCCAGCCAAGTGCCGAAGCAAATGATCTTGACCGAATTTCTCGAGAGTGATTTCAAGGCTCATAGGAAGTTCTCAAATTGGCGTGATCAATCATCAACATAAGTCTCAACAAATCTCGCCAGCCGATGAAAATCGCTTCCAAGTTCAATGTAACGCACTTTGGTAACCAGCGTCTTCGGATCAACAAGTTCTTCAAACGGTACAAAGCTCAACTCCAGTTGACCGCCCACCGAGACCATGACTCCATTCAAGCCTTTTTCGACCAAAGCACGGTAGGCTCCTACGCCAATTTGCGATCCAAGCATTACATCAAAAGCGTGAGGAATGGCACAGCGAGCTTCGTAACCCAGTTGCAGGCCAGTGATCTTGCGCGATTTTCCGGTCTGCGATTTGTAGGTGTCACTGATAATCTTGGCTAACATCTTGCTGAGGTTGACGTTGGCAATGGAGATGTGACCGTGATCGTCGCGCGGGATGCCTTCGAGATATTTGTAGGGGAGATGCTCGGCCATGCCCTCAGCGATCACCAGCACGCCATAGGGTCTGCTCTGCTTTTCGCGCGCGACCATCAGCTTGACGATGCGTTCGACGATTTTATCGACATTCATGATCGGTCGAGTAATGGTTTTTCCGGTGGAATCGGTCACCGTCTCTTCGCCGCGATACGGACCGACAATATCCTCGACACTTAGTACCATGCAAGCTTCTCCGGCAATGGCCGCTCCGTAAGCCAACCAACCAGCGGAACGTCCCATGGCCTCGCACAAGAAGTAGGCTTGAGCGGCGGCGGCGTCATAGTTCAAGTTCCGCATTTCAGTCGCGAGAAACTCTGCCGCAGTAAAATACCCAAACGTAAAGTCGATACCCATGTAATCGTTGTCGATCGTCTTGGGTAAATGAATGACCGGGAATTTTTTTGAACCAACAGGCAATGTGTCTTGAAACAGTTTCATCTTGTTGGCGGTCTTCAGCGTGTCGTCTCCACCAATCGAAATCAGTGCATCCACACCCAAAGAGCACAGCGCATCGTACACTCGTTTGAGCGGAGCACTGCGTTCGGCGTCGACTAAATGTTCCGGTGCCGAAACATTCTTGCCGGGATTGGTGCGGGCCGTACCAATCATAATACCTTGCGAAGTGCGGCGATGCGAAAGATCGTGGTGTTCGATCTTGATGTAGTGTTCGCCTTGCACCAAGGGAGCAGCGGCTTCGTAATCGATCAAATTTGAGTAGCCGTGCTTAATGCCGATCACTTCGATGCCGTCATTCAGAAATGCGAAGGCGGCGGTTCCAATAACTGCGTTCGCTGCAGGGGCGGGCCCGCCAGCAAACAACATGGCAACCTTTTTGATGGGTGATTTGGACATGTTTGTACTCGAATGAAAAAAAGTGTATCCGAATGGACGCGTTTAACGCCGCAATCGGGCTGAGGCAATCCTAACCCGAAACGTCAGTATTGAGGTTGCGACTTTTTCGTGACACTAGCCAAGCCAGTGGCACACGTGCGCTAGGTCTTAAGTAACTCGCGTTCGACCCACTTGGTGTCAGCTTGACCGGCGATAAATGTCGGTTCGCGGAGCACTCGCATTTGGAAAGCAGCAGTCGTCGAAATCCCCTGCACTTGCAATTCTTCCAAACACCGCAACATGCACGCGATCGATTCTTCGCGAGTCTCTTTGTGCACGATCAGCTTGCCGATCATCGAATCGTAATGGGGTGGGACCGTATAGCCAGCCTGAGCATGAGAATCAAATCGCACGCCAAAGCCGCCCGGTACAAACAGGCTTTTGATCAAGCCAGGGCAAGGCTGGAAATTCTTGTTTGGATCTTCTGCATTAATGCGGCACTCGATCGCGGACCCATGCAATTTAACATCGGCTTGTTTGAACGGCAGCGGTTCACCCGCGGCGACACGAATCTGAGTCTTGATCAAATCGATACCGGTGACCATTTCGGTTACTGGATGTTCAACCTGGATGCGCGCGTTGACTTCGATGAAGTAAAAATTATTTTCCTGGTCGACAATGAACTCAACCGTCCCGGCGTTTTGGTAACCGACTTCGATAATCAACCGCTTCGCCGCTTCGCAAATCGCTTCGCGCGTCTTTTGTGAAAGGAAAGGGGATGGACTCTCTTCAATCAACTTCTGATGGCGACGCTGCACCGAGCAATCGCGTTCGTACAGATGGCAGGCGTTGCCGTGCAAGTCCGCAATCATCTGAACTTCAACGTGACGTGGACGATCAATGAATCGCTCCAAGTAAACGCCGGCATTGCCAAACGCGGCTTGGGCTTCGGTTTGGGCCTGTTGCAGAGCGACTCGCAAGGTTTGCTCGTTCGTAGCGACTCGCATTCCCTTGCCACCACCGCCTGCAGTGGCTTTGATCAGGACAGGGTAACCGATTTCCTTAGCCGAGCGTACTGCGTGTTCTTCGTCGGTTATCAGGCCATCGCTACCAGGCACAACCGGCACGTTGGCGGCCTGCGCCACGGATCGAGCACTGTTTTTATCGCCCAGCTTCTCCATCGCTTCAGGAGTTGGACCGATGAAGTCAAATTCGCTACTGCGAACGACTTCGTTGAAATGTGAATTCTCCGCCAGGAACCCGTAGCCTGGATGGATGGCTTCGGCTCCACTAATTTCTGCGGCGCTGATAATGCGATCGATGCGCAGATAACTATCGATCGATTTTGCGGGCCCAATACAGATTGCTTGATCTGCACAGCGCACGTGAGCGGAATCACGGTCGGCTTGACTAAAGACGGCGACGGTAGAAATGCCCATTTCTTTGCAAGCTCTAATGACTCGCAGGGCGATTTCACCACGATTGGCGATGAGTATTCGGTTATACATGCTCGGGAAGATTAACCTCGCGTATCCACCTTGAACAGGGGACGCTCGAAATCGACGGCCTCCTCGTTTTTCACTAAGATTTCAACAATTTTTCCGCCTATTTCCGCCGGAATATCGTTGAAGACCTTCATCGCTTCGATAATACAAACTACGGAGTCCGCGCTCACCGCCGAACCGACTTTGACAAAGTCATCCGACTTGGGATTCGGGCGACTATAGAATGTGCCGACCATCGGAGACTTAATAATTTTGATGTGCGGCGAGTCGGCGACCGGTCCAACGGGAGCGGCAGCAATGGGCGCAGCAGTTGGTGCCATAGCGGCAATCCCGGCAGGCCCTGCCGCAACGACTTGCTTGGCTCCGCGCACTAAACGAATCTGCTGTTCGTCTTGTTTAAGATCGACTTCGCTGAGATCGTATTCTTTCATCAATTCGATCAAACTGCGAATGCGATCGACACTGAATACGTCTTCTTTGGGGTTGTTGCCTTTGGACATCTTTTTCCTGTGCTTTGACAATTACAAAGGCGCTCGGCTGAGACCAATAGTGTACCTCTAGCCGAGCAGCTCTACTGTATTCTCTTCAATGGAACGGGGAAGACTACTAAGAAGTTCGTGCCCATCCCGAGTAATCAGCACGTCATCCTCAATACGGACGCCGCCCCATCCGGGAAAGTATACCCCAGGCTCTACCGTTACTACCATGCCAGGTTCCAGCGGTCGATCATGATTTTTCCCCAGTCGCGGGGCCTCATGAATGTCCAGCCCAATACCGTGTCCAAGCCCATGGTTGAAGTTCTTGCCCATCCCCGCCGCTTCGGTGACTGCACGCGCTACGCGATCCACTTGGCTGACCATCACCCCAGGTTTCATGGCCGCTATGGCCGCCTGTTGGGCTGCCAAAACTGTGTTATAGACCTTGGCGAATTTCGGCGGAACCTTTCCAGTCACCAGAACCCGCGTCAGATCACTTCGATAAAGATGCGCAATCGCGCCCCAGTCGATCAAAACAAACGGGGCTGAACCGATCTGGCTGCCCGCCGGGCGCGCGTGCGGCAACGCCGCGCGAGGCCCCACAGCCACAATCGGTTTGAAACTGCAGCCGGAGCCCCCGATACAGCGAATTTGGCGGTCGATCTCGTTGGCCACTTCCAACTCCGTTTGATCGCCGCGCAGTTGAGCCCGCACGCTCGTGAAAACTCTCTCGGCCATCTTCACAGCCAGCCGCAAGCAATCAATCTCAGTTCTGTCTTTGATCGCGCGCAGGGACTCAACCAAGCCCTGACTCAACCCAATCGAGACCGCCGGCAGCTCCGACTTAAGCTTCTCAAAGGCTCCCGCTGTCATCGTGTCGCCTTCAATCAGCAACGATCCCAACTTGGCTTTCTTGATCTCGTTGACCGTCACGTCTACGGTCAATTCACCCGGTTGCCGAATGAAAGCCCTCAAACCTGGACACTCTTCGCCAAGCTGCTCCTCGTACCGCGGATCGCTAATCATCCAGCAATCGTCGCGAGTCACTAGCAGATAGCTGTCGTCGCCCGTAAACCCTGTCAGGTAAGTCACGTTGTTGAAGTTGGTGACCAACAAAGCCTGAGCTGATTCGTTGGCAATCAGCCGCGTCAGCAGCTTGCGCCGTTTTCCGAAATCCGACATGGTGCATCTTGCTCGATTAGATTTATTGACAGTATGAATGGGCGCAAGCTAGGCGGAATGATAGCATGCAAGGCGATGGCCGTGAACGCGCGTCGCTGAATTTCATGGAATGTGATCTCCCCGAAATAGGAAAAACCCGTGAAAATGATCACCAGTCCGCACGAAGCGTACGCCCACGTCAGCCATTGGCGACGCGAGGGATTGCGGATCGGGTTGGTTCCAACAATGGGGGCGCTGCACGCTGGACACTTGGCGCTCGTGGAGCGCAGTGTGTCAGAGTGCGATGTATCGATCGCGACCATCTTTGTGAACCCAACACAGTTCGCACCACATGAAGACCTCTCGCGTTACCCGCGCACCCTGGACAGTGATCTCGATGGTCTGAGAAGTGCAAATTGCGATCTGGTATTTGTGCCGCAAAACGAATCGCTGTACCCAGACGGTTTTTCAACCTACGTCGAGCCACCTTCCGTCGCCCGACCGCTTGAAGGCGTTTGCCGCCCAGGTCATTATCGCGGCGTGTGTACGATCGTGCTGAAACTGTTCGGAATCCTGCCCGCCACAGTGGCTTACTTTGGCCAAAAGGACTATCAGCAATTGACCGTGATCCGTCACATGGTTGAGGATTTGAATGTCAATATTCAAGTTCAGGGATGCCCCACAGTCCGTGAACCCGACGGCCTGGCCATGAGCAGCCGCAATCGTTATCTGAACGCGGCGCAACGCGAAACCGCCCTTTGCTTATGGCAGTCGCTGGCGCTGGTGCAGCAACTTGTTTTCGGCGGCGAGCGCAGCGTCGCGACGCTGGAGTCGGTGATGCATCAGCAACTGATCGCTGGGGGCGTCGACCGCATCGATTACGCGAGGGTCGTTCATCAAGAAACTCTAGCCGATTTGACGGAATTAGCGCCACCAGCCATTGCACTGATCGCCGCCCACGTCGGCTCAACGAGGTTGATAGACAATTTGATGTTGATTCCGGAGTAGCCTGCACTCGCCCAATGGTTGACCGAGTTGGTATAGTGAGGCGTTGCAGGGATCCCGTAGAACAATTCTCGCAAGCTGGAAGCTTACGCCACGAAAGAGCTTACGCCATGCAAGGAGACAATTCGGGACCCGCCGACAAGCGTGAAATTGTCGTCTTGATTCATGGTTGGGTCTCACATCGCGCGTTGATGAAACCGTTGGAGTGGAGATTTCGGCGGCGCGGCTATGCGACTCGCAATTGGAGTTACCGCAGCCTGAGGGGATCGATCGAAGAGCATGCAAGCGAATTTGCAAGCTATTTGATGGACCTGCAGAAGTCAGCCGGTGAAGTGACATTTCATATCGTTGCCCATAGCTTGGGATCCATCATTACGCGAAGCGCACTTCAAAATCACCACTTCGAAAACCTGGGCCGCGTCATCATGCTTTGCCCTCCCAATCGTGGTTCGCACATGGCTCGACGAGCCTCTAGTGCATTGCAAGGCCGCATTCGAATGCTCGACGAAATCACCGATCGTATCGATAGTTTCGTAAATCAATTGCCCACCTCGACCGGAGTCCAAGTTGGTATAGTCGCCGCCAGCGGCGATCTAGTCGTCGCTCCCCAGGCGACGGGCTTGGACGACGCAACCGACTATGTGGTCGTTCCCGGCATGCATAGTTCGGTGCTATTCAAGCAAAGCGTCGTCGACTTGTGCGCAAATTTCTTGCGTGAAGGTCGCTTCCAACCTATCACACATGATTGAAGAGCAGTAAGAACTCGCTTGCTTCTTCACCGGAACTCTTCACCCCTTGGGAACACAACGCTCAAGTTCCATCCAGAAGTGGTTGACTTGCTCAGCCATAGTGGCTTGTCGGCGGTTGTCGAGAAAATGTGTCGCGCAACGTCGCTTTTCGTCCAAGGAGATTTGGCTGTTCTCGCGATCTGCGAAGTGCGCTTCCGTCCAGCCTCGAGCGGTCGCGCGTTGCACGCGATCTTCCAGCGGCGAGTCGATAAATAAGATGAAATCGCACAACGACTCCCAACCTGCTTCAATCAACAGTGGCGCGTCGATCACAATTGCCAATGGAACTTCTGACAGCGCCCTTACTGCTGCAATGCGATCCAGAGCCAATGAGCGAATGCGCGGGTGAACAATTGCTTCTAGTTGCCGCCGACAAGCGACAGCATTCATTGAGTTTCCAAACACCAGCTTGCTAACTTGTGAACGATCCACCTCACCCCGATCCGTCAAGATGCTGGGCCCCCAAATCCCGACCAATTGTTCTCGCACCTCTTTCATCAGCAGCACTTCATGCCCAAGGCGATCTGCGTCAATACGCAGAGCTCCTAGATTTTCAAGCAACTCGGCCACGTAAGACTTGCCTGACGCAACTCCACCCACAAGTCCAATGATTACCGGCCGAACAAGTCGGGTAGGCGCTGAGTCGGTCATGTTGGCATTCTCATATTTTCTTTCGCTAGCAATAGATGCTGATGAGTTTTGATTCTAACAGATTCGCTTGCATGACGAGATTCCGTCATGGGAGCTCGAGGGCTCCTGCCGGTTCTTTCGGGCTGCGAACATGGTGGGTCGCTCCTGCTGGGTGCGAACATGATGGGTCGCTCGTGGGTCGCTCCTGCCGGGTGTGACCATGGTGGGTCGCTCCTGCCGGGTGCGTCCATCGCAGAGGCACGGATTACCCGGATAGCTTGCAACG